>CAYHNK010000113.1:0-12888 GCA_964357695.1 uncultured Bdellovibrionales bacterium | reverse complement strand
TCCGCGTCAAATCAACGCCGCTGCGTGATCGCGGCTCTCAAAAAGAACTGCGCCCCCTACGGTGCGCGTCGACGATAACCCCAGCGAAGTCGTGCGTCGTCAGCGAAGAAAAGCAGCCTAAAAAAAGGCCGGTGGCCACCGCAACCCGAGCAGGCATTGCGACGCGCCACCGGCCTACGAGGCCTTGGGTTCTGCCCGAGCTACTTCTTGTGGCAGGTGGTGCAGCCGGCGATGTTCTTGCCAGCGGCCTTCATCGCCTTGTGACAGTCGAGGCAGGTCTTGTGGAAGATGACCGACTTCATCTCCGCCTTGCCATCTTTGAGCGTACCGACGGGCGGCACTTGCTTGCCGTCAACGGTCTTGGCGACGCCGTCCTTGGCGTGGCACGAGTCGCAGGACTTGACCGCCTCACCCGCAGCCGGCTCGGCCGCCGCCAACGTGTGGTGGCAGTCTTTGCAGGTGATGGCCGCGCCGTCTGCCTTCTTGAACTCGGTGGCGTGCTTGGCGTGCGCGAACGTCACGGCGCCTTGCTTGACCGGCAAGAGCTCGATCTTGAGCACTTCCTTGCCAGCGGGAACGCCAGCCATCGCCACTGCGGCCACGCCGAGCGCCACCACGCCTGTCATCATCACCAACATCAACTTGATCTTGCTCATCCTCTTCTCCTTGTTGCTACCAGCTCCGTTGTTGACCCTACCCCCGAAGCACCATTCCGCGTGTAGGCACCTTGCCCGCTTTGGGCCGATGCGTGCCCGGTCTCTACAAGATTTCCAGATCGCGGGTCAATCGCCAATTTCTGTTCCTCGGCTGGTGGCCTCACAGGTGTTGGACGCTCGCCGCGTGCCGGGTGTTCACCCACGCAGCGTCACGCAGGCGTGAGAATGAGCACGACGCCCACAGCCATCAGCGCCACTGCCACGAGCTTGCGCGGCGTCACCGGCTCCGCAAAGACGATACGCCCATTGACGAGCGCAGCGCTCATGCCCACCGTTCGCTTGAGCGCTTCCATAAAGCTCACGTAGAGCTCACGAATGGCCGTCAGCTGCAGCGCCAATCCGAGACCCGCCGCGAGCACCGAGAGACCGAGCAGCCGCCACTCACGCAGCGCCGTCCCGAGCTCCGCAGTCCGGCGCCCGAGAACCACCAGCAAGAGGAGCCCAAGCGCCACGCCGGAGGTCAGCACCAGGCTGTGCACCGGCACAGACGCGTACTGTAGCGCCACCTTGTCGAAGGGCCCAGTCACCGACCACAGCGCCGCCACGACGAGCATGAGCAGACTGCCGCGCGATCGCCGCACGGCGTGCCACCAACTCTGAGCGCCATCACCGCCTGCGGTGGCGAGCACGAGCCCGCCAGCGACCACCCCGGCGATGCCGAGGGCCTGCATCGAGGTCGGGAGCTCGGCGAGCAGTACGAGCGCGGTCACACCCGTAAACACGGGTGTGAACGCCAGAAACGGGATCGTCAGGCCCAAGGGCGCGATCTGCACCGCGCGGATAAATAGCAGGTTGGCGGCAACGTTGAGCACCACCGAGACGGCCGCCGGTGCCAAGTAGCCAGGTGCGATGGCAAGTCGCGGCTGCAGCAAAGCCCACACGAGAAAGATGGGTACTTCGCCGAGCACCACCAGCGTCGCGAGCGGCAGCGTCTTGAGCCGCGCCGCGAGCACCTTGCGCCCGAGGTCAAAGCCTGCCCAGCCACAGCTCGCTCCGAGCGCCAACAGCCACACGGTCAACATGCGGCGGCACTGTGGCGAAAACCGCTGCGGCGCGCAAGTCGCCCGGCATCCGCTGGATCACCGAAGCGCTCTACGCTGCCGAGGCGGGGGTGAAGACCACAAAGGGAGCCCGAAGGCCGACGTCGAGGCGCCCGCGCAAGCGAGATCGCAAGCTTCGCGTGTGCTGAGCGTCGCCGCGCTTTTGAGGTTGACAAGCGATGTGCACCTCTGGCGTATGGCGCGGTACGGAGACCTCCCCCATGCGACCGATCTCGCGATCTGATGGTCTGCCTGTGTCTACCCGCGTGCGCCTGTCATCGGCGATGGCGCTCCTCGTGCTTGCACCCGCGTGCGGTGGCAGTGGCGAGAATGGGCAACCGGGCCCATCGCGAGGCGGCATCGGACAGGAGTGTAATCACAACGGCACATGCAACGTCGGCGGCCGCTGCATCGACGGCACCTGCACGGCGTGCGAACCGGGCGTCGAAGGCTGCCTGTGTCGCGTGGATTCGCCGTGTGACGTTGGGCTCGAGTGTCGCAGCGCTACCTGCCAGCACGTCAGCATCCCCGCAAGTGTCGCGTGCTACACGCCTTGCCGCGAGGGTATCCAGCGTGATGACGGCAGCTACGTGGCGTGCGGCGCCGATGGCCTCATGCTCGGCTGTCTCGCGGGAGCGGTGTGTCGCGACGGCGCATGCGAAACTGACCCGGATGGCGGTAGCGAGGCGCCTACCGAGATCCTGCCCTGCTATCGCCCGTCGGAGTGCCCCGACTTTCAGGAGTGCGTGGCGAATCGGTGCCGTACGACCTGCGACGAGGATGGGCACTGTCCCCAAGGCCAGCAGTGCTTTCGGCACACCTGCCGCTATCCGTGCGACACCGATGCGTCCCGTTGCCCGGACGGGCAGTTTTGCTCGCTCCAGGATGGAGAGACCGGTTTCTGCACCGCCGAGGAAGACAGTCCGCGCGCCGAGCCCGTGCAAGGGGTTGCGCCGCTGCCCGGGACCTTCGGCATCGATCACACGAGTATTCGCTTCAACGCGCGCACGACCGAAGCATCGTTTGTCATCACGAACAACTCCCCGGCGTCGTTGACCTTCACCGTCACCAAGTCCGAGCACGTCGAATACGCGGACGGCGGCCGTGTGGTGGTGCGCACGAACCCGCTCTCTTGGCTCGCCATCGGCCAAAGCCACGACGCGAGTCAGGTCGCGAGCTACGGCGTCGAGGTCTCCGGCAACGGAGGCACGGTGGCGATCAAGATAGCGGGCGCCGAGAATCTCGTCTTGCGGCGCTGGCGCGGCGTTTTGCAGGTCGAAGCCCCGCAGCTCGGACGCCAAGCGGTGAACCTCGAGTACGTCGGTGATCCCAACGGCCAGTGGACCGGGCAGCTCTACTTCTACGCCAACTTCCCGCGCGAAAATCTCGCCAACTGGATCACCCTCAAGGAGAGTGGTGCTGGAACCAGCACGCTCGTTGGCGCCGCGAGCGACGTGCTGCGGCGCATCAACTTGGTCAAGACGTGTACAGCTACCACCACTTTTGAGAAAGAAACGCGGCAGCTTGCGACACGTCTTGCCGAGAACGCGGACGTGTTCGACATGTTGTGGCAGCTGGCGTGAACCGTCTTTCGCATCCGACTGAGCACCTCGACCGCGTCGACGCCCGCTCCCTGCGCTCTGCGCGCGCCAGCCTACTCTTCGCGGTGGTCGCGCTCTTTCTCGCCGCGCTGCTGCCACGCCTGTTCAGCCGCGGCATGTTCGTCGATGGCATCACCTACGCCGCCATCGCCCGCAACCTGGCGCTCGGTCGCGGCTCGTTCTGGAAGCCCTTCTACACGCAAACGCTCTACCCCGTCTTCGTCGAGCATCCACCGCTCGCGCTGTGGTTGGAGTCGCTGGCGTTTCGCCTCGTCGGCGACGCGCGCCACATCGAGGCGCTCTATAGCCTCGTCTGCGGCCTGCTCCTCTGCTTGCTGGTTGTTGCACTTTGGCGAGCGCTCGATCTCCGAGATCATGCCGGCAGTTGGTTCGCGCTCTTGCTGCTCGCCCTCGTGCCTCTGACGTCGTGGATGTTCGCAAACAATATGCTCGAGAACACCATGGTGCTGTTTACGAGCGCGGCGTTGGTTCTCTTCCTTCACGGGCAGCGGACTCCGAGCACACCGCGCGCACTCGCTTGGGGCTTTGCCGCCGGTCTTGCCGTGGTCGCGGCCTTCTTGTCCAAGGGTCCGGTGGGTCTCTTTCCCCTCGCGTGGCCTGCGGTGACCTTTGCGGTTTGGCCACAGGGACGGCGCCGACAGACCGTCGCCGTGGCAGCAGGTGCACTCGCGGCCTTGACCGTGGCCGTGATCGCTATGGCATCGAGCGCAGAGGCGTCGACGTCTCTGCTCGCATACCTGCGAACACAAGTGGCAGCGAGTATCAGCGGTCGACGCATCGAGGCGCACACCGCGCGCTACTACATCGTTCTTTCGATTGTGAGTAACCTTGCCATCCCGGTGTTGACCTCTGTTGCTTTGAAGCTGCACCAGCGCACGCCGCTGCGGTACGAGCGCGCAACTGCGGCATTGGGCTTGCTTGCTCTGCTTGCAAGTCTCCCCATTGCGCTGAGCGGCAAGCAGAGTGCATGGTACGCGTACCCGAGCTACCCGGTGTACGCGGTGTTTCTTGCCGTCCTGTTTGGCAGCGCGGCCGCGCGCGGTGAGAAGTGGTTTGCAGCGTCCCGCCAACGGCGACAGTGGCTCGTCTACGGCAGCGTGGTTGTGGTGGTCGTCGCCCTCGTCGCGGGCGTGCTCGATCGCCACAACGTTCGCAAGCAGCGCGCCTTTCACGCCGACTTCACATCGCAACCAGTGGCGATGCCCACCGACCAGCTCGTCACCGTGTGTCCGCCCGAGCTCATGACCGACTGGTCGTTGCACGCGAATTTCATGCGCACGTTTCAGGCCAGTCTGACCGACCAGGCGGGAGCGCCCTGGTATCTGCGTCAGGTTCAGCGCGCGTGCCAGGTACCCGCGGGCTGCGTGGCGGTGCACCCACCGCAGCCGCAGACCTACGAGCGCTTCCGTTGCAGCAAAGGGCGGTAGCCTGGACATCACGACGCAGTTGGATCAGACGTTGCGTACAACCGGCTCGAGGTAGCGCTCGATGCCGTCCCAAGCGATTCGCGGCATGAGCGCCGTGGTATTTACACGCCTCCCACGTACAGACTACGTTGGCGCGCGGATAACCATGGACGCGTCGACGAAGACGCCTGCGCTGTCGCCTCGGGCACAGCTCGCAGGCAAGAACATCCTGCTGTCTGGCACCACCGGCTTTCTCGGCAAGGTGGTGCTGTCGATGTTGCTCGAGCGCTACCCCGAGGTGGGGCGCATCTATGCGCTCATCCGCCCCGGCATCAACGACCGCGCGCGCGTGCGCTTTGATAAGCACGTCGCCACCTCACCCGCCTTGCGACCGCTCGTGTCCCGCTACGGCGGCGATGTCGCGGCGGTGCTGCAAGAGAAGGTGGTGCCCATCGACGGCGACCTCACCGAGCCCGGCTGCGGACTCACGGCGGATGATCGGACGAGGCTCATGCAAGATGGCATCGACCTCATCATCAACAGCGCCGGACTCGTCGACTTCGATCCCGCCGTCGACCAGGCGCTCGCCATCAACGCCATCGGCGTGCGACACGTGACCGAGCTCGCCCGTGATCTCGCAGCCGGCCTCGTGCACGTATCCACCTGCTTTGTCGCCGGTCGCCGCAGCGGCCAGGTGCTCGAAGATGAGCCCCTGCTCGATCGACCGCCCCTTGGCTGGGACAAGGGGGTCGACGACTTTGATCACGCGCGAGAGATCGAGCAGCTCGCGAGCCTCGCTGCCGACGTGCGGCGCCGTGCCGATGACCCGCTCAACAAGGCGCGTTGGCGCTCTCAGGCCCGCACGCGCCTCGAGGCCGAAGGGCGCGACCCGGACGACGGTCGCGCACTGCACACGTTCATGGCGCGCGAACGCAAAGCGTGGCTCGCCGCCGAGCTCAAGCGCGTCGGCATGGAGCGCGCACGCACCTGGGGGTGGACCAACACGTACACCTTCACCAAAGCACTCGGCGAGCAGGTGATCGCGAGTGCCGTCGCGCGCGGCGAGCTGCGCGCCAGCATCGTGCGACCCGCGATCATCGAGAGCGCGTACGAGTTTCCATTTCCGGGTTGGAATGAGGGGTTCACCACCACCGCCCCGCTCATTCTCATGGTGCGCCGCGGCCTGCCGCACTTCCCCGCGGCCCGCGACTTGATCCTCGATGTCGTGCCCTGTGACATGGTGGCCGGCGCCATCATCGCGGCCGGTGCCGCCTGCCTCGAGGGCAGCAACGAACTCGTCTATCAAGTCGCAAGTGGCGACCGCAACGCGCTCACCGTCCGCCGAGCGTTGGCGCTCACCGCCTTCGAAGCGCGTCGCGAGCACCGTGCCCGGGCGCGCAGCGGCGTCAAAACCCTGTGGCAGCGCCTGCACGAGACGCAACCGCTCGAGCTGCGCGCCTTTCGCCAGATCTCCGTACCCCGCTACCGCCAGCTCGCCGAGGGCCTACGCCACGCCAGCGCCGGTCGAGCCATCAAGCGCATCGCGTGGCTGCGACAGCCCCTCGAGCGCGTGCACGCGGTTGCCGTCGATGCCGAGCGACAGAGTCAGCGGCTCGCCGCAGTCCTTGAGCTGTTTGTGCCGTTTGTCGCCGAGCACGCGTATGTCTTTCGCACCGACAACACGCGTCGGCTCTTCGGTCGCATCGCCGAGCCCGAGCGCCAGGCCTTGGGCTTTGCCCCCGAGGACATCGACTGGCGTCGCTACTGGATCGATGTGCACTTGCCGGGTCTCGATCGCTGGGTCTTGCCCAAGCTCGAAGAAGAGCTCGCCGAGCGGCCACAGCAGCCGTACGTGTATCGCGACCTGCTCGAGCTCTTCGCTACCGCAACGCATGCCCACCGCCATCGCGTCGCCGCTCGTTTCGCCACGGTGGATGGCACCGAGCAGTTGACCTTCGGGCAGCTACGCACGCTCGCCCGTCGCGTAACGGCGTTCCTCTCGGCGCAGGGGGTCGAGCGCGAGGCGCGCGTCTTGCTCGTATGCGAGAATCGACCCGAGTGGCTCGCCGCCTACTTCGGCATCCTCGCCGCCGGTGCCACGGCCGTGCCGGTGGACGCCGCGATAAGCAACGCCGAGCTCGGTCGACTCGAAGCCGCCGCCGAGGCCAGTGGCGTGCTCGTTTCGGCCCGTGTCGCGCAACGACTCGCAGCCGCCGGAGGTCCGACGCCGCACTGGCTCCTCACCGACGCGCTGCGCTGCAAGGAGCGCACGCCCGAGGACCGCACACCCGCACGCATCGCCTCGCTTATCTTCACCTCGGGCACGACTGGGCAACCCAAGGGCGTGATGCTCGGCGGGCGCAGCTTCACCTTCGAGGTCTCGCGTCTTGGGGGCATCTTCGATCTGACGACTGACGACCACGTACTGAGCGTGCTGCCGTTGCACCACACGTTTGAGTTTACCGCCGGCATGTTGCTGCCGCTCGCACGCGGCGCCTGCATCACCTATCTCGAGGAGACGAGCGGCGACATGCTCTCTCGCGCGCTGCAAGACGGCGTCACGTCGCTCATCGGCGTTCCCGCGCTCTGGCAGCTGCTCCAGCGCCGCATCGAGGCGCAAGCGCGCGAGCGCGGCGAGCTCGCCCGTCTGGTGCTGGAAGGCACGCGCGCGCTCAACGCGTTCGTGCGTGAGCATGCCGATCTGAACCTCGGTGCTTTGACCGCCTACCCCGTGCACCGCGCCCTCGGTGGGCGCCTGCGCCATCTCGTCAGTGGTGGCTCTGCCCTCGGCACCGAAACGACGCGCTTTTTCCGCAGCCTCGGTTTCGACCTCACCGAAGGCTACGGCCTGACCGAAGCGGCCCCGGTGCTCACCGTGAGCGACCCGCGCGACCGCGGCGCCCTCGGCACGGTGGGTAAGCCCCTTGCTGGCGTCGAGCTGCGCATCGACAGTCCCGATGCCTCCGGCGTTGGCGAGGTGCTCGCGCGCGGGCCGAACGTCATGCTCGGCTACTGGCGCCGGGAGGACGCGACCGCGCAGGTGCTCGACCAAGGTTGGCTGCGCACGGGCGATCTCGGTGAAATGGACGAAGGCGGCCGGTTGCGCCTCGTCGGTCGCCGAAAGGATCTCATCGTCGATGCCGATGGCCGTAACGTCTACCCGGATGAGCTCGAGGAGCTGTACGCCGCGACGCACCACATCAAGGAGCTCTCCATCGTCGGTCTGCCGCACGGCGAGCGCGGCGAGCGTGTGGCCTGCCTCGTCGTGCCCGAGTACGGCGATCGCGACCGCGACGCGACTCGCGAGGCCGTCGTGGCACACCTGCGCAAAGTGGGCGAATCGCTGCCGTACCACAAACGCATCAAGGTGCTGAAGATCTGGGATGGCGAGCTGCCACGCACGGCCACGCGCAAGGTCAAGCGTCGCGACGTCATCGCGCTGCTCACCAAGGTCACGGCGGCCGAGCACGCGATCGAGCGCACTGCCGCGCGCACGGCGGCGACCGGTGACCCACGGCACGAGCTCGTCGCGCAGGCGATTGCATCGCTGACTGGACGAGCGGCCGAGTCCATCCGACCGGAGACGCGCCTTGCAGCCGACCTCGGCTTCGACTCGCTGATGCACGCGGAGCTCGCCGGGGCGCTCGAGGACTATGCCCGCGAAGATCTGCGCAGCGAAGTGCTCATGGGCGCAGAAACCGTCGCGGACGTCGCGCGCCTCCTCGCCGTGCAGCCGCACGAGCGCCGCAGCCGCACGCCTCTTGCCACACGCGAGAATGTGACTGATGGGCCGGCAACGTACCCGTTACCCAGTGTCGTCGCGACGCTGGGACGTCGGTTTCTTGGCTGGGGCCAGCAGCACCTGTACGAGCGCGTCATGCGGACGCACGTCGAGGGACGCGCTCACGTGCCGCGCGACGAGGGATTTATCGTCGCGGCGAACCACACGAGTCACCTCGACGCCGGGCTCATCAAGACCGCCCTCGGCGAGTATGGTCGCGAGCTCGTCTCGCTCGCCGCACGAGACTACTTCTTTGCCACAAAGCTCCGCCGCACGTACTTCGAGAGCTTTACCAACCTCCTGCCCATTGAGCGACACGGCGCCATCAAGCAGTCGCTGCGCCAAGCGCTCGGCGTGCTGCACGCCGGCAAGAGCCTGCTGCTGTTCCCGGAAGGCACGCGCTCGACCGACGGCGCCATGCTGCCCTTTCAAGGCTCGATTGGCTACTTGGCGCTCAGCTCCGGCCGCGCCGTCCTCCCTATGTACTTATGGGGCACCTTCGAGGCGATGCCGAAAGGGTCCTCGCTGCTGCCGCGGGCGCGGCGCATCGGCGCGCGCATCGGCGCCTCACTTCAGCCCCCGCATCTTGCAGCTCTGGCCGAGGGGGTCTCGCGCAGTGAAGCGTATCGACGCGTCGCCGTCCTCGTACAACGTTGCGTTGAGGCCCTGCGTGACGAGCACACATACCAGCCGGATGTGCTCGTCGCATCGTTGCTCGAACGAGCGCACGCCGAGGCAGAGGAGAGTCCCGCATGACCGGCGCGAAGGGCCCCAGTGTCGTCACCATGCCGCGCGTGCTCGTCACCGGCGCCAGTGGCTTTCTCGGCAAGTATGTCGTCAACGCTTTGTGCGCGCCCGAAGTCACCGCGGGCACCTCGTCCGGGGCACACGTGCGCGCCCTCGTGCGGCGGCCGGCGTTGCACCTCGACCGTCTGGGGATTCAGAGCGTGCTCGGCGATATCGCCAACGAGAGCGTATGTACACGCGCGCTCGACGGCATCGACACCGTCTATCATCTTGCGGGCCTGGTATCGCGGCGCGACGAGGACGCCAGCGCCATGTACCGCGTACACGTCGATGGGACGCGTTGCCTGCTACGCGCCGCCGCGGCCGCTCGTGTGCGCCGCGTCATCGTGGTTTCGACAAGCGGCACCCTCGCCGTCAGCGTCGATGCGCAGACCATCTCCCGCGAAGATACCCCCCTGCGCCGCGCGCTCGTGTCGCGTTGGCCGTACTACCTGTCGAAGATCTACCAGGAGGAGACGGCGCTCGAGATTGCGGCCGCGACCGGCCTTGACATTGTCATTCTAAACCCCAGTCTTTTGCTTGGTCCTGGCGACGAGCGCAGCTCCTCGACCCGGGACGTGGAGAATGTCGTTCGCGGTCGCCTGCCGGTGATCCCTCGAGGTGGTGGTGTGTCGTTTGTCGACGTACGGGATGTCGCAACCATGTGCCTCGCCGCCGCGGAGCGGGGACGCAAAGGCGAGCGCTATCTTCTCGGCGCCGCCAACATGACGCTCGAGGGCTTTCTCGGGCGCGTCGCCCGACTCGCAGGACGCGCCGCACCGCGGCCTTGGGTGAGCTCCTCGGCGCTGCTGCGTGCAGGGCGGCTGCTCGATGGCCTCGGCCGCCTGTGGGGCGGCGCCAGCGTTCTCGACCGTCAGAGCGTCGAGATGGCCGAGCACTACTGGTATCTGGACGCGAGCAAAGCCACGCACGAGCTTGGCTTTGCGCCGCGCGATCCCCACATCACGCTGCACGACACCGTGCGCGACATCGAGCAGCGTCACAACCTACGAGCGCGCGCGTCGCGACAAGAAGAAAGGTCGTCATGAGCACCGTCGAAAATGTCATCATCATCGGCTCTGGCCCCGCCGGCCACACGGCAGCGATCTACACCGCCCGGGCCGATCTGAGGCCGCTGATGTTCGAAGGATTCATGGCCGGTGGGTCGCCGGGCGGGCAGCTGATGATCACCACCGAGGTGGAGAACTTCCCCGGCTTTCCCGAAGGCGTCACCGGACCCGAGCTGATGGAGCGCATGCGCAAGCAGTCGGAGCACTTCGGCGCGCGCATCCTCACCCAGGATGTCGAAGCGGTGGATTTTTCCAAGCGGCCCTTCAAGGTTACCTCCGACGGCAAGGACTACTTCGCCAAGACCGTGATCGTCGCCACGGGGGCATCCGCACGCTACATCGGCATCGAGAGCGAGAAGCGCCTGATGAACCGCGGCGTCTCAGCCTGTGCCACGTGTGACGGCGCGCTGCCGGTATTTCGCAACAAGGAGCTCATCGTCGTCGGCGGCGGGGACTCGGCGATGGAAGAAGCGCTGTTTCTGACCCGCTTTGCCAGCAAGGTGTGGCTTGTCCATCGTCGCGACGAGCTTCGCGCCTCCAAGATCATGGCCGCGCGGGTGAAGAAGAACGAGAAGATCGGCCTGCTCACCCCCATGGTCGTCGAGGAGATCCTCGGTAAGGACGTCGTCACCGCGGTGCGCCTCAAGCACGCGACCACGGGCGCGACGATGGTCAAGGAAGTAGCCGGCGTCTTCGTGGCCATCGGCCACTCCCCGAACACGGCGGTCTTTGCGGCGCAGCTCGAGCTTGCGCCCACCGGCTACGTCGTCACCAAGAATCGTTCGACGTACACCAACGTCCCAGGCGTCTTCGCCTGCGGCGACGTGCAGGATTCGGTCTACCGCCAGGCCATCTCGGCGGCGGGCAGTGGCTGCCAGGCCGCGATCGACGCGGAGCGTTGGCTCGAAGCGCAAGAGGGTTGACACCCGAGCCGATACGGCTCATAGCCTCTCGTGCACACCGAGCCGTGGAGCCAACCGCTCGATGCCATCCCGATTGTTGTCGTTCGCATTTGCCTTGGTTTCACTCGTCATCCTGGGCGGGGTCGGCCTTTTTTTTGCGCGCGAGTTTCGCGCCACCCGCGACCGTCAGGCACTGTTCGCCGAATTGCGTGCCTACGAAGAGCGCGACCAGCCCTGCGAGGGTCTGGCGCGGGTCCAAGGCCTCTGGCCGACGCTCGATTCGGAGACACTGCCCGGCGTCAAGCAATGGCAGCGGGCGTACGCCAAGCGCGTCGTCGGTGAGGGGGATGAGTCGAGTCAGCGGTCGCTGCTTGCTGCCCACCATGACGGCCTGCTCGATCGCACGCTCTGCGAGCAAGTGCGCCTCGCCCACGATATTGGCGAGGAGCACCCTGTGCTCACGTTCCTACGCCTAACTCGTGAGGGTGCCGACCCCTGTGCCGAGTCCGAGCGCCTGGTCGAAACCCTCGCGACTCTCGGCGCGCATCGACCGGCGATGCTGCGCACCCTGATGAACGATGTCGGGCGGCTGCGCTGTCTCCAGCCGGTGGTGTCGAGCGCAATTGCCGCCCATGTGCTCGAAGCCCTCGGCGAGAGCCCCACCCTCTTTGATGATCTCGACGTGCTGCGCATCGGCGCGTTTGCGGACGCGTGGGCACCGGTTGCTGCGGCCCAGGCGTCGTGTCGTGCGGAGCTTCGCGGCACGACCTCCAAGTTGTTCACGACCCTCGGGTGCACGCCCGATCAGAAGCGTCGCCTGCTGCCCGTCTATGAGCTTGCCGCCTCGGCGACGCCGGGTGCCACCGATGCCGCCGAGCACGGCAAGGTGTGGTTGCTCTGGCGCGACGAGGACATCTGCGATGTGCAACCGACGAGCGGCGATGCGCGATTGCTCACCGTGTCTTGCGCGCGCCTGGAGCTGCGCTCGGATCTACAGGTGGCAGCGCGTATCGAATCACTCGCCTATGGGCTCGTGCGCGCGGACGTCATTGCGGGCGTCGCGAGCTACGACGGCGCCTCGGCGCGGCTCGTGGGCACCGATCGAGAGCCTCCCATCGGCTCCTGGTTCGCGTACACGCGCGACGGACGCCTGCTCGGCACCACGCGGCAGGTTCGTCTCGCTGATCTCGCCAAGCAGCTCGGCGAAAAGCTGCCCGAAGCGCCGCTGCGCGCCGCCTGTCGCCAGGCAGGAGCACGCTACTGCTACGATGTCGACTGGGCGCAGATCGTCCAGTCCCTCGGGGACGAGGCGATGATCTTTCTCTCCCGCCCGCTGCCCGTGTTCCTCGTTCCACTCGACGACAAGGACCTGACCGCGACGACCGCCAGCGACGCGCTGGGGCGTGCTCCCAACGGCAACGCCACCGTGCACGCCTATCCACTAACGGGTGGCGGGCTGCTCGTTGGGGGGTCGGAGACCCAAGGGGGCGCGCTGCGCGGGCGGGCCCCGCCGCAGGCTACCAGGCACCCCCCCCGCCCCCGGGGCGCCCCACGGGGGGACCCCC
>CAYHNK010000112.1:0-13063 GCA_964357695.1 uncultured Bdellovibrionales bacterium | reverse complement strand
CGCCACGGGCCCTAAACACCTGAACGTGAGGCTGACGCGCACGAAGCTCGAAGAGCTGACCGATGAGCTCGTCGAGCGAACCCTCGGACCGTGCGCCAAGGCACTCGAAGACGCCGGCCTTACGATTGGCGCGATCGACGAAGTGCTGCTCGTCGGCGGCATGACGCGCATGCCGCGTGTACAGCAGAAGGTCGCCGCTTTCTTTGGCCAGCAGCCAAATCGCGAGATCAACCCTGACGAAGTCGTGGCCATTGGCGCGGCGGTGCAGGGCGCGGTGTTGAGCGGCGACATCAAGAATGTGCTGCTGCTCGACGTCACGCCGCTGACCCTCGGTGTTGCGACCGCGGGCGGTGTGATGACGCCCATCATCCCACGCAACACCACCGTGCCGGCACGGCGGTCGCAGATCTTTTCGACGGCGCAGGACAACCAGCCCATCGTCAGCGTTCATGCCCTCCAAGGCGAGCGTCCCATGGCGAGCGACAACAAGACGCTCGCGACCTTCGATCTCGTCGGTATACCGCCCGCCCCACGCGGCGTGCCGCAGATTGAGGTGTCCTTCGAGATCGACGCCAACGGCATCGTGCACGTTTCGGCCAAGGATCTTGGCACCGGCAAGAGTCAGCAGGTGCGCATCACCGCGCAGAGTGGGCTGACCGAGCCCGAGATCAAGGCCATCATCAGCGAGGCCGCGCAGCACAAGCAGCAAGATGATGCCAAGCACAAGCTCGCGGAGCTGCGCAACATGGCGGAGGGTCTTGCCTATTCGACCGAGCAGTCACTGCGCGAGTACCGCAATCTGCTCGCGGCCATCGACGCCGAGCTCATCGACAACGACCTCGGCGCGCTCAAGGCTTTGCTCGAAGAGGGGTCGGCGGACGCCGCAGCCATCGAAGCAGCCTACAAGGCCCTCGAGGTGTCGGCCTACCGCATCGCCGAATCGATTTACGCGCAGGGATGATGCGCGACTACTACGAGATCCTCGGCGTCGGCCACGACGCGACGACGCAGGAAATCAAGCGGGCCTATCGCAAGCTCGCGCACCGACATCACCCGGACAAAAATCCAGACGACCGCGGTGCCGAAGAGCGCTTCAAGGAGGCGACGCAGGCTTACGAGGTGCTCGGTGATGACGAGAAACGGCGTCACTACGATCGCTTCGGCCGCGGCGCCGGTTTTGCCCAGAACGTCTCGGACATGTTTGGCGATATCTTCGGTGATTTCCTCGGGCGTCGTGCGGCGCGCGGCCGCGTGCACAAAAAGGGTCGCGATCACAAAGTCGAGCTACCGGTGAGCTTTCGCCTCGCCGCTACCGGCGGCACACAAATGGTCGAGGTGACGCTGCACGATCGGTGCAGCGTGTGCACGGGGACGGGTGCGCGCCCTGGCTCTTTGCCGCAGCTGTGCCACGCGTGCGGTGGCTCCGGCGAGATCCGCGTCGAGCAGGGACTCTTGTCGGTGGGCAAGCGCTGTACCTACTGCCGCGGCCGCGGCAAGATCGTGACCCACCCATGCAAGCAGTGTCATGGCACTGGCGCCGAAGAGAAACGCGCGACGATCGAGGTACAAATCCCACCCGGCGCCGATGACGGGACCGTGCTGCGCTATGGCGGCAAGGGTGAGCCGAGCACGAGCGGCGGCGCGCCCGGAGACCTGGAAGTGGTGATGCGTGTCGGAACCCACCCGTTCTTCGAGCGCCAGGGCAGCGACCTTGCCTGCGAAATGCCAATCACCATCGTCGAGGCAGCACTCGGAGGTGCGGTGGAGGTACCGACGCTCGACGGCAAGGTACGCATGACCATCCCCGCGGGCACGCAGACCGGCCGCGTCTTTCGCTTGCGCGGGAAAGGTGTGCTCGATTCGGTGCGCGGTGTGCGCGGCGACGAGCTCGTGACCGTGCGCATCGAGGCACCCCAACAGCTCGATGACGACGCCGAGAAGCTCGTGAGCGCTCTCGCCAAGCTCTCGGTCGACAGACACTACCCGGAGCGGGCGGCGGTGTGGGAACAAGCACTGCGCGATTGATGGCGCTCAACGTGACGACTACACGAGCTGCGGCTCGACGCTCGTGAGCTCGATGCGCTTCCAGGCTTGCGAGCGAAAGCGCAGCGCAAAGACTCCCGCCAGCAGCGCCATATAGACGACGACGCACAGCAGTGCGGCGACGTGACCACCGCCCAACAGCCGTACGCTCACGAAGGCCGCGGGCGTAAACACCAGCCATGCCATCACGAGCCGCGCACCGAGGGTCCAGGCGGTATCGCCCGCCGCCCGCAGCGTCTCACCGAACGTCATCGCCGCGGCATCCGATAGCTGCCAGAGAGCGCTGAGTCCCAACATCACTGCGCCGACCGTGACGAGCTCCTCGCTCATTGACGAGCCGCGCGCAAACAGCGCCATGAGCATGCCGGGTGCGATCCAGTAGACAAGGCCCACTGATCCTTGCCAGCCGAGCGTGAGCACGAGCGTTCGACGCACGATACCGCCCACCTCATCGTACGCCCCGCGACCGATCGCTTGGCCGCTGAGGATCGCGCCCGCGGAGGTCACGCCGAAAGCAGGCATGAACGAGACTGAGTTGATGTTCATGACCACCATCAACGCGGCCAGTGCGGTGGTGCCGAGACCGGCGACGATGACATTGATGAAGATGGCGAAGGCGGCGAATTCGAAGAACCAGTTGAGCCCGTGCGGCAGACCAAAGCGCAACATGCGCCCAAGCTCGCGCACCTGCAAACCTCGCGGTCGTACGCTCGGCACGTCCACGCCGAGACCGCGCAGGAACGCCGCGGCAATGACGACGAACCCGAGCCACGATGCGATGACGCTAGCGATGGCCGCACCGTTGACGCCGAGCGCGGGGAAGCCAAGGTGGCCGCCGATGAGCAGCCAGTTGAACGCTACGTTGGACACCATGGCGACAAGACCCGCGAGCATGTGCAACCGTGTGTTGCCAAGGCCCCCGTACCAGTTGCCGAGCGCCTCGGTAGCGACGACGGCGCCAACGCCCAGCAATCGATAGGCGAGATAACCGCTCATCAGGCGCTGCACTTGCGGCTCATAACCGAACAGCGCGAGCACCGGGCCCACGGCTGGGATCGCCAGCACCGACACGAAGATCATGACGCCGGCGACGATGAGGCCGTACCAAGCGTAGCGCACGGCGACGTCGAGCCGCCCCTTGCCAAAGAGCTGCGCCGCAAAGCTCTGGGCAATAAACACCATACCCATCGGCAAGATGGTGACGGTGAACACATTCATGGCACCGGTGGTGGTGGCCGCAAGCGCCGCCTCACCGAGTGGCGCGGTCATGAGCGCGTCGGCAAAGCCGATCACCGCCTGCGACGAGCGGGCGATGACCACCGGCCAGGCGAGCACGAGGATGGTCTTGAAGGATGTCATGGACGCAGACGCCGAGCGCGTGAACATAGTGACGCCCATGACCGGCGGCAAGAGCCGCGGCGTGTGTCTTGCACGTACGGGGTGCGCTCGGTTGGCGCTGCCGCACAGGCGGTGCCATACTGTCGACGCTGGCGGTCAGGTGAGAAGCGAGCTTGGGGTTGCGATGGCACATGTGAACCTCCACTGCCACTCGACTTTCAGCGACGGCACCCTGTCACCCGAGCAGCTCGCGCAACGTCTGGCAACGGAAGGCGTGCGCGTCGCCTCGCTCACCGATCACGACACCGTGGAGGGTTTGGCGCCATTCAAAGCCGCCTGTGCGCGCGAAGGCATTGGTTTTGTGCCGGGGCTCGAAATGGCTGCCAGGACCTCCCTCGGGGAGGTGCACCTCTTGGCCTACGGGTTCGATTCGGAAGATCGCGCTCTCAAGACCCTGTTGGCGTCCGTGGCGCGCAAGGACCGCAGTGCGCTCGCGCCAGGCTCGCCGTGGAGTCGTACGACGACGCGCGCCAAAGCGGCGCAAGAGGTCATCCGGGTCATCCATGAAGCGGGCGGCAGGGTGTTCCTCGCTCATCCGCTCGATCAGACGCGTGATCTCGACCGGCTGCGGTCGTTGGTTCTCGGGCTGAAGGTCGACGGTCTCGATGGCATCGAGGCCATTTACGCATCGTACAGCGCCGACGAGATCGCAACGCTCACGACGCTGGCACAAAGCGCGGGCCTCTTGGTCAGCGCGGGGACGGACTATCACGGCCCCGGCATACCGCGCTTGAGTGCCCTCGGTGTGGAGATGCCGAGCGCAGTCTGGGAGAAATTCAGGACGAGCCTGTTTTCGCACAGTAGCGCCGGGCTGGCCGCTCCGCTAGGCGAGAAGGCTGCCGTCCGACACGCGGCACCGCAGCTCAAATGGACCGGGTTCATTCTTCGCATCGTGCTTCCGACCCTGCTGGCGATCGGGCTGCTCGTGGTGCCTGTCTTTACTTACCTCGTGCCTGCCTTCGAGGAGGCGCTGCTGGCGCGCAAGCGAGAGATGATCCAGGAGCTGACGAGCTCCGCCTGGAGCATGCTGGCGGAATACCATGCCGAGGAGCGCAGCGGCCGTCTCACACGAGCCGACGCTCAACAAGCAGCCATCGCGCGGGTGCGATCCTTGCGCTACGGCAAGGAGGGCAAGGACTACTTTTGGATCACCGACATGCATCCCAACATGGTGATGCATCCCTATCGCAGCGACCTCAATGGTCAGGACGTCTCCGCCTTCACGGACCCCATGGGCAAACGCGTGTTCATGGAGTTCTTGCGCGTTGCGCGACAAGACAACGAAGGCTACCTCGAGTACCTGTGGCAATGGAAAGACGATCCCGGGCGCATGGCGCCCAAACAATCCTACGTGAAGCACTTCCAGCCGTGGGGCTGGGTCATCGGCACAGGCATCTACCTCGACGACGTCCGCGCGGAGATCGCCGCGCTCACAAGCCGCATCATCCACATCACCTTGGCCCTGGCTGTGATTGTCTCCCTCCTGTTCCTCTTCGTTGCCCGGCAGAGCCTGCACATCGAGCGACAACGCGGTGCCGCGGAGGATGCGCTACGGGAGTCGCGCGAGAAATACCGTGCGCTCGTCGAGGCCTCCAAGGAAGGGACCATGATGGTGCAGGGCACCCGGCTTGCCTATGCCAACCAGACGTTGTTGGCCTTGCTGGGCTACTCCGAGGACGAATGGGCCTTGCTCGATCTCGGCGACGTCATTTTCGATCGCAGCGACACGCCGGGAACACTGTCGCGCCTGGTCTCGGGTGTCGAAGAGGGCGCATCGCCCGAGACCGCGGAGGCGCAGTTGCGCCGCAAAGACGGCGCTATCCAAGAGGTCCTGCTGACGACGGAGCAGATCAACTGGGGTGAGAAGCGCGGGCTGATGATCACGGTCAAAGATCTCACGGCACACAGAGGGTATCTGGCGGCTCTCGATCAGATGTCCAAGCGCGAGACGTTGATCGCCGAGCTGCAATCCCCGCTCCTGTCCCTCAACGAGCCGGTCAGTCACTTCATGCGGCCGCTGCCATCGTGCGACCTCAACACGAGCATCGCCAACGCGGCGACCACCATGACCCAACACAACGCCAGCGCCATCCTCGTCACCGGGCCCGAAGGCGGCGAAGGGGTGGGGTTGGTGACCGACTCAGATTTTCGCCAGCGCGTCATCGGCCGCGGCGTGTCCACAGATCACGCTGTTTTCGAAATCATGAGCGCGCCGCTCACCACCATCTGGTCGGGTGCACCCGGCTATGAAGCGATTCGCGTCATGCGCGAGAACGGCCAGCGACACGTGGTGGTCAAGGACGACACACAGCAGGTGGTGGGCGTCGTGCGTAATCAGGAGATCCAAGAGCTCGATCGGTATCCACTCGCCTTGCTGTCACACTCGATCATGATGGCGAAAAGCATCGACGAGATCGCGCGCCACCGAAACAAGCTACCAATTTTGGTCAAGGCGTTGGTGGAAGCGGGCGCGAAGGCACAGTACATCACCCGCGCGATCACCGCCGTCGCCGACACGGTGACGACCCGACTGATCGTGCTTGCGACCGCAGAGCTCGGACCCGCGCCGGTGCCATTCGCCTTCCTTGCGTTGGGCAGCCAAGGTCGCGGCGAACAGACGCTGGTCACTGACCAAGACAACGCCATCATCTACGATGCGCCGGCGGGGGAGGACACCCACGGCGTCCACGACTATTTCATCGCGTTAGGCGAGCGCACCTGCGCCGGCATGCACAAGGCGGGTTATCCGCTGTGCGAAGGCGGCCGCATGGCGCAGAATCCGCGCTGGTCGGCGTCGACGTCGCAATGGCAAGCGTACTTCTCCGAGTGGATCGGCATGGCCGAGCCGGCTGCCTTGCTGGACTTCAACACGTTCTTTGACCTGCGCAAGGTGTTCGGCGAGGACCGGCTGGGGGCGGACTTGCGTCGCCACATTCGCGGCGAGCTCACCCGCACGCCCCGCTTCTTTGTGCACCTGGCCCAGAATGCTCTACAGCAGAAGCCGCTCTTGGGTTTTTTCGGCACGATTGTGGCGACGCCCGACGACCACAGCAAGGAGCCGACCTTCAACGTCAAGGACGCGGTGGCTCCCATCGTCAGCTTTGCCCGGTTGTATGCCCTGCACGGGCGCATCGATGCCGCCAATACCGTGGAGCGTCTGCATCAACTGCGCGCCACGGGTGCCCTATCGCCGTCGAGCCACGACGAGATCCTGATGGCCTACAATCTGTTGATGGCCCTGCGCCTGCGCCATCAAGTCGACAGCATGCCGGCGGGCATGTCGCCCTCGAATCAGATCAGCACCAAGCGGTTGACGCAGATCGAGCTGACGACGCTCAAGCAAGTCTTCGTGCAGATCACCGCACTGCAAAAGCGCGTCGCGGCGGATTTTCTCGGCGGTGAGTGGACCCAGCGAGCGTAAGCGGCGGGACCGTTTCTGTCCGCTGGGTCCTAAAAGAAGATCTGCCCCTGGAGCGTGAACACGGTGGCAAATGTTGCCGCGGACAAATCGGCCACAGCTTGTACGGCGGGTTGCTTGTCCAGCGTCAGATCGGCCTTGAGATTGGTGGCGTGCTTGTCGAGCCAGTAGTTGAGCCCGAAGTGCAGGGCCTGGGTGTCAAGGTCGGGGCGCTGGCGATGCATGAAGTGGTCGTAGCCCACCACGGGCTCGATCTGCTTCCACCGGTAGCCCGCTTCGCCGAAGACGCCGGTGCCCGACGACGCGGACTCTCTACCTTCGCGGTAGTCGAACACACCGGCCTGGAACACCACTTCGCTGTCTTCGAACAGGGGCCAGTCCACAAAGATGTCACCGGCAAGCGCCAGGCGGTCTTTGGGTCGTTGCCCCACGGCGGTGGCGATGGCGTGGGCCTGGTAATCCGTACCGACACCGAACGAGACGACTTTCTTCTTGCCGTGGTAGATGCCGCCGAGAAAGAAGTCGGTTTCCGCATCGAACAAGTTGAAGCGCACCTGACCGGCCACCCGCGGCGTGCTGTTGGGATTGATGTTGGGCAAAGCGTTGCCCTCGGCGTCGACCTTGTTGAAGCGTCCGCGATCGCCACCAAAGACCCCGGCCCGATAGTGCAAGCGATCGCCCAGCAGGAAGCCGCGCAGCTGCACGCCGGTGTCGCGCCAGATCTTCTGCGTCCTTGCTGGGTACTTCACGAGCGAGCTGTGGTAGTCCAGCGTGTTCAGCGTGATCGCGCTCTGCGTCGCGTGGTGATTGAGCGGCAGCAGGATCAAGCCCGCGTCCACCATGAACGCAGACGACGCCTTGTAGGTCGCGAACGCGTCCTGCACGAAGACGGTGCTGGCGTAGTCACCGGCCTTGCCGAAATTCGGCGCGTCGGTCTCGATGAAGAAGCTGACGTTCTTGCTGAGCGTGCCGGAAAGGATCAAGCGCGCTCGGCGCAGATAGAAATCAGCGCCCATGCCGGTCTTGTCGGCGGCACCATTCTCGATCGTTTGGGCGGTCGGTTGCAGCAGCGCGCGTACTTCGAAGAACGCCTCGTCATTGACCGGGATCTTCGCCGCGTCGACGGAGCGGACGGCGCCCAGAGCAAGCGCGCCTGCAACACAGGCCATCAAGATTTGAATTTTGACGCTCACGGATCTCTCTACCTTTCGTTGTGCTACTCGGCGCCAATGCCAAGATAGGTGCGGATCTTCTCGCTCTCGAAGAGCTGCTCGGCGCGGGGTTCCTTGGTGAACACAGAAACCAGCCAGCCGGTGACGAACGCGGCGGTCATGGAAATGATGGCGGGGTTCTTGAGCGCGATGAGGCCTGTGGAGATCATCTTGCCGTCGGGTCCCAAGATCTGATGTCCGAGCACGTCGCCCCAAACCGTGGGGCTGATGATGATCAAGCCCACCGACAAAAAGGCACCCACCAGCATGGAGGTGACAGCGCCCTTGGTGGTGAAGCCCTTCCACAGAATCGACATGATCAGCGCCGGGAAGTTGGCGCTGCACGCAATGGCGAATGCCAGGCCCACCATGAAGGCGACATTTTGGCCCTTGAACAAGATACCCAAGAGCACAGCGACGATGCCGAAGACCACGGTGGCCGTCTTGGCGACGCGCATCTGCTCTTGCTCGGTGGCTTTACCCTTCTTGATGACGCTGACGTAGATGTCGTGGGAGTACGCCGACGCGCCGGCCAGCGTGAGGCCCGCGACCACGGCGAGAATCGTGGCAAAGGCCACCGCCGCAATGAAGCCAAGAAACGGCGTGCCGCCCAAGAGCTCGGCCAACAGGGGCGCCGCCATATTGCCGCCCTTGTCGATGCCGGAGATGAGACTGCGGCCCAGCACCGCCTTGCCGTCCGCATCCACGCCGCCGCTCAACAAGACCGACGCGCCAAAGCCAACGATGGGAATGATGCAGTAGAAGTAACCGATAAAGCCCGTAGCGTAGAGCACCGAGACGCGGGCGGCCTTGGCGTCGGGCACGGTGAAAAATCGCATCAGAATGTGGGGCAAGCCCAGCAGGCCGAACATGAGGGCCAGGCCCAGGGAGACAGCGTCGATGGGGTTGGTCACCAGCGTCCCAGGCTCCAAGGCTGCTTGTCCGTATTGCTGGGAGACGGCGGCGTAGAGCTCCGCGGGGTTGAAGCCGAATTTGGCCAGGACCATCAACGTGAGGACGGTGACGCCCGCCAACAGCAGCACCGCCTTGATGATTTGCACCCAGGTGGTGGCCAGCATGCCGCCAAAGAGCACGTAGGCCAGCATGACACCGCCGACGATGATCTCGGCCACCTCGTAGGGAATGCCGAACATCATCTTGATGAGGTTCCCGGAGCCCACCATTTGGGCGATGGTATAGAACAGCACGGTCAGGATGCCGCCGATCGCAGAGGTGATGCGCACCGGCGTTTGTTGCAGGCGAAACGAGACCACGTCGGCGAAGGTGAACTTGCCCAAGTTGCGCAGCGGCTCGGCGATGAGGAACATCAGGGCGGGCCAGCCCACAAGCCAGCCGATGGCGTAGATCATGCCGTCGTAGCCCTTGAGCGAGCAAAGGCCAGCGATGCCGAGAAACGAGGCGGCGCTCATGTAGTCGCCAGCCAGCGCAAAACCGTTCTGCACGGCGCTGACGCTTCTGCCGGCAGCGTAGTACTCACTGGCGGTTTTTGTTTTCTTCGCCGCCCAGTAGGTGATGGCGAGGGTGAGCAGCACGATGATGAAGAAGAAGAAGATCCCCGAAAACGTCGGGTGTCCGAGCGTCGTCTGAACAGCAGCAGCCGGAGTCATGGTTGCGTCTCCCTGGATACAGCGATGTCGCTTATTTTAGTAGTTGGTCTTTGAGGCTCTTGACCGCTGGATCGTAGGCGCGGTTGGCCCAGACCACGTAGATCACCGTGAGGATCCAGGCGCCGAGGATCACGCCCACCCCCATGGGGATGCCGAGCGTCGTGTACGCGCCAATCTTGGTGGACAAGAGCTCGCGGTTGTAGCCAATCAAGAGGATGTAGCCGTAGTAGAGCACGAATAGCACCAGGGTGAGTGCCATCGACACGGACCATCTCCGGGCCACTAGCCGCCGAAACTCGGCAGACTCGAGGATCTCGTGGGCCGACTTCATGGTTCGATTGATGCCGGGATCACTTGTCATAGGTCAAACCTCTACTCGGACAATGTTTGCCATTCGTCGCGACAATCAAGTAATTCGTCCAGTGGAATGGTGTCAAGCACGTTATTTATTTAGTTTCGTTGACTGTTCTGCTTGTGCAGAACGCGTTTGTGATTTGCTATGTCACTACATCAAGTAGCGTTAACATAGGTGCAGCCTTTGACACCACGTACCTCCGCACCTTGGCGTCGCGGGTCACCGGTGAGCGGGTGGTGCTTGACATCGAGCACGGCGGCTGCTAATTACTTGCTCATGGCAATGATTGACACAGGCAATCAATCACCCACAGCGTCGTTGTGGGATCTGGCGACGCGGTTGCAGCGTTGCTGCGAAGCTCAAGCGGAGAGCATTCGCCTCGAGACGCGCTTGTCGCCTGCCGAGCTCACACTGCTGCGCGCTTTTCCGAGCGGCGAGGCGATCGCAGGCTCGCAGCTCGCGCACGCCGCCGAGCTTTCGGTGTCAAGGTGCAGTCGCGTCGTGGATCGTCTCGTGCGACGCGGCCTCGTCGAGCGCGACGAGTCGTCCGCGGATCGACGCGTGTCGTTGTTGCGGCTGTCGCGTGCGGGCCAGAAGTCCAAGGCCACCATCGCAGACTGTTTGTCGCGCTGCGATGAGCGCATCCGCACGCAACTGACGCCGAGCGAAGCCATCCAGACCGAAGCGGCGCTTGCACGGCTCGTGCGCGCCTTGGAGCCAACATGAGCTTTGAGCAAAATCTCGGACACATTGCGCTACGCTACAACGGTCTCGCCGAGCAGGCCTGCTGCCTGTCGTGCGGCGGTGCGAGCGAGCTCGCGAAAGCGCAGCCCGGCGAGACGTGTCTCGATCTGGGTAGTGGGCGCGGCGAAGATATCTTGCGCCTGGCCGAGCAGGTCGGTCCGCAGGGGCGCGCCTATGGGGTCGACACCGCCGAGGCGATGATCGAGCGCGCGCGTCGCACCGCACAGAAGCTGGGCATTGCCAACGCGCAGTTCATGCAGGCGGCGTTTGACGCCCTGCCGCTTGCGCCAAGCAGCATCGATCTCGTCATCTCCAACTGCGCCATCAATCATGCCGCGGACAAGAATGCGGTGTGGCGCGAGATCTATCGCGTGCTGCGCCCCGGCGGTCGCTTCGTGGTCAGCGATATCTACGCGCTCGCCGAAGTCCCCGACGAATACCGCAGCGACCCGCAGGCGGTAGCCGAGTGCTGGGCGGGGGCCATCGAGAAGCCCGTCTACCTCGCGTCCCTTACGCAAGCGGGCTTTGCCGACGTCACCATCAAGGAAGAGAGCACGCCCTACCCGAAGGGCAAGATCGAAGTCGCAAGCTTTACCATCGCAGGTCGCAAGCCGGTGTCCCGGTGCGCCTGCGGTCACTAAGAAGAGAAAGAAGGGTATCGACCATGCAGTCTTTGACAAAAAACGCCAAGATCACGACGCAAGAGCACAAGCCAGAGAAGCGCGATCCGCCCGAGCAGCCGCAGCGCGAGGTGGCGCAGTGCTGCGCGAAGTCGGCACGCACGGTGGTGGGTTGTCACGACTGACGCGGCCAATGAACCCTTCACGGCACAACATCCTGACGCGACTGCACGACCGCGACGAGCACCTCGTCGTCAATCTGTTGAGTGGCCACGCTGACCTGCTCTCCGAAACCGAAGCGGCGGGCCTAGGCGGTGGAGCGTCGGCTTCGCCGGAGCTCGTGGGCCACGGCTACGTCGTCGACGCAGAGCAGGAGACCAAGGTCTATCGCCAGCGCTACCTCGAAGCGCTCGCGGCCCGTGAACGCGACGAAGTGCAGATCTTCTTCGCGCCCACCTACGCCTGCAATTTCGCCTGTGATTACTGCTTCCAGAACGAGTACGGCGCGCCGAAACAGCCTGTCACGAGCGAAGTCATCACGGCGTTTTTCGCCTATGTCGATGGCCATTTCGCCGAGCGCCGCAAGTACGTCACGCTCTTTGGCGGCGAGCCCTTGCTCGCCACACCCCATGCTCGTGCGGCGATCGAGCAGGTCGTCACAGGTCTTGCGGCCCGCGGCATTGACCTCTCAGTTGTCACGAATGGCTACCACCTCGTCGACTACCTCGATGTGCTCGCGCGCGCCCGTGTGCGCGAGATCCAGGTGACGCTCGACGGCGTCGGTGCTGTCCATGACGCGCGGCGACCGTTGCGGGGCGGTGGTGCCACCTTCGAGCGCGTCGTGGCAGCGATCGATGCGGCCCTCTTGCGCGAGCTGCCGGTCAATCTGCGTGTCGTCGTCGATCGCGACAACCTCGGCGGCCTACCGGATCTCGCACGCTTGTGCATCGACAAGGGTTGGACCGGTAACGCACTCTTTAAGACGCAGCTCGGGCGCAACTACGAGCTACACACCTGCCAAGCCGAGTCCTCGCGGCTCTTTTCGCGCAGCGATCTTCATCGTGCGCTCTACGATCTCTATCGCGCGCATCCGCACCTGTGGGCATTTCATCGCCCGGCGTTCTCCGTTTCGCGCCAGCTCGTCGAAACCGGGGAGCTTCCGGAGCCGCTCTTTGACGCCTGTCCGGGATGTAAGACCGAATGGGCCTTTGACTACACCGGCAAGATCTATCCCTGCACAGCGATGGTGGGAAAGCCGGGCGAGGACGTCGGTACCTACTATCCGCACGTGACGCTGCGCGAAGATCGCGTCGCCGCGTGGCAAGATCGCGACGTGCTCGCCATCGACGCCTGCAAGAGCTGTCCGGTGCAGCTCGCCTGCGGCGGAGGCTGCGCCGCGGTGGCCCACCATCGCACGGGCAAGCTCGACGCTCCCGATTGCCGACCCGTCGCCGAGCTCCTCGGACTCGGCGTCTCGCTCTATCGCCAACGCCAAGAGGAAACATCATCATGAGTCACAACATCAGCTACATCGACGCGACGCAGTACGAGCCGCAGGACTAAGACACCAAGCAACCCGTGGTCCTCGACTTCAACTCCACCGAGTGTCCGCCGAGCGACCCGCTCCCGCAGAACTACCAGGCCCA
>CAYHNK010000111.1:0-13108 GCA_964357695.1 uncultured Bdellovibrionales bacterium | reverse complement strand
GGGCTGGGCGGCCTCAGCGGCGTGTGGGGCATCCGTGGGCTCGGCAGGTTGCTCGGTGCTTGGCGCCGCGCCGGTGTCCGCGGGAGCAGCGGGAGCAGCTGGAGAGGGGACTGTGGGCGAGGATGGCCACAGCAGCGCAACCACCAGCACGAGAGCGAGGGCACCGGCGCCGATGCCGATCCACAGGCGCCTGCCAGGCTTGAATGGCTCCCGCCCTGTTTCCCGGTCCACCGACACGGTCAAGACCCCGTTGCTCCCGGGTGGCAGGCTGCCGATGGGTGTGCGTTTGAGTAGTCGTTCGGTGAGCACCTCTTGCCGACGCGCCACTTGATCGAGCTGGGCGAGTGCCTCGACGAGGCGCACCATGCGCTCAGAAGTCTCACGCGCGAAGCGCTCGAGCGCGTCGAGCTTGGCGTCCAGGGCCTCCGCGAAGCCGACACGCTCGCGGGCCAGAGCCTCCGTAACCTCGCGGTGGGCTTTTTGTAGTTGCTGCACCTCGTCGTCGCGCGAGGTCAGCTGCGTTTGTGCGACGGTCAGCTGCTGCTCGCGCTCGCGCAACGCCGCGCGGCTCGTGTCGTGACTACCCTTGAGTGCGAGCACGGACTGCTTGACGCCCTCAAAGCGCGCGAGCCACTGCTCCTCGTGCTGGCGCACGGCGGCCTCCGCGCTGAGCTGCTCCTGTGTTAGGCGCGCTTCAGCCGCCGCGAGGGCTTCGCGCAAGCGCTCAATTTCGCTGATGGGACTCTCGGCCTGGTGACGCAGCTCGAGCATCGACGAGCGCTCGTGTTGGAGCTCTTGCTGAAGCTCGCCGAGGCGCGCCTGCAGAGCCGCTTGCTCGCGTAGCAGCGTCTCCGTGGCCGTGGCCTGCTCCGCTCGCGCATTGATGCGTTCTTGCTCAGCTGCGCGTCGAAGCTCCTGCTGCTCCTGCTCGAGCTTGGCGAGACTCTCGGCCGCGTGCGCCAGCTCGCTCTCCAGCTTGCGGGAGTGCTCGAATGCTTCGGCACGCGAGGCCTGCTCGCGCTCGAGATTGCTGCCCCGCTCGATGAGCTGTCGCTCGTAGTCGGCGAGGGCTCTTGTCGACTGTTCGCGCAACGCGGTGAACGCCTCTTGCGCTTGCGTGAGCATGGCGGCAAATCGGTGCTCTTGCTCCTGCCGTGCTTGCTCGCGGTGCTCCGCGTCGGCGCGTTGCCGCTCGGCGTCTTGTCGCAGCTCCGCGACGCGCGCGTCCATCTGGTCGCGCTCCTTCTGTAGCGCGTTGAGCTGCTGATCTTTGTCGCCGCGCTCGGATCGACCCCGCTCGCGCTCTTGGTTCACGTGCTCGCGCAGGCGCTCGAGATCGTGCTCGAGACTCTGACGCGCTGTAAGTGCTTCTTCGAGCTGCCCATCGGCCCGATCGAAGCTCGCGAGCCTGGCGGCATAGATCTGCGCCATGCGTGCGAGATTGCGCTCATGCTCACGTAGCTTCTCGCGCAACAGCTGCACGGTACGCTCGGCACCGGTTCCCTCGGTGGGCTTGGTTTGCGGCAGCGGCTGACGCACGTCGACGGCACGTGCTTGCTCGACGAGGCGTGCGGCAAACGCCACGTCCTCCTGCGTGAGGTCGAGTGGCGCTGCCTGGATGGCGGGCGTGACCGGTGCTGACGGCGCGTCGGTGACCTCGATAGTCGACACGTCGAGAGCGGCATCCGTGACGACCGCGCGCACAGGCTCGATGGCCGCGGCAGCGGCCTGCTCGGCGAGGGTGCGCTCTCCTTCGAGCCAAGCCGCTCGACTGGTATCGTCCTCGGCAACGCCGAGGTGGTCGAGCAAGGCCGCGCGAATGCGCATGAGGATGTCGAGCTCGTCCACATTCGCGCGCCGACGCGGGTCGGCAAGCTCGACATAGCTGACGCCGTCGAGCCGCCGCGCGCGGTGTGCCGCAAGATCCTCGGGGGCGGTCTCGTCCCCGACCGTGATGAGCACGTGCAGGCCTTCCTGACGCAGGCGCACCGCCTCTCCCGCGACCAGCGGTGGCCGTCGGCCCAAATTGCCAGCGATGAGAGCCAGCGCGTAGCGGCGGCCGCGAAAGGCGCCGAGGATCTCCTGCTCGTTGCGTGCGAGCTGTAGACGCAGCGCTGGGTGGACCAACGCGCGCTGCAAGCCGTCTGCGCGCGTGGCATCCCCGAGTACGATCAGCACGTCGCGCGATTCAGTCTGCCCCATGGTGATCCTCCGACCGAGGGAAGCGGTCCCCACAGCATAGCGAACTTTGAGCGCAAGGCCAGAGCTGTGTGACGAGCGTAGATCGGCTGTCGGGTGCAAGCTATACGGGGACGCATCAGCGGGCCGCAGCCGGCACGCAGCGGAGGGGATCATGCTCTCAATCAATCCAGCCACAGACGAGGTCATCGCCGAGTACGTCGAAGACAGCGCGACCGTGCTCGACGAGAAGCTCCACACCGCCGCGATCGCGGCGCCCGTGTGGCGCACGACGCCTGTGGCAGAGCGGGCGCGACTGCTCGAGCGCACCGCACAAGTGCTCGAATCGCGCCGCGAGGAGCTCGCGCGTTTGATGACGGCCGAGATGGGCAAGCCCATCCGCGAGGCCCGAGCGGAAGTCGACAAGTGTGCCTGGGTTTGCCGTTACTATGCGGAGCATGGACCAGCCTTTCTGGCGTCCGAGCAGGTGACGACCGATGCGCGGCAAAGCTATGTGCGTTTCGATCCGCTCGGCGTCGTGCTGGCAGTGATGCCGTGGAATTTCCCGCTGTGGCAGGTCTTTCGCTTTGCGGCCCCGACGCTCGTCGCGGGCAATGTCGGGCTACTCAAACATGCCTCCAATGTGACGGGATGCGCGTTGGCCATCGCCTCGGTGTTTCGCGACGCGGGTGCCAAAGAGGGCGTCTTTACGACACTGCTCGTCGGTGGGCAGCGCGTGGCGTCGGTCATTGCCGACCGGCGCGTGGCGGCTGTCAGCCTCACCGGGTCGACCCCGGCGGGCCGCGAGGTGGGTAAGGCGGCGGGTGCGGCGCTCAAGCCGAGTCTGTTGGAGCTCGGCGGCTCCGATCCGTTCATCGTGCTCGCTGACGCGTGTCTCGATGACGCGATCAAAGGGGCGGTCCTGGGGCGCCACATCAACGGCGGACAGAGCTGCATCGCCGCCAAGCGCTTGATCATCGAGGCGCCGATCTACGACGCGTTCGTGGCGCGGCTCGAGGCGGCCATCAGAGCGCTGCGACTCGGAGATCCGCAGGAGGAGGGCACCGATGTGGGCCCGCTCGCGCGACCCGATTTGGTTGTCGACCTGCAACACCAGGTCGCGGGCAGTATCCGCGCGGGGGCGCGCTGCCTCGTGGGCGGGCAGAAGCTTCCCGGCCCCGGGTGCTTTTATCCCCCGACGTTGCTCGTAGACGTCGTGCCCGGGATGAGTGTGTTCGACGAGGAGACCTTCGGTCCGGTGACCGCAGTGACGCGCGCGCGTGACGTCGAGGAGGCTGTCGAGCTTGCCAACGCCACGCCATTTGGCCTGGGCGCGAGCGTGTGGACGAGCCGGGAGCGCGGGGGCGAGCTGGCGGCGCGCCTCGATGCGGGGCACGTGGCCGTCAACGGGATCGTCAAGAGCGACCCGCGCCTGCCGTTTGGCGGCGTCAAGGAGTCCGGCTACGGTCGCGAGCTGGCGCGCTACGGCTTGCTTGCCTTTGTCAACATCAAGTCCGTGTGGCTCGGCTAGGCGTGTGGCGAGATCGCGGGCGGGGAAGAAAAGACTCCGAGGGCAGGCAACATCGCGAAAGGAGGGTCGATAACGCGTCTGAGGAGTGAACGCGCCATGGGATTTATTGACGGAATCAAAAAGAGCACGAACAAGTACAGTGCGGGCATGGACGAGGGTTTGCCATTCCTGAGTGCCTCGTCGGCCTTCGCCAGCGGCAAGTCCGTGCAGATGCCCATCGGCGACGGCGTCACCCCCAGCATTCCTAGCGCCAGCGCGATTCCACCCGTCGGCAACCCTACGTTGCCAGCGCCCACGCCCATCGGCACGACGTCCCTGCGACCCGGGGCGGCCGGATTGACGCGGGTCGGCTCGAATGGTGCGACAGTGGCCGTGCGTCCTGCCGCTGGTAGCGCGGCCCCCATTTCCAGCTCGCCATCCCCGTCGGGTACGGCGCCGTCCTCGCAGACCTCGGCGTCGGGATCGGCGGCGACCGCGACGCCAAGCATGGGCGAGGTAGCGCGCTCGGCGGCCAAGCAAGGCGCCATCTTCACCTTCATCATCAGCGCCGTGCTGAACCTCTTCGATTGGATCAACGACAAGAAGTCATGGAAGGAAGCCATTGCCCACACGCTGGTTGATACCGTGGTGGGTGGCTTGGGCGCCGCGGGTGGCGCCGTCCTCGCGATGACGCTGTTTGGTGGCACGACGATGCTCGCGGGCCCCGTCGGCCTCGTCATCGGTATGGTTGCCGGCTGGTTTGTCACCGGCCTCGTCAAGAAGCTCTTCGGTGCGCTCTTTGGTACCAAGGATGACTTCGAGAAGGTGGAGAAGAAGGAAGGCGACACGAAGAAGAAGGCCGAGGACGACGCACTACGCCGGCACAATCTGGAGGCAGAGCGTCAAAATCGACTGATGATGCACATGTACTTGATGCGGGAGCTCGAGGGATCGAGCCATCCACCGGTGACGCAGCATGTCCCCGGGGGCGGGGTGTCGCAGGGTCCTGTGCCGTCGACCGCACTGACGCCGGGCGTCGCGCCGACCGCGGCCCCCGTGAGCTCCACGGGCGACGGCACGAAGAACAAGAAGAAGAGCGCCGAACAAGAGAAGAAGGAAGCCGAGGCGAACGAGAAGTACTACGAGGCGATGCGCAAACAGAGCGAGGCCCTCGGTCGTGAGAACGATGCGCTATTCGCCGAGCTACAGCGGCGCAAGCAGTCGGCCTACATGCGGCAACAGGGCGCGACCGCGTCGACGATGGGTGCCCGCTAGCAAGCACGTCCTGGGAAAGGCTGCTGAGGCAATCACCATGACCAGCACGATACGCAACCCTCTCATCGGCATCACCAGCGTGCTCCTCGGCGCTCTGGTGCTCGGCTGCGGCGGTGGCGGGCTCGATGGTCTCGAGCAGGGCGGCGATCCCACGGACGGCCCGGGCTCGGATCCGTGGGCCCACGGCCGCAACATCGATGACGCGAGCTGCGCGGGCGATGCCGACTGTCTCACCGGTGAGACGTGCCTCGATGGCGTCTGCCAGATGCAGCGCTGCACGGCCTATGCGTCGTCGTCGGCGCCGCTTGGTAGCGACTACGCCTTCTTCTGGGATCGAGAGTTTGTGGTGGCCGACGACAACCTCGCCGACGGCGCGCACTGGGCCGATGGCTACGCCCCTAGCCCCACGGCGCTGACCTATGAACGGTCTTGGAGCATCGGCGGCAGTGCGATTCGCGACGTCGTCGGTGGCAACTTCATCGAAGGCACGCCCGACGAAATTGCGATTGCCGAAGAGGGTAGCAATTCAGTGAACGTCGTCGCGGACGCGGCCATCACGCCGTTCGATGTCGGCTTTGTGCCCGTAGCGCTCGCGGCGGGGGATCTCGACCACAGCGGCCTCGACGAGATCGTGGCGGTTGGCGAGCAGGGCGACCTCGCCGTTTGCAGTATGGCGACCGAATCGTGCGAGCGGTTTTCCATCGCCGGTGTGACGGTCCTCGATGCCACCGCGGGCGACGTTGACGGTGACGGCTATGCTGAGCCCGTCTTCCTCATGCTGAGCGGCGCCACGCGCGTCTTCTACGTGCTCAACACTGACTACGAGCTCACCGGGCAAGAGCAGGTGCTCACCTCCGCGGCGCCACTCAATCTCATTCGTATTGCCGCGGGTGATGTGGACGGCGACGGCACGGCGGAGATCCTGGGCCTCGAAGATGGCGCGCTCGTGGCCGGCGTCACCGACACCTTGACGCTCTTTCGCCTCGAGGGCGCGATGATGGCGGCGTACGTGCATGTCACCGTGGCGTTCGATACCACCGACATCGTTGCCGGCAATCTCGGCGGGCAAGCTGGCACGGACATGCGTGATAAGGTGGCCCTGGTCCGGCAAGCCGGCTATGTCGACGTCTACCAGCAGGGCACGAGCTCGCCTCTGGCCTTCGAATTCTCGGCGCCCCTGGGCACCACCGGCAAGCCGAAGCGTGTGGCGATGGTCGACTTCGATGGCGATACCCCGCGGGGGCGCTTGGTCGAAGGGCCGATCCCCACGCCGGGTCGCGTCGCGCCGACGATGCTCCTGCAACTCCCTCCGTACGACCGCGAGCACAGCGATGGCGGCTCGAATGTGGGTGTCGGCGATGGCTCGTCCACGTCGCAGGGCTGGGACCAAGGCGTCTCGTTCAACATCGGCACGTCGCTCGGCATGGGGGCCGACTTGTTTGGCTTCTTCTCCGGCGGCGTTTCGGAAAGCATGGGGATCTCCATCGGCCGCTCCCAGGGCGTCTCGTCGTCGGTGAGCGTCGGCAACAGCTTTGGTATCGGCGCCGACCCGGCGCGCTTCGGCGCTTCGCAGGCCAGCGTGGTGCTCGCGTGCGGCTGCTTTCTCAACTACATCTACGAGGTCGAGGATCCGCAAGGCGTCTTGGGTGGCACCGGCGGGCGACTCTCCATCCTCGTGCCGGTCGGCGGCCAGTCAGCCGTGTGGGACGTGCGCCGCTACAATGCGATGGCGCGCGCCGTGGGTGGCATGCCCATCATCGAGACCAACGAGTTCGTCTCCGGCGATCTGGCGAGCTATCCGCAAGCGCCCGAGCTTCCTGACGGCAGCCCCGTGCCGGCAAGCGACATGGTCGTCGGCGAGCCGCCGAGCTACTTCGCGAGCGACGTCGGCTCGACGAGCTGGTCCATCTCGGTCAGCCAGGGCACGAGCAGCGGCATCTCGCTTGGTACCAGCATCGGTACCGGCACGAGCTACGGCGTGCTGGGCTTTAGCTATGGTAGCGGCTCCGGCGAGGGCTGGAGCAGCAGCTACGGCATGAGCTTCGGTACGAACGCATCATTTGGTGGCGGCATCCCCGCGGTGCCCAATGCCGCCGGCACGCCCGAAGACGAGTACCTGCTCTATCGCTACTCGTTCCGCCCCTACGTCTACGTGCAGCACTATGTTGACGACGTCGGCGTGGATGCGGCTTACTACGTCATCACTTACACCGTGGAACGATAAATGCGTTGTTGTGCAGGCTGGCTGGCGCTGCTGCTCGTAGCGAGCGGCTGTGGAGGGGGTGTCGACAAGGGCGAAGTCGGCACCGCGCGCTACTTTGGTGCGCTCTCCTGGGAAGAGCCGCTGCGGGTGATGCCGCCCGTGCGCGACCGCCAGGGAAACGTGTACGTTGGGTTGCGTCAGGTCAACAACAGCGTCTGCGTGTCGGATGCGTACGACGTCTTTGTCGGCAAAGCGTCCGGGGGGTGGAGCAACTGCAAGGACCTGCGCAAGGAGAATCGGCGCGTGCACGGGTGGGTGGGTTTCGGCGCGAAGGACGCGTTCTTCTGGTCGGGTGATGCTTTGGTGAAGGTGACGGGGGAGTCGGGCGAATGCACGAGATTGCTGGACTCCGACCCCACGACGGGTGCCGACATGTTCTTCCGCGCCGTCGCGCCCTGGGTCCGGGATCGGCCGTCGCGGCGCACGATGCTCGCATTGGTCAAGACTCCGGCGGACGTGTTGCCCTATCACGTCGTTGTGGACGTGGACCGAGCCATCTACACCGACCTGCGCGATTTTGAGCCGCGGAGCGCGACCAACGTCGTTCCCATGGGCGTTGGCGGCAACGCCAGTGAGCGCACCGCCGTCATGCTCGTGTGGTACGAGCTGGAAGGCAGTGGCCACGTGGTGGCGATATTCCTCGACCAGGACGGTGACGAGACGGGGCGCACGGAAGTGACCGGCATCGCCGGCGCGCTCGACAGTGGCTCGTCGGCGCAGTGGCAGGACAGCGTCGTGGGCTTTGCCGCGATGAATTCCTCAGGACGGGCGGCCGCGTTGCTCTCGACCGGAGAGCTCGTCTTTGTCAGCGAAAGTACGAGTCGCGTCTCCATCATCGACACCATGACCGCCGATGGCGTGCAGCTTTGGGATGACCGGCTGTGGCTCGTTGGCACCGACGGCAGCTCGCCCGCGCTCGCCGAGATTTCGTCGCGTGGCACGGCGGGCTCGCCCGAGCAGTGGAACGCCAGCCTGGATATCGCGGCGCGCTTGAGCGACGGCATCGAGGTCATCGATGAGCGCAGCTCGCCGCGCAAGGTGGTGACGTGGTACGAATCGGAGACGGCTATCGGGCCGTACCCGCTCGTTGCACCGTACAGTCTGCTGCCTTACGGCGAGAACAGCGTCGGCTGGGTGGTGGGAGGTCCGTCGTACACCTCAGGCATCGACGATCGCTGCCGCTCGGTGGCGTTCGTGCCAGTGGGGGTGAGCTACCCATGATTCCGGTGATCTTGCTGCTCGCGGCTGTGGCTGTGGCTGCGGTGGAGGAAGTAACGGCCTATCCGGTCGGTGAGCCGCCCGCCAGCGCGCCCACGACCACGCCTTCCGCGGAGCCGAAGAAGGACGAGGACAAAGTCGCCGGGCCGACGCTATCGGGCTACCTGCTGCCCACCTTCGCGCTCCGCCGTCGTGCGGGCGCTTTGCCGAAGGACACCTGGGCGTACGGCGTGCAGAACACCGCTGCGGGGCTGGTGCTCGAGCAGGCGATTCTGCCGACGCTCGGCTACACGCTCTACGCGGAGCTCAACGTCAACGAGCTCTCCTTTGAGGAAGCGACCATCTACGTTCAGCCCCTCGCGATGTTGAAGCTGAAAGTGGGTCGCATGCTCGTGCCGTTCATGGAGGAGTCGCTCGCCATCCTCACGCGGCGCCTGTTTCCGGATCGCGCGGCACCGACGAGCTATTTTCTATCCGGTACCGATCTCGGCGTCTTGGCGGAGGTGAAGGTGCCCGGGGACATCGCCACCGTGAGTGGCGGCGTCTTCAACGGCAATGGCGTGACGATTGGTGAGGGCAAAGACCGCGGTCGCATGTACGCGCTGCGCGCGGATGTCGCGCCGCTCGGAGCGGTGCCAGCTACAGTCGATACGAAGGGTGGGGGGCCACGCGTCGCTGCTGGCACGGGGCTCGTCTACTATCCGTCGGTCGTCTTTGACGACGCGGGGTTTGTCAGCGCGCATGCGAGCGATGTTCGTTTGGACCTTTCGCTGAAGGTCGCCGTCAAGGGCTTCTCTTTCCAGACCGAGTACATGCGGCGGCAGCGCAGCGACAGCGTGACCGATCTCATCGACCGCGCGAGCGGTTGGTACGCGCAAGCGGCGTACTACCATCAGCTCACGAAGGTTTTCGGCATCGCCTCCATCGCGCGCTACGGCACGGTTGGATCGGACCAGACCTTCGTGCGGCGCACGACCCGGTGGCTCGAAGCGGGCATGTCGCTGTACACGGCCAAGGGCGACAAGCCCACGGGCGGCGGCAAGCTGACGCTCATTTATTCCGGCGAGTTTCGCCCCACCGAAGGCGACTCGGCCCACGGCGCTACGCTGCAGTATCTGCTCACGTTCTAGCGGCGCCTTGCGTGTTGCCCTGCCCGTCGAGGCGTTCTAGCATCGCCGCGGGTTCGGGGAGCACAACACGGGGGTCATCGACGTGACTTGGCTCGATAGGGTCTTGCCTCAGCGAATTCGGCGCGCGCTCTTTCGCTTTGCCATTTACGGCTCGCTGCTCGTTTCCGGCGAGGTGGCGTTCTACTCGCTCGTCAAAATTGGGCGCCGACTTCCCGATTTTGTCGCCTGGATGTTTCACTTCCAGTGGGCTGTCGACGATCGACTCGGGCTCGAGCGTGTGTGGACCGTACCGATCCGCACGCTGTACGGCCAGGCGAGCCTGTGGATGTTCTTCGTCTACGGCGCCATCGCGCTCTTGGGGCTTGAGACGGCGTACCGGCGCATCAAGAAGTGGCCGTGGCTCGCGCGTGGCGGCGTTTACATGGTGGTCATCTTGGCCATGGAGTGCGCGCTCGGCTGGGTGCTCGTGCTCACGACGGGCTACGAGATCTGGTACTACGCCGACGGGCTCGCCATCTTTCGCTACACGAGCCTCGCGATTGCGCCCATGTGGTTTGTGCTCGGGCTCTTGTCCGAGAACTTCATGCACATCATCGACAAGCTCGCGCGGGTGAAGCTGGAGCTTCGTACGACGAGGTAGAGTCTCATGCTAGCCATCATCAGCGACTTGCATCTGCAACATCTCGGGCAGGATGCCATCCGTCACCTTCAGGACGGCGAGGTGTATCTTACGCGCGTCGCGCGCAACATCGGGGCGTCGGCTCTGCAACTGTGGTTCGCGGAGATCGATGCGCGGCTTGCGCGCCGGCGTGTCGACGAGCTGCATCTCGTGTTTGCGGGCGACATCTTCGAAGTCCATCGCTCGCCCTTGTGGCTGACCTCCGCGGGCGAGTCGGTGCGGCCCACCCGCGAGGATCTCGGTGACGATGTCGCGGGCAACCCGCTGCGTGAACGGGTGCACGAGATCCTCGACGCCATCGCCGACGAGAATGCCGAGGTCTTCGCCGCGCTGCGGCTGTTTGTCGGCGAGCGCACGTTCTTGCGCGATGCGGCAGTGCATGCGGTGGCGAGCGACATGCCGTTGCAGGTGCATTATGTACTCGGCAATCACGACCGCCTGCTCGGTGCCTGGCCCTCGACGCGACGTCGGGTGCGTGAGCTGCTGTCCATCGAGGCTACGGGGGATGCCATCGCCGCGCCATTTCCGCGCTACCTCGATTGGCCACGCACGACAGGCTACGGCGTGCGCGTGCGTCATGGACACGAATACGACGCCTGGAACTTCGCGGTCGCACCGCACGGAGACGCGAGCCTACAGGCTTCTCCTGCCGACTACCTGCGCCCAACGCCCGGTGACTTTGTCACCGTGGATGTGGCAACGCGCATCGCCACGGCCTTTCGCGTGCGCTATGCCGAGGATCTCCGCTCGGCGTGGCCACGCGGGCCGCGGCTGCGTGAGCTGTACTGCGGCCTGCTGGAGTTCGACGACGTGCGACCCGCGGGTCTGCTGATGCGCTACCTCGCCGAGCGACTGGGGGCGAGCGATGCCGACACACTCACCGCGCTTCGACCCGTGTTGCTCGAGGCGCTGACGGCGGCGCAGCACGACCCATTCTTTCGCCGCGAGACGCGGCGCATTGGCTCGGGCGCATTTTTCGATGGCATGCGCGGTTGGCTCGTGCGCCAAGGGCTCGCGCGCTTGCCGGCGAGCTGGCTCGGGCGCCTCGTCAATTGGCTTGCGGGGCGGGGCGCGGGTGCGTCCTTAGCGCCCGCAGATGTGGCGGCACGTGAGCCTGGCATTGCCGCGCTCGGTATCGACACCATCGTTGCCGGGCATACGCACGAGCCGGATGAGGTGCCACTCGGCAACGAACGCTTCTTTCTCGACAGCGGCACGTGGCGCACGCGCATCAAAGCGGGCGTTGGTGACCACTTCGGGCGCCTGCGCGCCATGACGCTGGTGTTCTGCTACGGCGAGCGTGAGCGTGAGGGCGGCGGGCGGCGGTTTGAGACGTGGACGGGCCACCTCGTGCCCCAGGACATTGGCCCCCGCACCGAAAAGCTCGGTCCGCGCGGACCCGCGCGTGAACAATTGCGCGTCAGGCGGATCATCGCCCAACGCGTGGATGAGGGCCGTTCGCTTGGCGGCGCGGAGCTACAGCTGCGCATCGGCGTCGATGGCGAGGCGCGCTCGCTGCGACTCGACGGCGTCAGGGAGGGCACGGCGATCGAGCCCGTCGACGTCGTCATTCCCATCTGGCGCGCTCTCGATGGTGAGCTATGGGCCACCGGCGTCGAGCGCGATCGCGGCGCTGCCGTCATCGATCCGGACGACGTGCTCCCGTGGGCCTGTCAATTTCTGCCGCGCAAGGGGGGCGCCGATCTCGGTGGCGCCTACGAGGTAGGCTACCACGGAGCGATGCACATGCGGGCCGCGGATGCGCATCTGGTGGTAGAGTACGAGCTGGAATCGACGGGGGCTGTGTGACGCAAGCGCGACCCGACGAGCTGTTCAATTTGCCCAACGCACTGACCTTGTCGCGTGTGCCTTTGGCTATTGCCCTGTGGTTTGTGCCGCGTGAGCTCTCCTACGTGTTGCCCATCCTGGGCGCGGCGGCCGTGGCGGATGTGCTCGATGGTTGGACGGCGCGCCGGCGTCGGCGACGCTTGGGCCTACCGCTGCGCGGGGGCATCGGCGGTTGGCTCGATCCTGCGTGCGACAAAGTCTTTGTGGTGTCCGTGTTGGCGCTTGCCTACGTGGCGTTGCGGCCGCCGCTCGCGATGGTACTCGTGGTGGCGACGCGCGAGCTCGTGCAATTGCCATTGCTCGCCATCTGGGGGCTGTCGCGCCGGGTGCGGCGGCGCTTTGTTCCTGATCTGCACGCGCGACCGTGGGGCAAGGCGGCGACTGTCGGTCAGTTCTGCGCCATGGCGGCGATCTTCTTGCAGTGGGAAGGCCAGTGGGGTGTTGCCGCGGCGGCCGGACTGCTGGGCCTTGCCGCACCGCTCGACTACCTGCGCGACTCCTATCGGCGCGGGAGCCCGCTAGCGGCACCAAAAACCTAGACCGTACCGCAGGTTGCCCGCCTACGCCAGGCCAGGATCTCGCGACGCCCTGGCTGGGCTCGCCGCCCGGTGGCAATGGTGCTATGTCCGCGCCAACAAGAGGAGGTCGCAATGATTCGCGATCAAGACGCCCTGGACTATCACAGCAGTGAACCACGCGGGAAAATCGAAGTCGTCCCGACCAAGCCGTGCACCACGCAGCGCGATCTGGCGTTGGCGTACACGCCCGGGGTCGCGGTGCCTTGTCTGCGCATCCACGAGAATCCCGAGGATGCCTACAAGTACACCTCGAAGGGCAATCTCGTCGCCGTCGCCTCCAATGGCACGGCCGTGCTCGGCATCGGCAACATCGGCGCGCTTGCCGGCAAGCCGGTGATGGAAGGCAAGGGCGTGCTGTTCAAGCGCTTTTCCGACATAGACGTCTTCGACATCGAGATAGACACCCTCGATCAAGATGAGATCATCAAA
>CAYHNK010000110.1:9489-13304 GCA_964357695.1 uncultured Bdellovibrionales bacterium | reverse complement strand
GTGGATCGCTGCGCACAGCTCTTGGCCGAAATCGCTGGAGGCGTGGTGGCCAAGGGACGAATTGATGTCGCACAAAAGCCCGAGCCACCGCGGGAGGTGAGTCTGCGTCTCGAGCGGCTCGCACGCATCGTCGGTGTGGAGCTTGGGGCGGAGCAGGTGGTTCAGCTGCTTGATCCCTTGGGCGTGCGCTGTGTCTCGCGCAATGACACGTCGTTGCGCTTCGAGGTGCCAACTTACCGCGGCGACATCGTTCGCGAGATCGATGTGATCGAAGAAGTCGTGCGGCGCTACGGCTACGACAAAGTGCCCGAGCGATTGCCTGACGCTGGCGGCGACTACGCGACGGCGCCGCGCGCCGATACACGACTCGAGCGGGTGCGCACGACGCTGCTCGATGCGGGCGTGAGCGAAGCGGTGACCTACGGCTTTGGCAAGCCGACCCACTACGACATGCTCGCTCTGCGCGAGGGCGAGCCCCTGCGCCTGCTCAACCCCCTCGGCGAGGATCTGAGCGCCCTGCGCACGAGTCTTCTACCCGGCCTGCTGCTGTGCGTCGGTCACAACCAGCGCCTAGGGGAAAAACACATTCGGCTGTTCGAGGCGGGGACGACATTTCACCGACGCGATCCAGATCCTGACGATGAGGCTCGCGACCGCGATCTTCCGCGTGAGAGCAAACGGCTGGCGGTGGTGCTCTGCGGCGGGCGTGCTGTGGGCCGCTGGTACGAGAAGGGCGAGGATGTTGGGTTTGGCGATCTCGCTGGCATCGCCGAAGGCGTGCTCCAGGCGCTCGAGCTTGGCGATGTCGTACGTCGCGTGCCATCCGTCATCCTGGGTCTTCATCCTCATGCCGGCGCGCTCATACAGGTGGGCGAGCAGTCGGTCGGTTGGCTCGGGGAGCTGCATCCGCAGTGGTTGCGACACTACGATCTCAGCGGTCCGGTGATGGCGATGGAGCTCGAAATGGATGTCCTGGCGAGTCTCGCGCAGCGCCGACGCACCTTCGCGTCCCTGCCGCGTTTTCCGGGGACGCGCCGCGACGTGGCCCTCCTCGCACCGGTGAGCACGTCGGCGGACTCCATCCGTGCGTTCGTGGCCGCTTATGCCGGTGGCGATTTGGGTCCCGGGGTGGTGGAGCAGGTACGTCTCTTTGATGTCTACCAGGGCAAGCCCGTCCCCGACGGCCAAGTGAGTCTTGCATTCGCGGTCGACTATCGTCATCCGGAGCGCACGTTGACCGACGCCGAAGTCGGCAGCGCGTTCGCGGGTCTTCTTAGTCGCCTCGAAGCCGATCTTCACGTCGAGGTGCGCCGGTAGGTTGCGCGCCTTGCCATGGCCGCGGGGCGCATTTATATAGGGGGCCTCTAGGCTGCACAGGAGTGAGCGATGACCAAGGCGGACCTCGTCGATGCCGTACACACGCAGGTGGGCTTCTCCAAGAAGGAGTCTGCCGATATCGTCGAGATGCTTTTTGACACCATGAAGGACACGCTTGAGCACGGCGAGCGGATCAAGATCAGCGGCTTTGGCAACTTCGAGGTGCGCGACAAGCGCCCGCGGCCGGGTCGCAATCCGCAGACCGGCGAGGTGATCGAAATCACCGCACGACGCGTGCTGACGTTCAAGCCCTCGCAAGTGCTCAAGCAGGCCCTCAACCCCGGACTCGCCGCCGCCGCGGCGGAGTAGCCGTCCGTGGCGGGGGCGCGCGGACACACCGGGCCAGCAGGCCTCGGGCCACAGTCCCCCATTCCCGACAAGGTCTATTTCAAGATCGGCGAGGTGGCGCTCCTGGTCGGTGTCGAGCCGCACGTGCTGCGCTACTGGGAGCGCGAGGTGGCGTCGATTCGGCCGACCAAATCGCCGTCGAATCAGCGGCGCTACCGACGCCGTGAGATCGAAACGTTCCGCGAGATCCGTCGCCTCCTCTATGATGAGCGCTACACCCTTGCCGGGGCGCGTCAGCGTCTGCTGGCGGGTGAACGGGGAGGGGAGATGGAGGGTGTCGTCGAGTCTTCACCTGAGCCCAGAGAGACGCCTCCGCCCCGTGAGGGCCAGCTGCCACTTGGATTCCCGGCTCGCGACCAAGAGCATCGTCTCGAGCGCGTGCGCGCCGGGCTGCGCGAGCTGATACGGCTGGCGGGTGAGGAGCCCTGAGGCTGGGCTCAGTCCAAGATGAAGTGCTGCGGATTGAGCGGCTCGCCAGCGCGACGCACTTCGTAGTGCAGGTGCGGTCCGGTCGACTTCCCCGTGCTGCCCATCTCGGCGACCACCTGGCCGCGGTGAACGTGGTCGCCCATGGTGACGCGAAAGGCGCTCAGGTGCGCGTAGTGGGTTTGAATGCCGAAGCCATGATCGATGACCACGGTCTGGCCGTAACCGCCGCGGCGTCCCACAAAGATCACGACGCCGTCGGCGGGTGCAATGATCTCAGCCCCGATGTAGCCACCGAGATCGATGCCCTTGTGCATCACCCAGAGGCTTCGCTCCATCGGGTCGTGGCGCTTACCGAAGGTGCTTGTCATAAACGAGGTGAGCACGGGTTTGACTGACGGGGTGTTCGACAACAGGCGCTCGGCGTCGTGGAAGTACTCGAGGGTTTCTTCGACCGAGCGCAACACCGCGGTAGCCTCTTGGTGGAGGCGGTCAAATTCCAACGGTAGGGCCCAGGGCTCGAGTCCGAGCACGGTGCTCTCTTCATCCGCGGGCGCCACCAGCGTGGCGGTGTTGGCTGGCTCGGCGCGCTCGAGCGGTCCCATGCCGAGGTGCCGCTCGTCGGTGTCGAGACCGCTCTTGGCTCGCAGCTGTAGGTACGCCTGCTCCGCGCGGCGTGCCCAGTCCTGCGCGTCCGGCAGTGCACCGTCGAGCGTTGCGATGAGGGTGAGCATTTCCTTGTTCTCACGCGCCAGATCGGCGGCCTCGTGGGCCGCGCCGAGGCGCCAAAGACCGTGCGTTGTCGTGGCGAGCGCGCCGACGATGGTGCCGATGACGAGCGCGGTCGCGAGAAAGCTCTTCTTGCTGGAAATGGCGAGCCGGCGTCCGGGGCGTCCGGTCGAGTCGACGATGATGAATGCGTATCGGCGGCTCTTCATGCTTGTTGGCTCAAACTCAAAGCGTAGCGTTGTCGCGACGATGTGTCAAATCATCGCGCCTGTGTCAATCGTTTCGGTTGACGTGACAGCGCGCCTTCGCGTATATGCACGAGCGGCCGGGGCGTAGCGCAGTCTGGTTAGCGCACTTGACTGGGGGTCAAGGGGTCGCTGGTTCGAATCCAGTCGCCCCGACCATTTTGTTTCTGCTGTCAAAATCCATGAGTCGTCCACGCATTTTGCTCTCGAACGATGATGGCATCCACGCCGTGGGCCTGCGCACGCTGGCCGAGGCGTTGGCGGCGCTGGGTGAGGTGTGGGTGGTGGCGCCGGACCGCGAGCGCAGTGCCGCGAGTCACGCCATTTCGCTGCACCAACCGCTGCGCGTGCGCCAGCTCGGCCCCCGTGAGTATTCGGTCGACGGTACGCCAGCCGATTGCGTCTATCTGGGGCTCAATCATCTATTGCCCGAGCCCCCCGACCTCGTCGTCGGCGGCATCAACCACGGCCCCAATCTCGGCAACGACGTGCTCTATTCGGGCACCGTGTCGGTGGCCATGGAGGGCGCGCTCTTTGGTCGCGGCGCCATCGCCGTGTCCCTGTGCCTGCCAGACAGCGTGCGCGGGCGCACACTCGAAGCCGTCGACTTCGCGGTGGCCGCAGAATTTGTCGCCAAGCTGGCCGACGCGGTGGTGGTCCTGGCGCGCGGCGCGCGCGTCGACGGTGTCG
>CAYHNK010000110.1:0-9479 GCA_964357695.1 uncultured Bdellovibrionales bacterium | reverse complement strand
CTGGCCGACGCGGTGGTGGCCGAGCCCATGCCCCCCGGCGTGCTGCTGAACGTCAACGTGCCATATCTCGAGCGGGCTGGCGTGCGTGGGCACAAGCTCTGCCGCCTCGGCTATACCGACTGGGCCGATGCGGTCACCGAGCGCCACGACCCGCGCGGGCGGCCGTACTACTGGATCGCCGGCCAGCGCAATGGCACCGATGCCATCGGCGACTCGGACAACGCGGCCGTCGATGACGGCTACATCTCTGTGACGCCCATCCACTACGACGTCACCGACTATCGCTCTTTTACCTACGCTCGCCACCTCGCGCTCGCAGGCTTTGATCGGGCTCGCGACGCTCTCGGCGACGTGACGCTGCCGCACCCGGTGCATCCGAAAGCGCGCCGGCGCTCGTAGGTCCTAGCGCGTCGCCTCCAAGCTGTGCCGAAAAATTCGCTCCCGTGGCGACCCGCGCTACTGTGCGATTGTCGCCGAGCGCGGCCTTGCCGGCCACGCGGCACTGACAACAGAGGAGTGCCATGCCCGTCGCAGCCCCCGGTAGCCTAGTCCGTACCCTGGGAGCGAGTGCCCGCCGCCTCTACGACTGGGTCATTTCGTGGGCCGCGAGGCCGCGTGCGCAGGCTGCGCTCGTCGTGCTATCCTTTGCCGAGGCGTCGTTTTTCCCCGTGCCGCCCGACGTGCTGCTCATCGCCATGGCGGTCGCGACGCCCAAACGCGCGTTTCGCTTTGCCGCGTTGTGCTCGGTGGCCTCGGTCTTCGGCGGCCTCGCGGGCTATGCGATCGGGGCGCTCGCTTGGCACATCGTGGCGCCGTGGTTCTACGCCTACGTGCCGGGCTTTACACCGGCATCGTTCGAGCACATCCGCGCCTGGTACCAGGAGTGGGGCGTCGCGCTCGTCTTCACCGCCGGCTTCTCACCCATCCCGTACAAGCTCTTCACCATCGCGAGCGGCGTCATGGGCATGGCTCTCTGGCCGTTCACGCTCGCCTCGGCGGTCAGTCGTAGCGCGCGCTTCTTCCTCGTCGCGGGCCTCATCTATCGTTATGGCGAGCCCATCCGCGCCTTCATCGACCGCTATTTCAATGCGCTGGCGCTGGCGTTCACGGCCCTGCTCATCGGGGGCTTTGTGGTGTTGCGATGGGTCGGCTAGCTGTCAGTCGCCGTGTGTGGCTCGCGTTGCTCGTCGCCACGGGCAGCGCCGGGTGCACCCTCGGACGCCCGGTGGGAGCCGTCGGTCGGCTGGTGCCGAGTCGCTACCACGGACGCCCCTTGACCGTGCTCGACACCGTGGAGCACGCGCCGACGAGCGTCGCGTCAGCGCGTGGGGACGCCGTTCCCGCCGGAAGTCGCGCGATGGTGCCCCCCGGGATCGAGGGCTATCTCGTGCAACCGGGCGACACCCTCTGGAGCATCGCCCGACGCCACGGCACGAGCGTCGACAAGCTCTATGCCCTCAATAGCATGACGACCCCGCAGGATCTGCGGGCCGGCCAGCGCCTGCAAGTGCCGCGTGCGTCGACGCAGTCCGATGCCACGCCAGTGCCCAGCTTGCGCACACCGCAGCCCGAGGAGCCGCCAGCCACCAAGATCGCCCGTGTACCCTCGGCGCCCGCACCCACCTCGCGCTACGCCATGCGCTGGCCGGTCGATGGCACGATGACCTCGCGCTACGGACGCCGCGGGGGCCGGCCGCACGATGGCGTCGACATCGGCGCCGCGCAGGGCACGGCGGTGCAAGCGGCGGCCGCGGGTCAGGTGATCTTTGCGGGCGTGCACGGCGGCTACGGCAAGCTTGTGCTCGTGCGTCATGCCAACGGTCTCGTGACCGTGTATGCGCACCAACGGGACATCGCGGTGCGCAAGGGTCAACGCGTCACTGCTGGACAGCTGCTCGGGCACGTCGGCACAACCGGTCGCGCCTCCGGGCCGCACTTGCACTTCGAAGTGCGCCGCGGCGCCCGCCCAGAGAATCCGCTCCGCCACCTGCCGCCCTAGACAACATCGCGCCATCGTGCCAGGGCGCATTGACGAAGGTCCCCGTCGGTGCCATAAGGCGCGCCCATGAGCAACAAGACCTGGTATGCATTCGCGAAGGGGAAGGCTGACGGCGATCGCTCGATGCGCGATCTGCTCGGCGGCAAGGGCGCTAACCTGGCCGAGATGTGCAACCTCGGTGTGCCGGTTCCTCCCGGCTTCACGCTGCCGACGACACTGTGCGTGCAGTATCAGAAGGACGGCGGCAAGCTCGCTGACTCTGTGCTGAAAGCCATCGACGACGGCGTCGCGCACATCGAAAAGACGCTCGGCAACGTGGGCTTTGGCGATGCCAAGCGACCGCTGCTCGTTTCGGTGCGCTCGGGCGCACGTGACTCGATGCCGGGCATGATGGACACCGTGCTCAACCTCGGTCTGAACGAGAAGACCGTCGCCGGTTTGACGAAGGCCACCGGTAACCGCCGGTTCGCGCTCGACTCGTACCGACGCCTCATCCAGATGTACGCCGACGTCGTTAAGGGCGTCGAAAAAGACGCGATGCACGAGCCGCTCGATGCGGTGAAGAAGGCCAAGGGTCTGCGCTTTGATCACGAGCTCGGCGATGCCGATCTCGAAGAAGTGGTCGCGAAGCTGCTTGTTGCCTACCAGAAGCACGTCGGCCAGCCTTTCCCGCAAGATCCGCGCGATCAGCTGCGCCAGGCTGTGGCCGCTGTTTTTGGCAGTTGGAACGGCAAGCGGGCGATTACCTACCGCAACCTCAATGGCATCCCGCACGACTGGGGCACGGCCGCCAACGTGCAGGCGATGGTCTTTGGCAACTTCGGGCCGACCTCAGCGACCGGTGTCGCGTTCACCCGCGACCCGTCGAACGGCAAGAACAAGGTGATGGGCGAGTGGCTGCCGAACGCGCAGGGCGAAGACGTCGTCGCCGGCATTCGTACGCCGGGAACGCTGTGGGAGGGCGACGTTGACGGCTCCAATCGTGATGTGGGCTCGCTCGAGAAGAAGATGCCGGGGGCCTTCAAAGAGCTCACCGAGGTCATGGCGCGGCTCGAGAAGCACTACCGCGACATGCAGGACATCGAGTTTACCATCCAGGAGGGGACGCTCTACCTGCTGCAAACCCGCAATGGTAAGCGCACCGCCGCCGCGGCTCTCAAGGTCGCTGTCGAGATGAAGGCCGAAGGCCTCATCGACGAGAAGCTCGCGGTCTTGCGCGTGAGCCCTGAACAGATCGATCAGCTCATGCACCCGCAGATTGACCCCAAGGCGAAGCGCAATCTGCTCGCGAAGGGCCTGCCTGCTTCTCCTGGCGCGGCGAGCGGCAAGATCGTGCTCGATTCGGACGAGGCCGAGGCCGCGGCGAAAAAGGGTGAAAAAGTCATCCTCGTACGCAAGGAGACGAGTCCCGAGGACATCCACGGCATGCACGCGGCGCAGGGCATTCTCACGGCGACGGGCGGCATGACGTCGCACGCGGCGGTCGTCGCGCGCGGCATGGGGCGCACCTGCGTCGCCGGCTGCTCGGCGCTCAGCATCGACGAGAAGGCGGGCACCGTGACGGTGGTGACGCCGACGGGTGAGAAGCAGCTCAAGGTCGGCGACGAGATCACGTTGGATGGCACCAAGGGTGAAGTGTTGCTCGGGCGCGTGGCGACCGTCAAGGCCGACTTGAGCGGTGACTTCGGTACGTTCATGGGTTGGGCCGATCGCGCGCGCAAGATCAAAGTACGCGCCAACGCGGATACGCCGGAAGACGCCCGCAACGCGGTGGAGCTCGGTGCCGAGGGCATCGGTCTTTGCCGCACCGAGCACATGTTCTTTGCACCCGAGCGCATCCTGGCGATGCGGCAGATGATCCTCGCTTCGGATGTTGAGGCGCGCCGCAAGGCACTCGCCAAGCTCGAACCGATGCAGCGCAAGGACTTTGTCGGTATTTTTGAGGCGATGGCTGGCAAGCCCGTGACCATTCGCTTGCTCGATCCGCCGCTACACGAGTTCTTGCCCCACGACGAAGAGGGCGTGGCCGACATCGCCAAGTCCCTCGACGTGTCGCCGGACGTCATCCGCAAGAAGCGCGATGCACTGCATGAGTTCAATCCCATGCTCGGCCATCGTGGCTGTCGCCTTGGGCTCATCTATCCCGAGGTGAGCGAGATGCAGGTGCGGGCGATCCTCTCCGCGGCGTGCGATGTCGCAAAGAAGGGCATCGAAGTCCTGCCCGAGATCATGATCCCGCTCGTGATGTACCGTGAGGAGCTCAAGCGCGCGCGCGAGCAGGCGCTCGAGGTGGCCGAGCAGGTCTTCAAGAAGGAAGGCCGCAAGGTCGAGTTCCTGTTGGGCACCATGATCGAGCTGCCGCGTGCGGCGCTCGTTGCCAACCGAATCGCCGAGCAGGCTGATTTCTTCAGCTTTGGCACGAACGATCTCACGCAGACCACCATGGGGTTGTCGCGTGATGATGCGGGTCGCTTCTTGCCTGAGTATGTGAGCATGGGGATCATTCCGAACGACCCCTTCGCGAGCCTCGATCAAGAGGGCGTGGGGCAGCTCGTCGCCATGGGCACCAAGCTCGGTCGCGAGACCAAACCCAAGCTCAAGGTGGGTGTCTGCGGCGAGCACGGTGGCGATCCAGCATCGATTCATTTCTTTGCCCAGACGGGCCTCGACTACGTCAGCTGCTCACCGTTCCGTGTGCCCATCGCGCGCGTCGCGGCAGCGCACGCGGCGCTCAAGAAGGCCTGAGCCAAGCGCGTGCAGACGAAATCGCTTACCTGGGCCGCGTCCCTCGGTGTGGCTGCTGCGCTCGGCCTCAGTGCCGTCGCGTGTACGCCGGCGGCGCCTGGGTCGACCCCTCCGCAGGAGGCACTCTACACGCCGGTGGGCCTGGCCCTATCGGCCAACGGAGAGCGCCTGTACGTCGTCAATGCCAACTTCAACCAGCGCTTTCGCAACGGTTGGATCTCCTCGCTCGATGTGACGCGCCTGTTGCACCTCGCGCAAGGGCAGGGGGATCCCGAGGACGTCTTTGCGCAGCGTCTGCTCATTCCGTCGCTCGGTGGGAGCATGACGCTCGATGCGAGCGGCCAGGTGGGCTTGGTGGCCTGCCGCGGCAGCGGTACCGCCGTGCTCCTCGAAACTACCGCCGACGGCACGCTCAGCTGCGGGGATGCCGGCGCGCCGGGCGCCCAGGAAGGGCTTTCGAGCAGCGAGCAAGAGACCGATTGTGATCGTGGCCACCTCCTGCGCATCGATGCCGGCGAGCTGACCGAGGGCCTCGCCGCCGACTACGTACGCGACCCGTTTGCGACGCTGCTTTTTGACTACCAGCCCGTAGCGGGCGACAGCCGCACCATCGCGGCCATTGGCCAGCTGCGCTCCACGTGGATGGGATTCTACGCCGTGCAAGGCGAGCCGGGGGCACGCACGCTCACCTTTGAGCACTCGGTGCAGCTCGATCGCGCGTTGCTCGGCGGCGTCGGGCAGATCGCCGCGCGTCCCGGCGAGCGTGGCCGCTACCTCGCTGCGGTCAACCGGCGCTACGGCGCGACCTCGGTGACCGGCACGCTCTACATGCTCGACTACGATCACATCGTTGCGGATGAGCCGAACGGCGTCCGCTATCGCCGGCTGCAGCCCGAGTTCGGCACCGATCAGGTCGGTGGGCTGGCGTTCTCGGCCGATGGCGAGCGCACCTACGTCAGCGCGCAGTCTCCGGATGGGGTCGTCGAGCTCGACAGCCAGGTGCGGCCGGCACTCGTGACCGACGACGCTGGCGACACGACGCTGCTCGAGGCGCCGCAGTACGATCTCGCCGGGGCGGTGCCACTGCTCGGCTCGCCGAATGGCATTCTCTACGTCGAAAGGCAGACGGGCACGCCCATCGTCGTCGCCGCGGCGCTGCGCAAGGACGCGCTCTACATCCTACGCCCTGATGGCGCGACGCTCGAGCTCGTCGGCGAAGTGGCGGACGTCGGCCAAGGGCCGTTCGCCATGGTCTACTTGCCCTTCGAAGGCCGCGACTGGCTGCTCGTGACCACGTTCTACGATCACGGCGTTGCGGTCGTCGACATCAGCGGCGATGAGCCCAGGAATTTCGCACGGCGATATCACCTGCGAAGCAAGGAGAAGGAGTACGATGCGATCGATCGGCCGCACTAGCCCGCCGCGCGTAGCCACCTTCTGGCTCGTCGGTGGCCTGTTGGTCGCGGCGTGCAGCGACAGTACGCCGTCGGCGAACGTGTCGTTCTCGATGCCGCTCGGCGTCGCGGTGGCGGGCACAGACGGGCGCGATCTGTTTATTGCACAGGGAGGAGAATCGTCGCTCAGCGTCGTCGAGATGGGCGAGAGTCTCAGGAAGCACGACTGGGTGCCATCGGCGGCGCAGTATTTCCCGCTGCGCATTCCCGCGGGCGCGCGTCCCGAAGAGATGGTGGCGACCGAGGACGGTAAGTTTCTCGTCGTGCTCGACACGCTCTATGACGAGCTGTACCTCATCGATGCCGTCGGGCGGCAGCAGGTCGTCGACGACGCGGGCGAGCCCGTGCGGCTCTCACTCGCGGGGAGTGGCGCCCGCTCGCTCATCCGCACAGCCACCCAGTGTCCGGCGACGCCGGCCGTCCCTTGTCATGGACCGTTCTACGTCGCCCTTGCAGATGTGGGCGCCGTGCTCACCATCGAAATCCACGAGGGAGCGGTGGACGGCACAGCGACTCTCGTCGCCGGGCGGTTGTATGCGGTGGGTGGTGAGCCAGGCCACCTGGCGATGAGCGCCAAGGCGCCGTGGCTGTTTGCTGCTGATGCGTCGACGAACGAGGTGGTGCGCCTCGACCTCGACAGCGGCGTCGTCGATCGCACTGATGTCGGCGCAGTCGCTGGACCGCTGGGCGTCTCGACCGACGGGCAGTTGCTGGTCGTGAGCCGACCGGTCTGGCGCGACGTCATCGTCCTGCGCGGCCTCGACAACGCCCAGCTCGAGCTTGTCGATGCCGATGCCCCGGCGACGCCGGCACTCGGCTGTCTGCGCCGCTGTGACGACGTGGATCCGACCTCGTGTGCGCAGGCCCACCCGGCCGATCGTGCGCTGTGCAGCGCGGATGATGGCCTGCACTCCGCCGGTACGTATCCCGGGCTGTATCTTGGCGGGGTACCCGCGGCCGTGGTCATGGTGGGCACCGAGGGGGGCTATGCGCCCATCAACGTGTCCTGCACCAAGACTGACCCCGCGAATCCAGGCGATACGCTCACGGAATCGCAATCCCACAACGAGCTCGCACTCGTTATCACGCACCCCGGCACACAGACGAGCGCCACCGTGCATTTCATTGTGCTCGACGCCGCTGGGGCGACTCGCGCCGTCGCGGCTCTGGCCAACAGCAAGCATTGCTACGATCCGCCTGCGGGCGTCCATGTGACCGATGGCGCCGGCGTGACCGCCGTTGGGCTGCACAGCTACCTCGACCTTGCTCCGCTCGCCCCGACTGACCGCTCGAGCTTTGTCTTGCCCGAGGTGGTCGATGCGAATGGCGAGCCGATTCCGAGCTCGCCCGACTTTGGGCGTTTGCGCTTGCGCCCGGGCGTGGGTGCGAGTGGCACGTGGCAATTCGAGTGGGAGCCAAAGCTCGTCGATCACGACACCGGCGGCAGCATCGCCGGGGACGGAACCTTTAGCGACGGCGACACGGATTTCGCCTCGGTGGGCGTGCAGGCGGGTGACTACCTGGAAATCCTCAGCCCAGCGCTCGCGCGTATCGAGGGCTGCCGCGCCGGCCTGCCCGCCGCCTACGGCACAGGTACCGAGACGCATGCCTGTGGGCTCGAGCGACGGATCGCCGGAGTATCGGACGATGGACGCAAGCTGACGTTTGCGACGCCGCTGCCCGAGGCGTGCTTTAGCAGCGGCAGCATCGCCTACCGTGTGCGGGTAGGCAACGCGTTCATGCTCTCCGCGGGGGCGCAAAAGACGCGCATTGCTCCCGCTGAGCGTTTTGGTGCCGGCGGTGAGGTCGGTGAGCGCAGCCGCGCCATGTTCAAGCTGCAAGACCTCGGTTTTGACCGTGACACGTCGGCTCCGTGGGACGCCTGCTCCTGGTACGACGATACGGGAGGCGCCCTCCAGGGCCACGACAGCCTGCTCTCGCGCGGGCCGGTCTTTGGCTTTACGACCAGCGATGGTTTTGCGCCGGTGGTCGCGGGCGAGGGCCCTGCGGGGTACTTGCCGAGCGCGGCCGTCGTGGCGCCCCTGACGCTCGAGACATGGGGCACCGGGATCGATGCCAACATGCCGCCGGTATTTGTCTCCTACGCCGGCTCCGCCCTCGTCTTGGGACTCATACCGTACGACACCGGCAAGCTCGGTGACGCTGATCCACAGGTCGTGCTCAAGTGACGCGCTTGACCCTCGCATGATCAAAGTCGCCATCGAGGGGTTGTTCGCGCCAGTGCTGGACACGGGTATCGCGCGCGCCGAGATGGACGCCCTGGACGGCGAGCTGCGCACGGCGCATCGCGAGCTCATGAGTCGGCGCGGACGCGATGTTGGTTTTTATGACCTGCCGCTGCGCCAAGATCTGCCGAAGATGATTGCCGCTGAGGTCAGTCGTTTGCGGGCGCTGTGCGACGATCTTTTGGTGCTCGGCATCGGCGGCTCGAGTCTTGGCGGCCAGGCGCTCACGAGCGCGCTCGGGTGGACCACCGACCGCTCGGTGCGGGTCCATTTTGCCGACAACGTCGATCCGGACACCTTTGGCGTCTTGCTCGAGCGGCTCGATCCGGCCCGCACGGCGGCCGTGGTCATCACCAAGAGCGGCCACACGGTCGAAACGGTGGCGCAGCTACTCATCGTGCGACGGTGGCTGCGTGTGTCATTGGGGCAGGGCGAAGCGCGCTCGCGCATGACGTTCATCACCGATCCCGAAAAGGGTATGCTGCGCGAGCTGTCGCGCACCGAAGGCGTGCGCGCTTTTGATATCCCTGCGAACGTCGTGGGACGCTACAGTGTGCTCAGCGCGGTGGGCCTGCTCCCGGCCGCGTATCTGGGCGTCGATATTGGCAAGGTCCTCCGGGGCGCGGCGGCGATGGTCGAGCGGGTCTCCGATGACGACGTGCGGCGCAACCCGGCCTGTGTGCTCGCAGCGGGGTCCGTGCTGGCGCAACGGCGGCTCGGACGCACTTCTCTCGTGTTCATGCCCTATTCGGACGCACTGCGCGTCACCACCTCCTGGTTCGTACAGCTGTGGGCCGAGTCGCTCGGCAAGCGCAAGAATCGTCATGGGGAGGTCGTCCACGCGGGCCAGACGCCGATTGCCGCGCTGGGGACCCCCGATCAGCACGCGCAACTCCAGCTCTTTGTGGAGGGACCGCACGACAAGGTGGTCTTGCTGCTCAATGTCGAGAAGAGTCGTCATCCGCTGCCCATCCCGGACGAGCTCGGCGAGCGCCCCGAAGTAGTCCAGCAGCGCCATGCGGAACCGATCGCGCA
>CAYHNK010000109.1:0-13652 GCA_964357695.1 uncultured Bdellovibrionales bacterium | reverse complement strand
CGCAGAAATCAAGATCAAGCGTGAGCGCCACCTCGTCTTCCCGGTCGACGGCTCGGCTCCGCTTCCTATCAGCGTCGATGGCCCGGGCAAGCTCGTGCTCTGGGCCTTCCAGACGTGGTCGGGATCACACAGTCGCGCGCCGGCCAGCCTGCGTCTCGAGATGCAGGTGGATGGCAAGAGCGCTGGTGGCCTCAAGCTGCGGGCCAAACGCCACGCGAGCGCCGGCCTCACCGGTGCCAAGCGCACGACAGTGGGCAAGGCGGAGAGCCAAATCGTGCCCCTCCCCAGCGGCGAGCACCGGGTGGTCGTACAAGCGACGGGCACCGGCACGCGCGCCTTTGTCGAGCTGCTCTTCTACCCTGCCGGCTCCAAGAAGGCCGCGCGCGTGGTGGTGGATCCCGAGGCGCCGCCTCCGCCCGCCGACGACGTGCCGCTGGTTGCCGCCGCGCCCGCTGCGCCCCCGCCGCCCGTCCCGCCGGCGCGGGAAGTCGAGCAACCGCGGGCCCCTACCCCACGTGACCCGCTGCTCGCCAGCATCGCGCGCGGGGAGACTCGCTTCGGCATCGTCGGTGTGCCGAAACGCCACACCCTCGTCGAGCACGAAGTAACGCCGGGCGACGCGAGCGCCCAAGGTGGCGAGGTCGCACGCTTCGATCTACCTCAGTCAACGCTCGATCAGCCACTCGAGCTCGTCGCCGATGGGCCGGGCTCGATCACCTTGCGCATCTTCACGCTGCTCGGCGCGAGCCCTTTGTCAGAGCCGCCGCGCCTGACGGTGCTCGAGAACGACGTCCTCATGCAGAGCGTCGACCTCAGTGACCAACCCTCGCGCCGCTGGCAGCTCGACAACGGCGGCGAGCTGCGCCCCTCGGACCCGCGCGAGTTTCAGCTCGCCCTCGGTCAGAAGACGAGCGTCTTTTCGTTGCAGCCCTCGGAGTCGGTACGTGCGGGCGTGCTCATCGAGGCCACCTTCACGCCGCAACCCAAATCGGACACCATGAGCCTGAGCATGGACATCGGTGGCGACGACCTCGGTGTCTCCGGCGGCGACCTCGCCGGGCAGACGGTGTTGTCCCAAGTAGCGGTGCGCGAGACGGTGAAGGTGGTGCGCGTTGGCAGCGACGCGGCGCCGAGCTATCTCGCCCTGATCGGCGGCACACGCACGCTGGTACCAAGCTCCGGCGGACCGCCGATGTTGGGGGGCAGCTTGGCGCTGCGCGTCACCCCCATGGCAGCCCAGCGCTGGCTGGCGCTGGAATTTGAAGCCGGTCTGCTACGGCACGCATGGCAAATTGCCGCCGCCGACCCGCGCAGCGCGAGTGTCGCGATGACAACCGTCGTGTTGGCAGCACCGTTACAGGCGCGAGTCGTCGGACGCTTCGATCTCGGCGCCAGCTGGGCAGCTGAGGCCGCTATCGTCGGCGGAGAACAGTACGTGCGCGTGGACGTGCAGGCGTCGGGCACGACGCGCAGCCCACACGCGTGGATCCCCTACGGCGGCGTCGCGCTCGCTGGCGAGCGAGCCCTCGGGCCCGGCTGGGTGATGTTGGAGATCGACTATACCGCCTGCGCGCCCACTGACATTGGACGCGTGCTACAAGACTATCGACCGGCTGGGCTCGGCGCGGCCGTGCGCTATCGCGTGGCCCTGTGACGCCAGACTCGGAACGTACGTGAGGAGGACCTTTCGCATGAAATCCATCGCATTCTCCCTGGCGGCCGCGGCGACGCTGCTGCTTGTTCCACTCGGCTGCGGCGACACGGCCACCGTGGTCGTCGAGCCGCTGTACGTGGTGAACTGGGCACCAACGCAGGGCTCGTTGTGCGTCGATCCCGACGCCACCCTCTACGTCACCTTCTCCGACGACATCGACGTGGCGACGCTCCAGAATGGCGTGACGCTGCGCGATGCGAGTGGCGAGGTAGCCGGCGTCATCGACTACAGCAAGCAAACCTTCACGGCGTCGTATGCACCGACGGCCGCGATGGCTTTTGACGCGCTGTACACGCTGACACTCGCGCCGTCACTGCGCGGCGCGCGCCTGGGAGACCTCGGCGTGGCGCTCACCAGCTCGTTTCGCACTGTGGCGCGGCAAGGATGCAGCCCCGGCATCGAGTGCCAACTGCCGAGCGACTGTGCCGATGGCGAGATCTGCAGCAACATCGGCACGTGCATCGCCGAGTGCGTCACCGATCTCGATTGTCAGCAAGGCACCTGCGTCGACGGCAGCTGCGTCGTCAACTGAAAGCGCGAGGAGCTCTCATGCCAAGGCCTCACCTGCGCGCGTGCCGCTATGCTCTCTTGTTTGGTCTTGCCATCGGCGCGGCCTGCACACAACGCGTTCCATCGATGCCCCTGCCCCCGGTGGCCGATGCGGGCAGCGACCAAGTGGCCCGCCTCGGGGCCACGGTGCTGCTCGACGGTTCCCTGAGTCATCACGCCGCTGGCGAGACGACGGGTCTCACCTACGACTGGCTGGTCGTCGCGATCCCCGAGGCAAGCGCTGCCTCACTGTCCGCGCCAACAACGGCCCAGCCCAGCTTCGTCGTCGATACCCGCGGTGACTACATCTTTCGCCTCGTGGTCCGCGATGGTGAGCTCACGAGTCGCCCCGACGTCGTCGTCATCCACGGCGCTATCAACCTCGCCGTTGTCTCGGTGACGCCCGATGAACGTGCGCTCGTGGTCTCGCCCACCGAGCCGGTGACCGTGGTGTTCTCAGAGCCGGTGCAGCAGGAATCAGTCGATGTGCGTAGCTTCTACGTCACCGACGGCGTAGCGATCATCAACGGTGTGCTGTCGCTGGCGGAAGGCCATCGCGTCGCCACCTTTACTCCGCTCACGAGCTATCCGCTCGGCCAGCGCATGAAGGTGGTGCTCACCGAGCGCATCGTCGATCTCGCCGGCAGCAACCTCGGCGGCATGTTCCAGAGCTACTTCACGGTCACCACCGGCGCTGATACACGCGCGCCCCGCGTCGCCAGCATCGTCCCCGCTGATGGCACGCTCGATGTCGAGGGCACCGAGCCCATCCTCGTCGCCTTCTCCGAGGCCATGGATGAGGTCTCGTTGGCGATCGATGGCGACGCCGACGGCTGCCCGGACAACATCGTCATCGAGCTCCAGGGCGGCGGCTGCGTACCGGGATCCATCGAGGTCACAGGCGGTGGCTCGCGTGCGCTCTTTGTTCCTGCGGTGGCGCTCGATGCCGGCGCCACGTACACCATCACGGTGGTCGGGGGCGCCGTGGGACTGCGCGACATCGCCGGCAATGCGCTCGAGCTCGACGCCGTCGCGACGTTCACGGTGGCAGTGGGCGCCGACGTGACGCCGCCGCGCCTGCTGTGGAGCGACCCGCAATCCGGCTACGACGGCGTGCAGGTGAGCGTACAGCCGCTCGTGCGCTTGAGCGAGACCATCGCCGTCGGCTCGCTTGCCGAAGACGGCATCTGGCTCGAAGACCCTGACGGGGCGGTGGTCGGCCAAGCGATCCTGTCGGACGCCAACCGCAGCATCACGTTTCGACCCGACTCCCTGCTCGCCCCGGCGACGCGCTACACGCTGCATGTCAGCGGGGCGATCACCGATCTCGCGGGTAACGCGCTCGACGGCGACGGTGACGGCAGCCCGGGTGGCGACCTCGCCATCGTCTTCGACACCACGTCCGACGCCACCTTGGTCGCGATCGACGTGCAACCCGACCCCGTCACGCTGCACGTGGGCTCGACGTTGCATTTGAGCGCGCTCGCGACCTCCTCGAACGACGCCATCACCGACGTTACCTCGCAGGCCACCTGGGAGACGCAAGACCCCTCTGTCGCCAGCGTCAACAGCATTGGTCTCGTGCGCGGCGTTGGCCCTGGCGACACGGTCGTCACCGCATCCTACGCCGGACTCACCGACAATGTGCTCGTCACCGTGGTACCGGCCCTCGTGCTCACACCGCCGAGCGCCACCGTGCCGCCGTTGGATCAGGTGGCCTTCTCCGCCTCGGGTGGTCAGACTCCGTACACGTTCGCCCTCACCATCAACGACAGCGGCGGATCCCTGAGCGCTGGCGGCGCCTACCAGGCAGGCGCGACAGGCAACGTCACCGATCGCGTCACTTTGTACGACAGCGCCGGCGGCAGCATCGATGCCTCGGTGACGGTGACGCGCGCGCTCGCCATCTCGCCGAGCGTCGCCAGTGTGCCACCGCGCGCCAGCGTCACTTTCTCGGCGACTGGCGGCGACGCCAGCTACTCGTTCGCACTCACTCAAATCAACAGCGGCGCGACGTTCAACACCGGCACCCGCGAATACCGCGCCGGCACTACTGGGAATACCTCCGACCAGGTGACCGTCTCCGACGGCGTCGGCGCCTCGGCGACCGCCACCATCTCCGTAGGCCCACGCCTGGCGCTGTCGCCAGCGTCGGGCTCGACGGCGCCCCTGGGCACGATCGCCTTCGCCGCGAGCGGTGGTGACGGAAGCTATACGTTCGCGCTGTCGCCGAACAACTCCGGCGGCAGTGTTGGCGCCACGACAGGCGCGTACATCGCTGGGGCCACCGGGGGTGTCAGCGACACGGTAGAGCTGACGGACGGTACAGGCGACGTCATGCAAGCGACGGTCACCGTGAACGCCGCCTTGAGCCTCGGGCTCGTCAGTGGCCTGCCGAGCACGTCACCGCGTGGCACCGTGACGCTACTGGCCAGCGGCGGCGCCTCGGGGCGCACGTACGCCTTCGTCACAAATGCCTCCGGTGGCACAGTCAATCCGACGACCGGCGTTTACATGGCAGGCAATGCGGGTGATGTCGTCGACCGCTTGCGCGTCACCGACAGCAACGGCGCCACGGACACGCTCGATATCACCGTGGGACCTGCCCTCGCGCTGGGTGTCGCGCCTGCGCCGGCAACGCCGGTCGAGCCCTTCGGCGCACGCACTTTCTCGGCCACCGGGGGCGACGGCAGCTACACCTACAGCATCACCGCCAACAATTCGGGTGGCAGCATCAACGCTTCGGGCGGTGGGTACACAGCGGGGGATACCGGGGGCGTCACGGACACCGTGCGCGTCACCGACAACGTCGGCGCTACTGCCTCCCTCACCGTGGCGGTGGGGCCGCAAATCGCGCTTTCGCCCATCGCCGCCGGCATCCCATTCAGTGGCACGCAGGGTCTCAACGCCACCGGCGGCAGCGGCGCGTACAGCTTCGCAATTGTCGAGGGCTTGCCGCGCGGCAGCCTGGCATGCGGCGCCTCGAGCTGCACGTACACCGCCGACACGAGCGGCGCGCCATACGTCGAGCACGTGCAGGTCTCTGACAGCGCCCACCCGGCGGCCACCGCCACCGCCACGGTCAACGTCGCAGGCACGCTGCCCCTCGCCATCTCGCCGACGAGCGCCGTCCGTTCGCCCGGCGGCACCGTGGCGTTCACAGCGTTGGGCGGCCTGCCGAGCTACACCTTCACCTTTGCGCCTGGAGGCAACCTCTCAGGCGGCAACATCTCAACCGGTGGCGCCTACACTGCGGGCAACACCGGCGGCGTCACCGACATCGTGCGCGTCTCGGACTCCCTCAGCGGAACCGCAGACGCGGCCATCACCGTCACGGCCGCGATTGCCATCACACCCTCGAGTGCGACAGTGCCCCCCGGCGGCAGCGTCGCCTTCGGCGCCACGGGCGGCAACAGCAGCTATACGTTCAGTATCTCGACCAACAACTCAGGCGGCACGATCGACGCCGGGACAGGGGCCTACGTCGCTGGAAATGCCGGCTCGGTCACCGACACGGTGCGCGTCACCGACGGTCTCGGCAAGATCGCCAGCGCCACCGTCACCGTGGGTCCGGCGGTCACCATCGCGCCCACGCTGCCCAGCGTCGCGCCGCTAGGTGCCGTCACCTTCACCGCCACCGGCGGCGACGGCAGCTACACGTTCACGATCAGTGTGAACAACTCGGGCGGCACGATGTCGACGGGCGGCGCCTACACCGCTGGCGCCACGGGTAGCACGACGGACACCGTCCGCGTCACCGACGGGCTCGGCAAGACGGCAACCACCACCGTCACCGTGGGTCCGGCACTCGCCATCAGCCCAACGACGGCCAGCCCTGCCCCAGGCGGCGCCGTGGCCTTCAGCGCCACCGGCGGCAGCGGGACAAACACCTACTCGATCCCGATCAACAACTCGGGCGCCAGCATCAATCCCACTACCGGCGCGTACGTGGCGGGCGCGCTGGGTGGCGTCAGCGACACGGTGCGGGTCACCGACAGTCTGGGATCGACGAGCCAGGCCGTCGTCTCGGTGCTCGCCGTCGTGCAGCCTACAGTCAGCGTTGTCAGCCCGAGCGCAATCTCCCAGGGAACGACGGTCGATTTCGTGATCAACGGCAGCAACTTCCAGGCCGGCGCCACGGTGTCGTTCAGCGGTACGGGACTCACCGTCAACTCTGTCGTGCGCGACTCCAGCACGCAGCTCACGGCCAATGTCACCGCTGCCTGCGCCGCCACGATAGGCCAGCGAAACCTCACCGTGACCAACCCCGGAGGCCTAAGCTCCACGCTGAGCAACGCGGTATCGGTGGCCGCCTACGTGTTGCTCGTCGGTGACCTACGCATCAACGAGGTGGTCACGGATCCGCAACGAGACTGGAACGACGCGGCAGGGCCGTTTGACGCGACGCCAGGAACGGGTTCCCTCGGTACATCGGACGAATGGCTCGAAATCATTAGCACGGCTGCGTGTGCCGCCAACATCAGCACGGTGGTGCTCGCAGTCGACGACTCCAGTCCCACGGCCTTCGCCCTCGGCACCAACGGGCAGGTGCTGGTGTTCTCGAGCGGCAGCAGCCTCGGCACCTTCCAAGCAGGAGGGTACCTCGTCGTTGGCCGCCCGTCCGGCACGGCGTCGATGCGCGATGACGTTTGGATCCGCTTGTGCAACGGCTTGTGCAACGCCGGTAACACGAACGTCTACGACGACGTCGAGCTCGGCACCCTCGACTACGAGGGCGACGGCAGTGCTAACAACGCACCGAACGGCAACGCCACGAGCACGACCAACGAGTCCGTCTATCGCCATCCCAACGGCGTCGACACGAACGTCGACAACGTCGACTTCGTCAAGGGCGCGGCGACAATCGGCGCCGCCAACCCATAACAGCGTGTCTGCCCCTAACGAAGCTTGACACCACCCGCGCGCGTGGCCAGGTTGCGACCTTGCCTGACATTACCCCAGAGTCGCGCGAGGCCGGCGCCATTCGCATCCGTGGCGCCAGGCAGCACAACCTCAAGAACCTGACGCTCGACATCCCGCGCGGCGCCCTCACTGTGGTCACCGGCGTGTCCGGGTCCGGCAAGAGCTCGCTCGCCTTCGACACCCTCTACGCCGAGGGTCAGCGCCGCTACGTCGAGTCGTTCTCGGCGTACGCGCGCCAATTCCTCGACCGCATGGCGCGCCCGGACGTCGACGGCATCGACGGCATTCCTCCCGCCATCGCCATCGACCAGAGCAGCTCGGTCAAAAACGCGCGCTCGACGGTGGCCACCATGACCGAGCTCGCGGATCACCTAAAGCTCTTGTTTGCCCGCGTCGGCACCGTGCATTGCGCCGGCTGCGACCGTCCAGTGAGCCACGACAGCGCGGCCAGCATCACCCGCACGCTCGCACGCGACCTGCCGGCAAGCGGTCAGGCCCTGGTCCTCTTCGCGCTGAGCTCCACCGACCATCACACCCCCCTCGAGCTGGCGCAAAACCTCGCCCGTCGCGGCTTTGTCCGTCTGCTCGTCGGCAACCAGGTGCACCGCCTCGAAGACGTGGATGCGACAACGCTCGCCCTGCCACTGCTCGTAGTCGTCGACCGTCTCAAGCTCCCGGCAAGCCCGAGTCGCCTCCAGGAAGCGGTGGAGCAGGCCCTGCTCTTTGGCCGCGGGCGCATGGCAGTGCGCGCCGACGATGCCCCGCCCTGGCATTTCTCCGCAGGCCTGCACTGCCCCTACTGCGATCTCGAAGCCCGAGAGCCCACGCCCAACACTTTCTCGTTCAACAGTGCCGTCGGGGCCTGCGAAACCTGCAAGGGCTTTGGTCGCACCATCGAAATCGGCCGCGACCGCGTCGTCCCCAACCCTCGCCTGTCGCTCGCGGACGGCGCCATTCGCCCCTGGAACACGCCATCGACCGAGTGGGAGCGCCAAGAGCTCGCCCGCTTCTGCACGCGAAACGGCATCGCGCTGGACGTGCCGTTTGGCTCGCTGGGGCCCGCGCAGCAGGCGTTGGTCTTTCAGGGCGATGTCGATTGGCGCGAATGGGGCGACGGTAGGTACCCCGGCGTGGCGGGCTGGTTTCGTTGGCTCGAGACGCGCAGCTACAAGATGCACGTGCGCATTCTTCTCTCGCGCTACCGCAGCTACATTCGCTGTGGCGCGTGTCGCGGGACGCGGCTTCGTCCCGAGGCGCTGCGCGTGCGCATCCAGGGTCGAAACGTCGCCGACGTCCTCGCCATGACGATTGCCGACGCACACGCCTTCGTGCGCGGGCTCGCCTTCTCCGACCACCAGGCCGCCATCGCCGCTCCCGTGCTGCACGAGCTCGGCGCGCGCCTTGGCTACCTCAACGACGTTGGTCTCGAGTACCTCACGCTCGATCGACAGTCGCGCACGCTCTCGGGCGGCGAGCTGCAGCGCATCAATCTCACCACCGCCCTGGGCTCGTCGCTCGTCGGCGCCCTCTTTGTCCTCGACGAGCCCTCCATCGGCCTACACCCGCGCGACAACGCCCGTCTGCTCGGCATTCTCAAGCGCCTGCGCGAGCTCGGCAACACCGTCGTCGTCGTCGAGCACGACCCGGCCATCATCCGCGAGGCCGACCACATCATCGATCTCGGACCCGCCGCTGGCGAGCGCGGCGGCGAGCTGCTCTTTGCCGGCACGCCGCAGGCCCTCGCCGGACGTGCCGACTCACTGACCGGCGCCTATTTGGCCGGCACGCTACGGCCCACCGCACGCACCTCGCGCCGCCTGGCCGATCCCCAGCGCATGCTGCGCGTCCGCGGCGCCCGCGAGCACAATCTCCAGGCGCTCGATGTGGACCTGCCTTGTGGCTTGCTCATCTGCATCACCGGGGTCTCCGGCTCCGGCAAATCGACCTTGCTGCACGACGTCTTGCACGCCGGCCTTCTCAAAGCCCGCGGCGAGCCTGTCGACAGCGTCGGCGCCTGCGACCACATCGACGGCCACGACCACTTCGACGACGTGGTGCTCGTCGACCAGAGCGCCGTCGGCACGACACCCCGCGCCAATCCCGCCACCTACAGCGGCATCTGGACGGAAGTCCGCCGACTGCTCGCGACGAGCAAGCTCGCGCTGCAGCGCGGCTACACCGCGGGGACTTTTTCGTTCAACAGCGGCGACGGCCGCTGCCCCACGTGCTCGGGTGAAGGGTTCTTGCACGAAGAGATGCAGTTCCTCTCGGACGTGTATCTTCCCTGCCCCGACTGCGAGGGCCGCCGCTTTCGCGACGAGATCCTTGAGGTCACCTACCGGGGCAAGAGCGCCGCGGACATCCTCGCACTCACCGCCGATGAGGCACGGGTGTTCTTCGCCGATTCTACGACGGTGCACGACCCACTGCGCTCGCTCACCGAGGTCGGGCTCGGGTACCTGCGCCTTGGCCAGCCGCTCAGCACGCTGTCGGGCGGGGAAGCGCAGCGTCTGCGCCTCGCAACCCAGCTCGCGAGCACGGTGTCGTCTCACGAGGACGCGACGCGGCTGCTGCTGCTCGATGAGCCAACGACGGGTCTCCATCCACATGACATTGGCGTCCTCGTCGGCGTGTTGCAGCGCCTCGTCGATGCCGGTCACACCGCCGTGGTCATCGAGCACAATCTCGACGTCGTCGCTGCGGCCGATTGGGTTGTCGACTTGGGCCCGGAGGGCGGCGCCGCGGGCGGTCGCCTCGTCGCGGTCGGCACACCGGAGTCCGTGGCCGCCCACCCGACATCGCACACCGGCCGCCACCTGCGCGACTACCTCCAGGGCGAGAGGCTGCCGACGCGGGTGGCCGAGGCCACCGTGCGCTACCGTACCAGCACCCACATCGGCGTCGTCGGCGCGCGCGAGCACAACCTCAAGAACCTATCGTTGACGATTCCACGCGACCGGCTGGTCGTGATCACCGGGCCCAGCGGCTCAGGCAAGTCGACGTTGGCCTTTGACATCCTGCACACCGAGGGGCAGCGTCGCTATCTCGAGTCCCTCTCCGCCTACGCCCGTCAATTCGTCGGCGATCTCAAACGGCCGGAGCTCGATGCCCTCACCGGCATGCCACCCTCGATTGCCGTCGAGCAGCGCACGACGCGTGCCGGTCCTACCTCCACGGTGGCGACGCTCACCGAGGTCTACCACTACCTGCGCTTGCTCTACACCAAGGTCGGACGCCCCGACGGTGACCCTGGTCACGCAGACGAGAGCGCCGCGGGTCTCGCCAAGACTCTCGTGGGACGCACCTCGGGCGAGCTGCGCGTGCTCGCTCCCGTGGTACGTGGCCGCAAGGGCCTGCATCACGATGCCATCGAGCTGGCGCGCAAGCTGCGCTGCCGCGAGGTACGCATCGACGGCGCTGTCGTTCCCATCACCGAGGCGGGCCGGCAAGTGCTGGCCCGTTACCGTGAGCACGACATCGAGCTCGTCGCCATAAAGGTCGTGCCGAGTGCCGACACCGAGGGCGCGCTCATCGACGCTCTCCGGCTTGCCGCTGAGCTAGGCGGCGGCGACGTGCTCGTGCTCACCAACCCCAACGGCGAGCCCGAGCGCCACAGGATCCGACGCGATGGCCGCGCGCGCGATGTTGAGGTCGACCCGCGCCTCTTCTCTTTCAACAGCCGCCACGGTGCCTGCCCCGTTTGTCACGGTGCCGGTGTGCAAGAGCGCGTCGCGCCGGAGCTGCTCGTCACGAGCGCCAACCGCTCACTCGCCGACGGCGCCATCGCGCTGTTCGGCGCGGCCAAGCTCGGGCGCAAGCTCAAAGTCACTGCGGTCTTGAAGCGCGCCCACACCGCCGGCCGTATTCCGCTCGACACCCCCGTCGAACGGCTGAGCGCGTCGCAGAAGCAGCGCCTCTTCTACGGCAGCAACGCCTTCGAGGGACTCGTCCCGTGGCTCGAGCGTCTGCGCATCGATGGAGGTGCGACCCTCGAGCGTCAGCTCGGTTCGCTCACCGTGCCCGAGACTTGCCCGGCGTGTGCCGGTCGCCGCCTGCGCCCCGAAGCGCTCGCGTACGAGGTCGCAGGGCGCAGCATCGCCGACGTCACGGCCATGACCGTCACCTTTGCCCTGCGGCACTTTGCCCGCCTGCGCCTGCGCGGCCGGGACGCAGTGCTTGGCGAGCGCATCGTGCGGGCCGTCGTCGACAAGCTGTCGTTCCTCGAGGAAGTCCAGCTCGGCTACTTGCAGCTCGACCGCCGCGCCGACACCCTCGCCGGTGGCGAATCTCAACGGCTGCGCCTCGCCGCCCAGCTTGGATCGAATCTCACCGGGGCATGCTATGTGCTCGACGAGCCGACGATTGGCCTGCACCCGCGCGACAACGCCAAGCTCATCGCCGCCCTCGGGCGCCTGCGCGACCGCGGCAACAGCGTCATCGTCGTCGAGCACGATGAGGCGACCATGCGCGCGGCGGACCACATCGTCGACCTCGGTCCCACAGGTGGCCGAGGCGGCGGTCATCTCGTCTGCCAGGGCGATCTTGCCGCCATCGAGCAATGCCCCGCATCCAAGACCGCGGTCGCGCTGCGCACGCCCCTGGTCCTGTCGACCACGACGCCACCCACTGCGAAGCAGCACGTACGCCTGGAGGGTGTGAACGCGCACAACCTCAAGGATCTCGACGTCACGATCCCTCTCGGCCGCTTCGTCTGCGTCACAGGCGTCTCCGGCTCCGGCAAGTCAACACTCGTTCGCGACGTCCTGTACAAGGCCCTGCGGCAGCAGCTCTCCCACACTTATGAGCGACCCGGGGCGCACCGGGCAATACACGTCCCGGCGCAGCTCGAACGCGTGGTGGCCGTGGACCAGACCCCCATCGGCAAGACGCCGCGCTCGGTGCCGGCCTCGTATGTCGGTCTGTGGGACGACATCCGTGCGCTCTTTGCGGGCACACCCGAGGCACGGGCGCGCGGGTTTGCGGCCAGCCGCTTCTCTTTCAACGTCTCGGGCAACGTCGCCGGGCGTGCACACGGCGGTCGTTGCGAGGCCTGCGCCGGGCAAGGGCGCATCCGTATCGCCATGAGCTTTTTGCCCGAGGTCCTCGTCGACTGCGACGCTTGCTCTGGCCGACGCTACGATGATGAGACCTTGGCGATCACCTACCGTGACAAGAGCATCGCCGAGGTGCTCGCCATGACGATCGAGGAGGCGGAGGGATTCTTTGCCAACGTGCCACACCTCCAGCGCCCGCTGCGCTTTCTGGTCGACATCGGTCTCGGCTACTTGACCCTCGGGCAGCCGTCACCCACGCTCTCCGGTGGCGAGGCCCAGCGTTTGAAGCTCGCACGCGAGATGGCGGACGGCAGCCGCACCCACACGCTCTACATCCTCGACGAGCCGACGACCGGCCTGCACGCGAGCGACATCGGCGGGCTTTTGCGCCTCTTGCGTGGCATCATCGCGCAGGGCCACAGTCTCGTGGTCATCGAGCACAACGTCACCGTCATCGCAGCCGCCGACTGGATCATCGATCTCGGGCCGGAGGGTGGCGCTCGCGGCGGTCGCATCGTCGCGCAAGGACCACCGCACAAGATCATCCGCAGCAAGCGCTCGCACACTGCGGCGGCGTTGCGACACGTACGTGACTCTGCTACACCCGCGTGGGGAGCTACCACGGGAGATCATCATGGCTGAGGAAAAAGCGACGACCACTATCGGCTCGACCATCGTCATCAATGGCGAATTCAAGAGCGCGGAAGACGTCTCGGTTCAGGGCACCGTCAAAGGACGGATCGAGACGAGCGCTGACCTCTTCGTCGAGGAGGGCGGCACCGTCGAGGCCGAAATCTCAACGCGCAACATCGATATCCGGGGGACGGTCGTCGGCAACGTCACCGCCGCTGAGCGCTTCGAGATGCACGCGGGTGGCAGCGTCACCGGCGATATTCGGGCACCACGGGTCGTGCTTGCCGATGGCGCCAAGTACAAGGGTAACATCGACATGGACGCGGCCGGCGCCGTCCGACGCGAGCCGACGGCCGTCAAGACCGAGCGCAAGCCCCGGTAGAGAAAAGAGCACCTAGCGCCCGTTCTGGGCGTCGTCTTCCTCGGCTTGGCGCAATTCGTCATCGCGCTCGCGCGCCCGCTGCATGGCCTCGTCGAAGCTCGCAGCGTCAATGTTTCGCTCGGTCACCCCGATGGGCCTGGGGGGCGGACCCAAACCGTACGCCGCGGCCATGGCCGCATCTTCCGGTCCCGCAGGTCCCAGCTCGGCATCGGCGCGCCCGGCCGGCACTTCTCCCAGCTGATCCAGCTCCCAACCCGGCGCCGGGGCGTCGAGCGGCTCCGTGGTGAACGCGAGCCCAGTGGGGGCGTCCGCGACCGAGAGGCGGTCGAAGTCGATCCCGAGCGGGGGGCGGACGTTCGCGGTGACCTGAACCGGGGGCGCCTCCTGAAGCTCCGCA
>CAYHNK010000108.1:0-13712 GCA_964357695.1 uncultured Bdellovibrionales bacterium | reverse complement strand
CCCACGCCCGCACCGATCGCCTCACCGACCGTCAAGCCGGAGTCGTCCAAGACCACGGTCGCGCCGCCAAAATCGCCCACAGCTGCCGAACGCGTCGCCGAGCTCGGCAAGATGTCGAATGCACTCGAGCGCCTCAAGAAGGCCGCCGCCCCGGCTGGCGACCCCGAGGGCTCTCCCGAGGGCGAGGTCTCCGACATCTCCCAGGCCATCCTCGGCAACAAGGTCGCGTCTGAAGTGTACCGCTGCATCAAGCGACACTGGGACGTCCTCGGACTTGCGCCACAACAAGTCGCGGGCCGCACGGCCAACGTGCACCTGCGCATCAATGCCGAGGGCCGCGTTCTCGATGCCGCCATTGCCCAAGGAAGCGGCCTCGAACGCTTTGACGCGGCGGTGCTGCGCGCGGTAAAGATGTGCGGGAAGATATCGCCACCGCCGAAAGAGATCCTCGACCGCGTGCGTGACGACGGCTTCGAGGTCGTCTTTCAGCCCTAGCCCCGTGATGATGGCATGAGCCGCTACCTCTGGTTGATCTCGCTTTCGTTGCTCGTCGCCGCACCCGCACAGGCGGAGCGCCTGCGCATCGTCGTCGGCGGCGCAAACTTTCGCCCGTACCCCGTCGCGGCGCCCGATCTCGGCACCGACGGCGGCGCCAACCCGGCAGAGAAGCGCCTCGCGCGCGAGCTCACGGCCATCTTGCAGATGGACATCGATCTCGTGCGCCCCCTGACGCTCGTGCCGATATCGACCTATCTCGCCCCCGAGCGCGAGCCCTGGACTGCCCCGAGCTTTGCCAACTGGGTCAACGTCGGCGCCTCCGGTCTCGTGCGCGGCATGGTGAGCGTGAAGGGCGAAAGCGTCTCGGTCACGTGGCGCTTCTACGACGTCGTGGCGCAGCGGGAGATCCTCGGCCGCGGCTACGAGGCACCGAAGAGAAGTGCAAGCCGCGTCGTGCATCGCTTCGTCGACGATATGGTGGAGCTCTTGACCGGCGAGGCGGGCATCTTCTCGACGCGCATCGCCTACGTGAAGCGCACCAAGACCGGCAAGGCGGTGTTTGTCAGCGATGTCGACGGCAGCGATCCCGAGCGCGTCACCCCGGCCGACACGCTGAGCCTGTTGCCCACGTGGGATACGAGCGGCCGCTACCTCTTGTTTACCTCGTACATGAAGAGCAACCCGGACCTGTTCCGTCTGGAGCTCGCCTCCGAGCAGCTCGAATGGCTGTCGAGCAAGCGCGGGCTCAACACCGGAGCCGCGGTGTCCCCCGATGGCAAGCACATCGCGCTCACCTTGAGCCTCGACGGCAACACCGAGATCTACGTCATGGACTGGGACGGCAACAACCTGCGACGGCTGACCGACAGCTGGGGTCAAGACGTGTCACCGACATGGAGCCCCGATGGCAAGCGCATCGCGTTCGTCAGCTCGCGCTCGGGCAACCCACACATCTACATCATCAATGCCGACGGCACCGCGCCGCGCCGTCTCACCTTCCAGGGCAACTACAACCAAGAGCCCGACTGGTCACCACGCGCCGATGGTCAAATCGCCTTCACCGCGCGCGATGAGTTTCTCAAGTATGACATCTTCCTCGTGCATCCCGACTCGGGCGAAATCTCGCGGCTGACGCAAGACGAGGGCAACAACGAAAGCCCCTCCTTCTCTCCCGACGGCCATCAGCTCGCGTTTACCTCCACGCGCGATGCCGGCGGCAAGCAGATCTACATCATGAATGTCGATGGCTCGAGCCAGCGCCGCATCACGCGCCAGGCCGGCGAGTTCGAGACGCCAGCGTGGGGACCGCGGTTGGGGTACGAAGGCAAGTAGCGGTCTGGCTTGCACGTGCTGGAGCCGAAGGACCGGACGACTGATTGACAACCGCCCCACTGGCGCCCAGGCTCCGCGGTCTTGGAAATTCCCATCATCCAAGTCGACGCCTTCGCCGACGCTGTCTTTGGCGGCAATCCAGCCGCGGTCTGCCCACTGCTCGACTTTCCGCCAGACGCGCTGCTCTTGTCCATTGCTGCCGAGAACAACCTCTCCGAGACGGCGTTCTTGGTGCCGGTGCCTGGGCGCTATCGCCTGCGCTGGTTCACACCGACGATGGAGGTCGACCTGTGCGGGCACGCGACGCTCGCGACCGCGCACGTGGTCTTCACGCGGTTGCGACCTGAGGACGATACCGTCGCTTTCGAGACACGCTCGGGCCTGTTGGATGTCACCCGCAACGGCGATCTGTTGACCATGAGCTTTCCGTCGCTGCCGGCCACAGTCGGCGCAGCTCCGGCCGAGCTCCTCGCTGCCTTGGGCGAGCCTGCGCCGAGAGAGATCCACGTCGTACCGCGCCTGCACGGTGCCGACGACTTCATGCTGGTCTACGGCAGCAGCCAAGAGGTGGCACAGCTACGTCCCGACTTCTCGCGCGTGCACGCCAACGTCATCGCGACGGCCGTAGGCGACGGCGGCATCGAGGCTCCCGACTTCGTGTCACGCTTCTTCGCGCCCGCTTCCGGCATCAACGAGGACCCGGTAACCGGCTCCTCGCACTGCACGTTGGCGCCGTATTGGGCTGGCGTTCTCGGCAAGGCCACGCTCGTAGGACGCCAGATCTCACAGCGCGGCGGCACCGTACGTTGCGAGCTGCGTGACGAGCGCGTGCTCTTGAGCGGCCGCTGCGTCGACTATCTCGTGGGTACGATCAGCGTCTAGGCGAGCCAACGATGGCGAGGCGTCTCCCCTTCCACGCCGCAAACAGCACCGGGTAGACCAAGAGCTCGAGCACGAACGAGGTCGCCAGGCCCCCGACCATGGGCGCGGCGATGCGTCGGGTCACCTCGGCACCGGCGCCGCTCGCGAGCATCGCCGGCAACAGGCCCAAGAAGGTCGTGAGTACCGTCATGAGCTTTGGGCGCAGGCGGCGCGCGGCGCCATCGACGATAGCCTCCGACAGATCCGCATCGGTGTGCATGCGCCCCTCGGCGAGACGCGCCGCGTAGGAGAGCTTGAGATAGAGCAGCATGACGACCCCGGTCTCGGCATCGAGGCCGGCGAGGGCCAACAAGCCCACCCACACGGCGACACTCAGGTGATAATCGAGCGCGTAAAGCAACCACACCGCGCCGACGAGCGAGAACGGCACGGCGAGCAAGACGATGAGCGACTCGGTGAGACTGCGGGTGTTGGCGAGCAGCAAGAGCAGCACGACGAGCAGGGTGAGGGGCACGACCCAGCGCAGCTTGGCGCGCGCTCGCTCGAGGCTGCGGTACTCACCGGTCCAGGCGAACCGCACCCCGGCCGGTCGCACAACGCTCGCCGCGATGGCGCGATTCGCCTCGGAGACGTAGTCGGAGATGGGTCGCGCGCCGGGATCGACGAGGACGAACGTCGTGAGCTGTCCCCCCTCGCTGCGGATCATCGGCGCGTCGCGCCGAAACTCGCGACGACTGATATCGCCAAGCGGGATCTGTGCCCCGGTGGGTGTGGCGACGAGAACGTCGGCGAGGGCTTCCGGTCGGGAACGGAAATCGACGCCATAGCGCAGGCGCACGGCGTACTGCTCGCGCCCTTCGCGCAAGCGCCCCACCTCGCGTCCGCCGACCGCCGTGGTGAGAGCGCGGTTCACGTCCGCGGCGCGCAGACCATAGAGCTGTGCCCGTTGGCGGTCGATTTCGAGATCGAGAAAGAATCCGCCCGCAGATCTCTCGGCGACTGCACTGCGCGTCCCGGGCACCGCGGCGAGCACCCCCTCGATGGCCGAGGCCGTCTCCTCGAGAGCGCGTGCATCGCTGCCAAAGAGCTGCATCGCGAGCGGACCGCGCACACCGGTCGCGAGCATCTCGGTACGCGCCTGAATCGGCATCCACCAGATGTTGGGCATACCGGGGTACTGGAGCTTTTTGTCCATCTCGCCCACAAGCACATCCCACGTGAGGTGGGGACGCCACGTGTGGCGCGGGCGCAGCATCACCGTGATCTCCGCCATGTTCATCGGTGCCGGATCGGTGGCCGTCTCGGCACGGCCGATCTTGCCAAAGACCGACTGCACCTCGGGAAAGGCGGCGAGCTCTTCGTCCATGCCTTGCAGCACGTGCGCAGCGGCGTCCATGGTCATGCCCTCGGGCGCGGTGGGCATGTAGAGGATGGCGCCTTCATTCACTTGCGGCATGAATTCCTCGTCGAGGGCGAGAAAGGCAGGCACCGTCATCGCCACGAGTGCCAGAGCACCGCCGAGCACAACGCGGCGATGGCGCAGGGTCGTGCGCACGATGCGGGCATAGGCGCGCACGGCGTGACCCATGAGGGGCTGTCCCGCGTCACGACGCGGGGTACCGCGAATGAGCCACGCGGCCAGCGCGGGCGTCAGGGTCACAGCAAGCAGAGCCGCAAAGCCCATGGCGTAGGTCTTGGTAAACGCGAGCGGGCGAAACAATCGTCCTTCGGCGGCTTCGAGTGTGAACACCGGCGCAAACGCAACGGTGATGACGAGCAGCGAGTAGAAGATCGAAGGCGCCACTTCCTGCATCGCCGCGATGAGCACGTCGAGACGCACGCCCTTCTCGCCCTCATCACGCCAGCGAGCCAGGCGCACATGGACGTTCTCGATGATGACGATGGCGGCATCGACCATGGCACCGATCGCCACCGCGATACCGCCAAGCGACATGACGCTTGCCGTCACACCCTGCAAGAGCATGGGAATCAATGACAGCAGCACCGCCACCGGTAACACGACGATGGGGACGAGAGCACTCGAGGCGTGCATCAAGAAGAGAAAGATGGCGAGGCTGACGACCAACATCTCTTGCACGAGCACGCTAGAGAGCGAGCCCACCGCGTCGCGGATGAGCTCGGAGCGATCGTAGGTGACGCGCAGCTCGACGCCCGGGGGTAAAGCGACGCGCAGCTCTTCGAGTCGCTCTTTGACCGCATCGATGACGCGCAGCGCATTCTCGCCGTGGCGTACAAGCACGATGCCGCCTACGACCTCGCCACGACCATCGAGATCCACAAGTCCTTGGCGCGCAGCCGGTCCCGTCGCAACATGCGCGACGTCGCCAACGACGATGGGAGCGCCCGTGCTCGACAGGTGCAACGGGATGGCGCGCAGCTCGGCGACGTCACGTACAGCGGCCCGTCCCCGAATACTCGCCTGGTGATCGCCGACCGTGAGCTCGCCGACGCCCACATCCTCGTCGGTACCGGCGCGAAGGGCCGCTTCGACCTCATCCAAAGTCACGCCGAGCTGGATGAGACGATTGGGATCGACATCGACCTGATATTCTTTGACCATGCCGCCAAGCGGCGCGACCTCGGCGACGCCGGGGACGCTCGCCAGCGCCGGACGAAGGTACGCATCTTGAAGCGAGCGCAGCTCGGCGAGACTGACGACGCCGCTCGGATGGAGCAGCGCGTACATGACAATCCAACCGACCCCGGTAGCATCGGGACCAAGGGTCGGCGAGACGTCATCGGGAAGCTTGGCGCGTGCTGCGGACAGGACCTCGGCGACGCGAGCGCGTCCCCACGAGAGGTCGGTCCCCTCATCGAAGACGACGTAGACAAATGACAGACCCGCCATCGACTGCCCACGCACCGCAGTGACGCGCGGCGTGCCGAGCAGACGAGCACTGAGCGGCGCCGTGATGCGTGCCTCGATGGTGTCAGCGCTTCGACCGGGCCATTCGCTCAGCACGATGACTTGTGGGTCGGAGATATCGGGGTTGGCATCAAGTGGCAGACGCTCGGCGGCGAGCACCCCCCACAGACTCAAGCACCCAACAACGAGCACCGTCGGCAAGGGATTGCGCGCGCACAGCTCGACGAGACGGGCAATCATCGCGGCAGCGTCGGCCTAGTGGCCCACCCGGTCCTCGATCCAGAATTGACCGGCCATCTGGATGCGCATCATGGCGCCGGGAAAAAAGGCCCCCGCAGCGATCACCTGCTCACCGGGTTGCAGTCCTGCCACAAGCTCATAGTACTCGCCCGTGCGATGGCCGACGACCACCCGACGAGCGGTGACCTGCCCCGCGCCGCGATCGACGAACACAAAGCGGTCGGTACCCGAGAACACCACCGCCGCTTCGGGAACCCGTAGCTTGTCGCCGAGTGGGATGCGCAGCGTGACGTCGACGAGCGTTCCGGGGAGCACCGATGGCTCACGGCGCTCGAACGCCAGCCGTACCGGCAGCCGCGCGGTTTGCGCATCGAGTCGAGATCCCAGTGCGACAACGCGCGCGCGCGCGGGCTCGTGCTCTGACGGGCTCAGACGCACCTCCGCCTTGGTACCGGGCGTGACGAGCGTTACGTCGTCAGAGGCGACGAAGGCCTCCACCTGTTGACCATCGGTGACCTTGCCGGGCGCACGCACGGTGTAGGTCAACGGCTGCGGTGGCTCGATGGTAGCCGTCGCTACACCGATGCGCCAGCGGCGCTTGGGCGGGACAAAGACGGTGTCGTCGCCAGCCTCCTGTTCGACCACGGGCGTCAGTGCCATGCCACACAGCGGGCAGGTACCCGACGCGTGCTGCTGAATCGCCGCGTGCATGGGGCACGTGTAGGACGCGATGCGGCGAGTCGGGGGAGACGCATCACCCGTTGTCGGCGACTCGCGCGTGCGTGCGCAAGACACGACCCCCACGAGCGACACCATGGGCCCGAGCAGCAGCCACACGCGGCGCGCCCCTCTCATGCCACCGCCCTACGCAAGCGGCGCAATCGCAAGCTGTTGGTCACCACAAACAGACTGGAGAGACTCATCGCTGCCGCGGCCACGATGGGCGAGAGCATGATGCCAAGCGGATACAAGATCCCCGCAGCCACGGGGATCAACAGGACGTTGTAGCCATAGGCCCAGAGGAAATTGAGGCGAATGGTGCGCAGCGTGCGCCGCGACAATTCGATGGCGTTGACGACGCCGCGAAGATCCCCGCTCATGAGCACCACCTCCGCGCTCTCGATGGCGACATCAGTGCCCGAGCCAATGGCGATGCCCACATCCGCCTGCGCGAGAGCTGGCGCGTCATTGATTCCATCGCCGACGAACGCCACCTTGTGCCCGGCGGCTTGCAGCTCGGCGACCACGCGCGCCTTGTCGCCCGGCAGCACCTCAGCACGCACGTCAGCAATGCCGAGAGTCTCTCCAACCCCACGAGCGCTCACCTGCGAGTCCCCGGTGACGATGACGAGCCGCAAGCCGCGCGCTTCGAGAGCACGTACGGCCACCGCGCTCGTGCTCTTGACGGGATCGGTGAGGGCCAAGAGAGCAACGAGATGTCCATCGATGGCGGCAAAGAGCACCGAAGCCCCCCGTTGCGACAGCGCCGCACCGCGCTCGCTCCACGGGGCCGTATCGACGCCGTGCGCCGAGAGATGCCGCGCCGTCCCTACGAGCACCTGACGGCCGTCGGCGACAGCACGCACGCCCGCGCCTGCCGTCGCGCGAAAGTCACTCGGTGATACGAGCGTTAGACCGCGCGCCTCGGCGGCCCGCACAATCGCACGACCGATGGGATGCTCACTACCTTGCTCGGCAGAGGCCACGAGCCGCAGCACGTCGTTCTCGTCCCCGTGCACGACCTCGAAGGTGCCGAGCGTTGGCGCACCCTCGGTGAGCGTGCCCGTCTTGTCGAGCACCACCGTGTCGATGCGCGCCAGCGTCTCGAGCGCCGTCCCACGACGAAAAAGCACGCCCCACTGCGCCGCCTTGCCGCTCGCCACCATCACCGCCGTCGGCGTTGCCAGCCCCATGGCACACGGGCAGGCGACGACCAAGACAGAGACACCCGCAACGAGCGCGATGCCGAGGGAGGGCTGCGGCCCGAACATCAGCCAGCCCGCGACGGTGAGTGTCGCCAGAGCGAGCACGACGGGCACAAAGACGGCGGCGATGCGATCGGCGAGCTCTTGAATCGCCGGCTTGTCGGCTTGCGCCTCTTGCACCATCCGCACGATTTGCGCCAACACCGTGTCTGCCCCCACGCGCGTCGCGCGGTACACAAATCCGGCGGTGGTGTTGACAGTGCCGGCGATGACGTCGGCGCCCGCACGCTTGACGACCGGCATGGGCTCACCGGTGAGCATGGACTCGTCGACGTCGCTCTCGCCCTCGACGACGACGCCGTCCACCGGCAGCCGCTCCCCGGGGCGTACACGCAGCAGGTCACCGGGAAGCACATCGGCGGCTTCCAGATCGATTTCTCCTGTGTCCCGCACGACGCGCGCGGTTCGAGGCGCGAGGGCCACGAGCCGCGTGATCGCTTGCGACGCTCGCCCGCGGGTGCGCGTCTCGAGATACTTGCCGAGCACGATGAGCGTGATGATGCTCGCCGAGGCCTCGAAGTAGGTGTGCGCCGTGCCGGGTGGAAAGACCTCCGGCACGAGCAGGGCCATGAGCGAGTACGCGTAGGCCGCCGATGAGCCGAGCGCGACGAGCGTGCTCATGTCGGGCGCCAGATGTCGCACCGCCGCGAAGCCGACGCGATAGAATCGTCGCCCCACCCAAAACTGTACGGGCGTCGCAAGCAAAAGCTCGAGAGACACCTGCAACCGGTGGCCGAGCACGCCATGCAGTGCTGGCCAGAGCATACTGCCCATGGAGATGATGACGAGCGGTATGGTGAGCAGCGCGCCAATCCAGAGATCACGCCGGAACGCTGTGAGCTCGTCGTCGCGCGCTCGCTGCTGCGCGTCACCAGTGGTGCCGAGATCCACCGGCTGATAGCCCGCCGCGGTCACGGCCTCCTTGATGGCAGCCTGGATGGCGTCGAGGCTTGTCGCCCCGGGGAGCAGACGAACCGCCGCCCGCTCGGTCGCCAGGTTGACGCTGGCGGCATCGACACCGGCGACCTTGGCGAGCGCGTGCTCGACGCGGCGCACGCACGAGGCGCAGGTCATCCCCTGCACCCCCAGCTCGAGGCGCACCGGAGAAGCGATCATACGCGGCTTAGCTCACGACCGAGGCTTGGTAACCGGCAGCATCGACGGCCGCCGCGAGCGACTGCACGTCCGGCGTGCCTTCGACGAGGGCCTCGCCGCGCGCGAGACTGACCTCGACGACGCGCTCGACGCCTTGGACTGTGCCGAGTGCCTTGGTGACGGCCATGACGCAGTGGTTGCAGGTCATGCCGCGAACGGCGAGCTTGATCATGTCGCTTCCCTGTACGCCAGAAGGAGGGAAAATATGGGTCGGCGTTAGCTACCGGTGGACACGCTGGGCATCACAGTCAAGAGGCCCTTCAAATCGTCGTCGGTAAAACGCAACATGCCGCCGAGAAACCACGTGGTGAGCCTGCGGTTGAGCGGGTCGTCGATGCCACCCTGGAGATACAGATGGTTGACGAACTCATACATGCCGGCCGAGCGCAGCCGCGGCAGGATGGGCGAGCTCTCGCGGGTCTGATCGCGCCGGTCGAAGTCGAAGGCGTCGACGCGTAGCTCGAGCCGGTCGCGCAGGCCGTGCAGGTTAAAGCCCAGGCCCCCCGTGTTCTCAATGATGCCGAAGCGCAACGTCAGAAAGTAGTAGCGCTTGGCAAAGAGCAGCGAGAACTTGAGATCGTTGTACGCGGTCACAGTCTCATTGACTGTGGTGTCTGGCCCGCCGTTGGCGCTGGTGGTCGTCACGGTGCGCGTCTGCTTGCCGCGCGGGTCGGAGATGGCCTCAATCATGTAGTACTTATCGGGCTTCGGCGAGATACGCACGCCCAAGGTGTTCTTGATCGACGGCTGCAGGCGATTCGGGTCGTCCGTAGATTGCGCGAACATGGGAACGTCGTACTCACCGCGCAGCTCGATCTCGGTTTGCATGCGCGAGAGCGAGCCGACGAGCTCGCCGGCGTCATCGAGCGTCTGTTCAACCTTATCGACGAGCCCTGGGTCGTTGACGATGCGCCCTACGCTCCCTTGACCCTCGTCGATCTTGCGCGCGATTTCGTTGATGTGTTACAACGAGTCGTTGAGGTTCTCGACGGTCTGCTTGAGGTTGCCACCGCGCCCTTGCTCGCTGTCGACCATGTCCTCGAGCGACTTGCTGATGCGATCGAGCCGCCCAGTGAGACTCGCCAGGTTCTCCGTGGTCGTCGTCAGTGCACCGTTCTGCTTGGTCGACGCAGAGAGCGCGTGGGCGAACGTGCCCAGATCCTGCACGAGCTGATTGATGACCGCATCGTTGCGCGTCAGCGTGTTGCTGATGGCCCCCGTGGTTCTCTCCAGCGCCTCCACCGATTTTTCCACGGCGGCAAGAATGGCCTTGAGCGAGCCCTCGCCTTCGGGCCCCGAGAGCACCTTGGAGAACGACTCGGTGACGTTGTTGACGTTGCGCGCCACCTGCTTGAGCTCGGACTGGATGGCGTCCATGTCGGAGAGACTCTGCACGTTCTTGATGACGTCGCCGGGCTTGAGCGCGGCGTAATCCATCGATCCCGGATTGAGATCGAGACGGAAGTCCCCGAGCAGGCTCTCGGCCGCCTTGCGCAAAACAGCGTTGTCGTAAACGGTGTACTCGTTGAGCACGCTCATCTTGACGCGGGCAAGCAGGCGCCCGTTGGCGTCGCGCACGTGGGTGATGTCATCGATCTTGCCGATGTCGATGCCATTGATTTGCACCCGCGTCTTCCAACGGATGCCGCTCGCGTCGGAAAAATCTGCATAGAGCGTGTAGGTCGCCCCCTCGCCGAACTTGTCCTTCGAGGTGGACATGACGAACCAGGTGAGTGACGCGATGGCGCCAACGAGCACGAGACCAACGAGGAGGGGGGTGCGCGGACTCATAGTTTGCCAAACCAGGTATTGAGGAAGTGTTGAACAAAGGGGTGCTTGCTCTGACGGATCTCCGCGGCGCTGCAATCCTCCACGATGACACCCTCGTGGATGACCGCGATGTCGTCGGCAACCTTGAGCGCACTGCCGACGTCGTGGGAAATGACGACGCTCGTCACCTTGAGGCGCTGATTTGCGTCGAGGATCATCTGATCGACACTCTCCGTGGTCAAGGGGTCGAGACCCGTCGTGGGCTCGTCATAGAGCACGCAGATAGGATCGAGCACGATGGCGCGGGCGAGCCCGACACGCTTGCGCATACCGCCCGAGAGCTCGGACGGAAATTTCTTCTTCGCCGGCACGAGGCCGACGATGTCGAGCTTCTCTTCGACAATCCTGTCGATGGCCGCCTTGTCGAGCTTGGTGTGCTCGACGAGCGGAAAGGCGACGTTGTCTTCCACGGTCATCGAGTCAAATAGTGCCGCCTGCTGGAACACCATGCCAAAGCGACGACGCATGACGAGCATTTCTTTGTCGTCCATGCGGGTGATGTCTTGCCCATCGACGAGCACGCGACCGCTGTCGGGCTTGAGCAATCCGATCATGTGCTTCATCAGCACGGTCTTGCCCGAGCCCGAGGGGCCGAGAATGACGCGCGTTTTGCCGGTGCGCACCGACAGGCTCACGTTCTTGAGCACGTGATGGGCGCCGAAGTGCTTCTCGAGTCCTTCGATTTCAATCACGTCGCACCGTTTTCTTTACGTCGGCATGTTCATCAGCAAGACAGCACTCAGTACATAGTCGAGCACGAAGATGGAGATCGAGCCGATGACCACGGCCTGCGTCGTCGCGACGCCGACCCCGCGAGCGCCGCCACCGGCGTTGTAGCCTTTGTAGCAGCCGATGAGCGTCAGCACGATACCGAAGACGATCGACTTGTAGAGCCCATGCGTAAAATCAAAAGGGTCCAGATACCACTCGATACGCGAGACGAACGCCCCCTCGTCGATGCCCAAAAACGGTACCGCCACGACGTATGAGCCCACGGCCGCGATGGCATCAAAGAGCATCGTCAACGCCGGCACCATGAAGGCGCCACCGATGAGACGCGGCACGACGAGGTAGTTGATGGGATCGACCGCCATCACTTCCATCGCGTCGATTTGCTCGGTGACCCGCATGGTGCCGAGCTCGGTCGCCATGGCCGAGCCGACGCGTCCCGTGACCATCAGCGAAGTCAACACCGGCGCGAGCTCGCGCGCGACCGACAACAGCACCATCGAGCCCACCATGCTCTCCATGCCTACGCGTTGAAGCGCATAGACCGACTGCAGCGTAAACACCGCGCCGGTAAAAAAGCCCGTGAGCACGACGATAAACAGCGAGCCGACGCCGACAAACTCTGCCTGCTGAAGAATGAGACGCACACGATACGGTGGCCTGACGGCGGCGACGAGCGCACGCCAGAAAAAGAGCGCGATGGCGCCCGTCTCGGTCGTGCCACGGAGGACTTGTTCACCGAGCAGCGAGAAGAAGTCGGCGCCGCGCTGAATGACCGTATTCATCGGTCCTCGTTCACATAGTGACGCGGCACGCGCGCCCCGACGCCGCACACGATCTCGTAGGCAATCGTGTCCCCCCAGCGCGCGAGCTCGGCGGCGCCGATGCAATCGTCACCCTGCGCGCCGAGCAGCACCACTTCGTCCTCGAGTCCGACCCCACCGACATCTGTCACATCGGCGAGACAAAGGTCCATGCAGATGGAGCCGACGATGGGCGCGCGTAGCCCTCGGATGAGCACCTGGGCGCGGTTGCCAAGCACGCGCGGGTAGCCGTCGCCGTAGCCGACCGGCAGGGTGAGAATGCGGCTGCGCCGCGACGCCGTCCATCGACCGCCGTAGCTCACGCGCACACCGGCCTCGACATCTTTCACGTGAATCGCGCGCGTCGTCCAGCGCATGGCCGGCTCGAGATGCTCACCGCTTGCCGGCACAAGGGGATCGAGCCCGTAGAGCATGAGCCCCGGACGCACGAGCACCTGGTGGGCGTCCGGATAAGAGAGCACGGCGGCGCTGTTGGCGAGATGCACCCAACGGGGCGCGTGGCCGAGCTGACCCAGCGACACGATGGCCGCCTGAAAGCGCGCGAGCTGCTGGGCGTTGAAGTCGCGGTCGGCAAGATCGGCGTTGGCAAAATGAGTCAGCACGCCCGCGAGATGCAGTTGCGGATACGTGGCGAGACGAGCGACGAAGGCCCCGATCTCGTCAGGCTGGAGCCCGAGGCGCGCCATGCCAGTGTCGACCTTGAGATGAAAATCACAGCTGCCGTGACCGACCGCGCGGGCGAGTCGATCGAGGTGCTCCAAGCGAAAGAGGGCGGGCGTCAGGCGCTCGGCGACGAGCGCGTCGTAGCCGCCCTCGAGCGCGCCACCGAGCACGAGGATGGGCGTCTCGATGCCACTTTGGCGTAGGGTCACACCCTCCTCGACGAGCGCCACCGCGAGAAAGTCGACGCCTGCCGCGGCCAGCGTACGCGCCACCGGCACGAGGCCGTGTCCGTACGCATCCGCCTTGACGAGACCACACACGGCGCGCTCTCCGACGAGGCGACGCACGACACCGAGATTGTGACGAATGGCCGCCAGTTCCACCGTGGCAGCCGTGGGGCGCACCTGCATGCGGCGCATCATCGCCAGCTGTGCCGTGGAGTCAAGTCTCGGACCGAATCAGCCCCGGTGATTCTGCCGCGAAAGTCGAGCGTGAGCCCGAGCTCACCGGCTTCCGGGTCGCCACCGAGAAGGTGAATCGCCGTCCTCCCGGCCGAAAAAAGATCCGATGCCGGGATCGGTGGCTTCCGCTCGGCGACTTCCGGTGGGCTATACGTCTCGTTCAGCGTCCGGAACCCCTCGCCGGTCCGCGCCGGCTCGATCGCGGCATAGCTCCAGTCGATCAGGA
>CAYHNK010000107.1:0-13805 GCA_964357695.1 uncultured Bdellovibrionales bacterium | reverse complement strand
AACCTCTAACTTTCTTGTGGGTGCTGGAGTGCCAATACCGACATCGCCGCTGACGACGCTCGAGCCGACGTTCGACACGGACGTATTGGCGAGGACCGCAAAGCTCCACGCGTTGCCTAGAAGCTGCGTGTTCTGCTGCGGAGGTAGTGCGGACGCCGAATCGAGCGGGAAGGACAGCGTAAAGCCATCGACGCCGGGAGCGGGCGTGCTGCCAGAAGGAAGCGAGCCCGCCGTGTAGAACGACCCATCGCCCGAGGCGAGAAAGTCGCTGAGGCTGACCGACGTCGCGTCACCCGTGCCGACGTTCGTCACCGTGACGGTCCACTCCACGGTGTCGCCGACGTCGAGATTCAAGATACTCGTGTCGACCGTCTTGGTGATCTCGATTTCTGGGTTGGGCTCAAAGCTCTTGTACAGGATCTGCTTGCCAATCTCCTCACCATCGATCGTCGCCACCGCGACGATGCGCGCCGATGCCTCGGCATCCGGTGAGAAGAGCGTCACCCACGTGGCGCCATCGACAAACGGCGTGCCGAACCCGGTCTGGTTGTAGAGCGGGAACTCACTCGCGACGAGCGGATAGCGCTCGGCATCGAGACTGGCGTTGTTGGTGCGCGTATCGGCCTGGTCGTCAAAGACGCCGTAGTTGTGGGCGCTGCGATTGTCGTCCGACGTGCCGAACTGCATGCTGTTGACTCTGGCACCGTATTGCTGGTCGATTTCCCAGCGGACATCCGCACCGATGACCGGGCGGATGGTGCCTGTCGTATCCATAAAGCCGACCCACGCAACGGCAAGGTTCTGGGTGAAGCTCGGTGCGTGCTCTGCCTGCTCACCGAGCAAGGGCTTGCCCGGGTCACCCGTGGTGCCCGAAACTAGACCGCCGGGGACGATCCCCAAGGGCTCATCTTCGAGCCAAGCGTAGAAGAAGAACTGGCCCGACTGTAGATTCGCGGCATCGAGAGGAATGAGGTTACCGCCGCCATTGCGATACACGGCGCGGGGCGCCTCGATGACAATGGGGCGCGGCTGGAGGGTCAACGAGAAGCTCGAGGTCTCACCGGCGACGACGTTCATGTCGCTCGTCGCGTCGATAAAGCCAGGCGCGCTCGCCCTTGCCGTATACTGACCGGGCGCCAAATCGCTGAGAAACTCGTTGCCGGTAAAGGTCTGCTCGTAGCCGTCCGGCCCCGACAAGATGACGCTGGTCGACGCTGGATAGACGCTGACGTTGAGAAAACCCACCGACGCCAACGGCACCGACGTCGACCGGAGCAGCAAGGAGATGCTCGAGGTCAGGCCGGCGACAACGTTGATTTCGCGGGCGGCATCAACGTAACCTACTGCGGTCGCGGTCGCCGTGTAATCTCCCGGTGCCAAGTCGGCGAGGAGTTGATCGCCCGTGAAGCTCTGGGTGAAGCTCTCCGGCCCCGTGACCACCACGGACGCCGAGGTCGGCTCGACCGTGACATTGAGCGCGCCGGTCGTCGGCGTCGGGACTTTGTCAATGTTCGTTGTGTCTCCGCAGGCGGAGAACGTCACGACGCATGCAAGCGCCATGAGGACTCCCCCTATCCCCTGGGTTAGGCGCGTGTCTCGGCGCGTTGGTGAATTCGTTTGCATGTGCTTGTCCTCCAGTGGTTAAAGGTGCGGCAAGATGCCCCCGGCGCGTCACGAGGCACTTTTCGGGCCATCGGTGTGGCGCAAATAATTTCAGGTGCTTGCATCAAACGCGCGCTTCGGAGAGCGGGCGCCTTCAATCAAGTTGACGTGCGACGTCATTCAATACGACGTGTGCAGAAACGCGACGGGCGCCGGCAGATCCCCGCGCCTTGACGCGCTTGGCGATCGCCCCCAATGTCAGCGTGCCACGCGACGCGATTTGAGTCGGTGGATACGGGAGCCGTACACACCATGGCGCGCGAATCAGGTGCCGCAAGCGTCCGACCGCAGAAAAAGCGTGCCCCAGCTGCCAGCGCGCGGCGCCCCCCTCGCGCGGCGGAGGGCGGGGCGCGAATCGAAAGAATTGACACCCCCCCCATCGTCGGCATCGGTGCTTCTGCTGGAGGCCTCGAGGCGCTCGAGCACTTCCTGCGCCACGTGCCGGAGAAGAGCGGCCTGGCGTTCGTCGTCGTGCAGCACCTCGACCCGACCCACAAGGGCATGATGGTTGAGCTGCTCCAGCGCATCACGCCGATGAAAGTGGTCCAAATCAAAAACCGCATGCCGGTCGAGCCGGACTGCGTCCACGTCATCCCGCCTAACAAGGATCTCTCGGTCCTGCACGGCGTGCTGCACCTGCTCGTGCCCTCGGCGCCGCGCGGGCTGCGACTGCCGATCGACTTCTTTTTCCGCTCGCTCGCCACCGACCAGCAAGCGCGCAGCATCGCCGTCATTCTCTCAGGGATGGGATCGGACGGCACGCTGGGCGTCATGGCCATCAAAGAGCAGGCGGGCGCCGTGTTCGTGCAAGCGCCTGGCTCAGCGAAGTTCGACGGTATGCCGCGAAGCGCCATCGACGCCGGCTTCGCCGATGTCGTGGCACCGGTCGAAGAGTTGCCGGGGAGGATCGTCGGCTACCATGTCCGTGCGCAACGGGGAGTGCCGTCCGAGGTGGTCCTCGCGCGCAAGACGCAGAGCGCCATCGAGAAGATCTGTGTCTTGCTGCGCGGCCAAACCGGCCACGACTTTTCGCAATATAAGCGGAGCACCGTGTACCGTCGCATCGAGCGCCGCATGGGCCTGCATCAAATTGACGCCATCCCCGGCTACGTACGCTACTTGCAGGAGAGCCCGCAGGAGGCGCAGTTGCTCTTTCGCGAGCTGCTCATCGGCGTGACCAGCTTCTTTCGCGACCCGGCAGCGTGGGAATTTCTCTCGAAGACGGCGATTCCGGCACTGCTGAGGGACCACGCCACCGGGGGGCCCTTGCGTGCCTGGGTGCCAGGTTGCTCGACCGGGGAGGAAGCCTATTCTCTCGCCATCGCCTTCAAGGAGGCGCTCGCACGAGAGCGACCGCAGCAACACTTCTCTCTGCAGATCTTCGCTACCGATCTCGACAGCGACGCCATCGACAAGGCACGCCAGGGGATGTACCCCGACAACATCGTCGCGGACCTCAGCCCGGAGCGCTTGCGCCGCTACTTCGCGAAAGAGGACAGCGGGTATCGGGTGCGCCAGGAGATCCGCGAGATGGTGATTTTTGCCCCGCAAAACGTCGTCCAGGATCCGCCGTTCACAAAACTCTCTATACTGAGCTGCCGCAACCTGCTCATCTACCTGTCGCCCGAGCTGCAAAAACGGCTCGTGCCGCTCTTTCATTACAGCCTGCTGCCCGGCGGCATCCTCGTCTTGGGAGGCGCAGAGACCATTGGCCCGGCGACTGACCTCTTCGCAGCACTCGATGGCAAGACGCGGATCTACCGTCGGCTCGATGCCGCGACGCGGGCTGCGCCGGTCGACTTTCCCTCGTCGTTTCGGCCCCCACCATCGGTCTCGGAGACGCACACGAGTCCAACGGGACCCGTCCCGAATCTGCAGGCGCTGGCGGAGCAGCTGCTACTCGGACGCTACTCACCCGCCGCGGTGCTCACCAACGAGCACGGAGACATCCTCTACATCAGCGGTCGGACCGGCAAGTACCTCGAGCCCGCGGCGGGCAAGGCCAATTGGAACATCCATGCGATGGCCCGTGCGGGGCTGCGGCACGAGCTGAGCGGCGGATTTCAACAGGCGCTGCGAGACCGACACACCGTCATCCGCACCGGCGTGCGTCTGGAGGCGGGGGATGCCGTGCAGACGTTGGACCTGACGATCGAGCCACTACAAGAGCCGGAGGCGTTGCGCGGCATGGCGTTGGTGGTGTTCGCCGACGCGTTCGCCCCCGCTGCGGAGGCGAGGACGAAGCGCAAGGCGGCGCCGGCCTCGGCGCAGTCGCTCGCGCTCGAAGAGAAGCTGCGACAGGCACGCGAGGAGCTGCACATGGCGCGCGAGGCCATGCAGACCTCCCAAGAAGAGCTCAAGTCCGCCAACGAAGAGTTGCAAAGCACCAACGAGGAGCTCCAAAGTACCAACGAGGAGCTAACGACCTCCAAAGAGGAGATGCAGTCGCTGAACGAGGAGCTGCAAACGCTCAACCAGGAGCTGCAAGCCAAGCTGGACGAGCTGTCGCGAACCAACAACGACATGCGCAACTTACTCGACAGCACCGACATCGCCACGCTGTTTCTCGACGAGGCGCTGCACGTGCGACGCTTCACCAAACAAATGACCAAGATCATCAAGCTGATTCCGAGCGATGTGAATCGACCGCTGACCGACCTCGCGTCGGATCTCATCTACCCGGGGCTTGCGGACGACGCGCGCGCCGTGCTGCAAACGTTGGTGTTCAAGGAGACGTCGGTGGCCACAGCCGACGGGCGCTGGTTTACGGCACGAATTATGCCGTATCGCACCCTCGACAACCGCATCGACGGGCTGGTGATGACGTTCGCGGATATCACGGTGGCGAAGACGCTAGAGGCGCGACTACGTCAGAATCTGAACAGTCCTGGGGGCGCCAATGCCGCAGAAGAAGACCGACAGCCCTGACGCCCACGCGCTTCGGCGCCGCGCGCAGAAGCGCCTTCCCGCGGGCCACGACCGCCCCAATTCGGGAGAGCCGCAGATGGCGCCCGAGACGCAGCGGCTCGTCTGTGAGCTGCAGATGCACCAGATCGAGCTGGAGCTGCAAAACGAGGAGGTGCAGCGCGCACGGGCAGAGGCCGAGGAAGCGCTCTCACGCTACACCGACCTGTACGAGCTCGCGCCGGTCGGCTACTTGACGCTCGGCCGGGGCGGCGAGATCCGCCAGCTCAACCTCACCGGGGCACGCCTGCTGGGATTGGAGCGCGCGCGGCTGGTCCGTCGGCGCCTCGGACCGCTGCTCGCCACCGAATCGCGCCCCATCTTCGATGCGTTTGTGTCGACCATGTTCGGCGGTAGCGCGAAGGCGACCTGCGAGGTCGTGCTGGACGCGCGGAGCGCAGCGACGCTCACGCTGGAGCTCAACGGCACCGCCGTGGAGGGCCGCGAGGAGTGCCGCGTGGTCGTGACGGACGTCACCGAGCGCCACCGGGCGGCGCACGAGCGCGAAGGGCTGCAGTCGCAGCTCGCACAGGCACAGAAGATGGAGGCCATCGGCACGCTCGCCGGTGGCATCGCGCACGACTTCAACAACATCCTTGGCGGCGTTTTGGGGACGTTGTCGCTCTTGGACCACGAAGGCGGCGAGGACGGCGCGCACCACGGCGATTTCCGCGACATGATGGCGATGGTGAATCGAGGTGTCGATCTCACCAAGCAGCTTCTCGGCTTCGCCCGCCGCGGCAAATACGACGTCCGGCCGCTCGACCTCGCGCAGGTGGTCGCGAAGACGAGCAGCATGTTTGGACGCACGCGCTCAGACATCACCATCCGGCTCGAGACAGCGTCGGGGCTGTACCCGGTGCTGATGGACCATACGCAGCTCGAACAGGTGTTGCTCAATCTCTTCGTCAACGCGGGACAGGCCATGCCCGACGGCGGCAGCCTGCTCGTGCGCGCGAGCGACGTCGAGCTCGTGGCCGCGGACGTCGCGCCTCACGACATCGCACCCGGACGCTTCGCCAAGCTAAGTGTCTTGGACACGGGCGTCGGGATGGACCCGCCGACCCAGGCGCGGATCTTCGAGCCCTTCTTCACGACGAAGGGGCCGGGGCACGGAACCGGCCTCGGACTGGCCTCGGTGTACGGCATCGTCAAGAACCACGGCGGTTTCGTCACCGTCGAGAGCACGCTCGGGCGCGGTTCGACGTTCGACCTCTTCTTGCCCAGCACCGACCCACTGCCAGTCGCGGCAACAATTCGCATGGCACCCATCCGACGTGGCACCGAGACCATTTTGGTCGTCGATGACGAGGAGATGATCGTCAAAGTCGTAAGCCGCCTGCTTCGGAGTATCGGCTACGAGGTCTTGAGCGCCACGGGGGGCAAGCAGGCCGTCGAGCTCCTTCGCTCCCATCGCGGCACGATCTCGCTGGTCATCCTCGATATGATCATGCCCGAGATGAGCGGGCGACAGACCTACGACGCCCTGCAAGAGATCGCGCCGGGGATCAAGGTGCTCTTGTCCACCGGTTACAGCATCAACGGCCAGGCCCAGGAGATGCTCGCGCGCGGCTGCAATGGGTTTATCCAAAAGCCGTTCGACGCAGCCGCCCTCTCGGAGAAGCTGCGCGAGATCTTGTGACGCCGGGCGGTGCGCAGACACCGTCGAATTGACGCACATCCCAAGTCATCTTGATAGAGCGTGCCCGCCGTCAAGCCTCGAACGTGGCGCAATCACGTGAGGTTCGGCGGCGCCGGCCGACGGCGCGGAAGATGCTAAGCACGAGCGCACGGAGCATGCCGCCGTCGGCGGGCTGTGCTTGCCGCATTCTTTGCCACGCCATCGCACGGGGAGAAACACCATGACTAGTTGGACACCATTCCTATTGGCTACGGGGGCGGCTTCGATGCTGCTGCTCTCGTTCCCAGCCGCCTGCGGAGAATCCGGCTTCGGGACGTCGACCGTCCCCGGGCTGCGCTCGGCGGCTGCGTTGCAAGCAGCATCTGCACAAGCAGAGGGACGGTTGGGCGCGGCAGGGAGCTTCGCTGTCCTTGCCAACACGGCGGTCACGTGTACCGATTCCACCATCTCGGGGGACGTGGGCATCTATTCTCAGAACGTCCCGGTGACGCAAACCAATTGCACCATCAACGGCTCGATTCACGAAGGAGATGCATTGGCGATCGCTGCCTACGACGCCTTTCTTGCCGCCTACGAGGCCCTCGCGCTCGAGCCGTGCGGCGAGGTCCTCTCGGGCACACTCTCCGGGGTGATCCTTTCGCCAGGCGTCTACTGTTTCGACGCGGCAGCGACGTTGACCGGCCAACTGACGCTCGACGGGCCTTCGAGCGGCGTATGGATCTTCCAGGTCGGCACGGGCGGGACCGGCGCCTTGACGGGCACAAACTTCTCGGTGGTCACAAGTGGTGGTGCGCAGGCGTGCAATGTGTACTGGCGCGTCGCCGAGGCCGCAACCATGACAACCTCCAACTTCCAAGGCACCATCCTCGCTGGTGCAGCCACGACCTTCACCGGAGGCAGCTTGATCGGACGCACCATGGCACAGGCAGCGATCACGCTGACCGGCGTCACGGTCTCCGGCTGCAGCCCCGGAACACCGGCAATGGCGTGCAAAGATTTCGTCACTGGCGGTGGCTGGATTGCGCTGCCCGACGGCGCGAAGGGAACCTTCGGAGCGACCGGCGGCATCAAGCACGACGAGCTGTGGGGCCACCTCACCTACGTCGACCATGGTGCCAAGGGCTCGAAGGGCCGCGACATGAAGGTGAAGGGCACCGGCGTGACCGCCTATACCGTGATTGACGCTATGACTCGCCACATTGAGGGCACAGCGGCAATCAACGGCGCTGACGGCTTCACCTACGCGCTCGAGCTGGTCGACAACGGCGAGCCCGGACGTGGCGACATGTTCGCGCTGTGGTTGTCGAACGACTACACCGCCTCGGGCTACCTCGTCGGCGGCAATATCCAGCTACACAAGTCGTGTCGCCCAGTCGCGTGCGCGCCGTCCGAGCACCGTGACGACGACGGTGGCGACGATCATCATGAAAGGCGGGACCGCCATCAGCACAATGAATGACGTGCCGTAGGTCGAGCCGCAGCCCCGGCGCGCTGCTTGGTGCATACGACACGTGATCTCTGAGGTTCCCGGAGGGCCATCCTCCGGGAACCTACGCCTTGCGGCACCGCAGACTCTGCACCCCTCCATTGTGAATGAACGCGCCTCGTACCATCGCTTGCTGGACGTGCAAGTGCTTGAATTTGTGTGCGCCCTTGGCCTGGCCCGGAACATGCTTCGTGACGCGGACGAAGCGCCCCGCCGTCGGCACGGCATTGGCCTGCCAAGCGGCACCGCTACACACATCAACGAAGGAGCGTTCCATGAGTCACGTATGCAAGGTTGGGCTGCTGGGGCTCGCCATGGCGGCCGTCACCGCCACCATGACGGCTGGCTGTGCGCGCCCGCCGCTTCACACGGAGGCGTCAACCTCCGGGATCCGCGCCGCCGAGGAGGTTGGCGCGGCGGACGTTCCTCGCGCTGCACTCCACTTGCAGCTCGCGAAAGAGGAGCTCGAGCACGCCAAGGCATTGTTTGCCAAAGGCGAAAAGGAAATCGCCGCGTCGATGTTGATGCGGTCCGAAGCCGACGCCGAGCTCGCCGTCGCGTTCGCCCGCGAGGACGCCGAGAAGACAGAGGCTCGCGCCGCCGTGGACCGCGTACGTCAACTTCGGGAAGACAACAGGTAGTCCGAGGAACAACTCGACCGTTTCACGAAAGGCATGTGCCATGAAAACGTACCGTCTGCTGATCAACATTGCCGTCGCCGGAATTCTCAGCGGTTGCGCCGCCACCGTGCCACCGGAGCTGGCCAACGCCCGTGAAGCGTATCGACGCGCCAGCGTCGGACCGGCGCCAAACGTTGCGCCAGCGGAGCTGCACAAGGCCTACGCAGCGCTCGCACAGGCGGAAAAGGCGTTCAAGATGGATCCCAAGTCCTATCAGGCGCGGGACCTCGCCTATGTCGCACAGCGCAAGGCAGAGCTCGCCGCCGCGACGGCATCCATCACCATCCAGCAGCAGCGTCAAGCGCAAGCGAAAGACGACTACGCGTTGGTGCAGGGCGAGGTTGTGACGCAGACGAAAGAGGACCTGACTGAGTCACGCAGGGCGGTTGCGACCTTGGAGCAGAGCGGCGACATGGCACGCGAGCGCCTGGTCACTGAGCAAGAAGCGCGGGCGGCGGCTGACGAGCGTGCGGCCCAGGCCCAGGCGGCGCTCGCCAAGCTGGCGGCCATCAGGGAGGACGCACGCGGCTTGGTCATCACCCTCTCGGGGAGCGTGCTGTTCGCATCCAACGAGACTGTCTTGTTGCCCCAAGCTCAGGCACGCCTCGATCAGGTGGCCGATGTGCTGCTCGCGCACCGCGGACGAAACATCATGATTGAGGGTCACACCGACTCCCAGGGCTCCGATAGCAGCAACCTGGCGCTCTCGCAGCGCCGCGCGGACGCGGTCCGCAACTTCCTCGTGCAGCGCGGCTGCCAAGTGGAGCGCATCCAGAGCCGTGGGCTGGGCGAAAATCACCCCATCGCGGACAACAACAGCGCCGAGGGCCGCGCCAACAACCGTCGTGTCGAGATCATCATCGAGCGCGGCGCCCAACCATGAACCGACCGGTCAACCAAGCGAGGAGACTGACGTGAACAAAGACCAAGCGCAGGGCAAGTGGGAGCAGGTCAAGGGCAAGGCCAAGAAGGCCTGGGCTGAGCTCACGGACGATGACTTCTTGAAGGCGGAAGGATCAGCGGACAAGCTCTACGGTGTCATCCAACAGAAGTTTGGCGACACCAAGGATGCCATCAAGGCCAAGCTCGACAAGATCCACTTGTAGCGAATCGACATGCCCGACGCGGTCCAGGAGACGGACGGGGGGCCGTTCTCCTCGGGCCGCTCGGGGGAGCTATCGCCGTTCATCAAGCGGTGATGCACAGGTTGGCACAGCCCGCTCCGTTGACATCGCGGCGCGCCACCGACGTAACGGCGGGCCCTGCTGTCGATCCCAGTCGAAGTGAACGACGCGCTACTTCATCTTGACGGCATTGCCTCAATGCGTCGATGGCGAGACTTCGCAACTGCCCGCAGGGACGTCGGATCCGGCAATGGCGCGAATGATGCTTCGGGGACCGTGGTCACGCGGTCAAACAAGACCACGCGGTCACAAGAGGGAGCATGGGTCATGTTGAACACGAGCATCTCATCCAACAGTGCGCATTGGCTGCGTGTGGGGCTCATGGCGGGACTCGCCGTCGTTTTGGCTTGGCCTTCCACTGCCGCGGCGGGCCTGACTTTAGCCGGATCGGTGGGATCGGGTTGGATGACCACCCCGGACAGCGGACGAATCGCCACCAACATCATGCTGGCGCCCGGCTTCACCGTCGTTGGCAGCTTCGTGCGCTTCGAGCTCGGGCTCGCGGCCGACCTACCGGACATCGAAAACGAAGATTTCGATGTGCAGGTCAGACCGATGCTCGTCGTCCAGCCACTGCCGTTCTTCTACGGGCGAGCGACGCTGGGCGTCACGCAGCTGGTCAACGGCCCCATCCAAGTGGCTCTCGGCGCAGCGCTCGGCCTGTCGGCCTCGTTGAGCAAGACCGCGAACGTGTTCGCGGAGGCCGGATTTGTACCGCGCGTCGGCGGCGACGACGACTTCATGTCGATCTTCGAGGGACGTGTCGGCATCGGCTTTGGATACTAGGAGCGTCACCCATCGACCTACAGGAGGATTGAACATGCGTCTGAAGAGCTTGCTCGCCGCGGTCCTGATCGGCTTGGGCGTCTTGGTGCTGGCCTACTCTGGAATCACCTTCACTACACCTGAGAGCCAGATGGAGATCTTCGGGCTACAATTTGGCACGACCAGGACCCACTTCATTCCGCCGCTCGCCGGAGCGATCGCGCTGGCGAGCGGCATCGTGCTCTTGTTTGTGGCGCCGCGGCACCACTGAGCACCCATCGCTCGCGGCACTCAGCTCACAACACTGCCGTCGCGATGGACAGGTTGAAGGCGACACTGGCAACGTCGAAACCGTAGCTGACGTCCAGGCGCAGCGCCGGGATGGCCACGCCGGGCAAGAGCACGCGCAGGCCCGCACCGGCCCCCGAGTGGAGATGGGCGCGCACGTCCTTGTTCTGCATGAGATCCACGACCGTGGTGCCGCCGGGGTGGCGCTCGAGCACCATGGCCGTGTCGCTGAAGACCGCGAGCGCCAAGTTGAAGCGAGCTCCGACCCACGGTAACACGATATTGCGCAAGAGCGGTACCTGCTCGGCGAGCTGCACGCTAGCGAGCGTGTCGCCGTGGAGCTCATCTGTGAAGTAGCCGCGCAAGTCCGAGCCGCCGATGCGCAGAAGCTGAGTGATGGGGACACCCGTCGACGACGTCGGATACGTGAGCACCACCCGCACGCTCGCAGAGGGGTAGGTGCGAAAAAACTGACCGAAGAGGCCGAGCTGGAAGTCGAGCTTGACGTAGTCGAAGGTCGAGCCCCACAAGTTGTCGGCGAGCTCATCGAAAACCCGCAGCGTGGTGCCGCGCCGCAAGCCCTCGGGCGCCACGGTGCGATCGTAGAGGAAATTGGCCTGCAAGAGCACGAGGTCGCCGCTGCGCGGGTTGTACGGAGGTGCGGGCGACTCGAAGCGGTGCGGAGCGCGCAGCGAGATGCGGTTGTAGAGTACCCCCAGCTGTGCTTCGAGCTTCGACGTCAGACGCCAGCCTACCCGCGAGCTGCCGCCAGCGACCAGGGTGGGAACCTCGAACGTCCTGCGATGGTGCGCATAGTAGCGCACGGTTTCGCGGCGGTAGACACCGTCGGCAGACCAGGTCAAAGGGGCAAAGGAGAACAGCGAGTGCCTGAATCCACCGAGGATGTACGTCTTTAGCTCGCCGATTTGCCCGGCGACGGCCACCTGGGTTCCCCAGCCAAAAAGATTCTTGTCGCCGTAGAGCACTCCGCCCGAGCGGTTGGCGGCGCCAAGCTCGCCGCTCGGGATGACGAGCCACGACTGCTTCTCGACCACCCGCACGATGACATCGACCGCGGTGATGCTTTCGTCCAGGTACATCCGCCGCACCGCCTCTTCCCGCGGCATCGCGAGGCTCATCACGACGCTCTCGTAGAGACCCGTGGCGTGCAGATCTTCGGTGGCCCGCGTGAGCACGGCGTCGGTGATGGGGGCGCCCGGTTGCAGGAACGTCGCAGCTTCCACCAGCGTGACGCGCGTCCTCACAGCACCTTCGAGCACGAAGGTGCGCAACCAGACGGCCGCCTCGGCCGAGCTCGGCAGCAGGAGGGCAATGACAAGCGCCGCACGAAATATCGAACGACGCTCGGTGGCTTGCTTCACTGCGTTTGGCCTCGCGCGCAAGAATGCAATTGTGAAGCCAACAGCCGGCTGTGCTCGGTGGTCCGACCTTGGGGCATGTGCTGGGGTCGGAACATCGAATTGAAGGAGCTGGACGTCGTCTTGACCGAGCGGACCGAGCCGGGGTCCCCATGTCGTACTCAAGTGCTTGAGGGCGTTCGTCTCTCGTCGGTGGACTAGAAGTTGCTAAGACTGCAACATGCGCCAAACCCTGACCAAGCGCGACTTGGTCGCGCCGGACTCGGACCGGACCTTCGAGATCGAGATCAAGGAAGGTTCCGCGGGAACGGTAGAGGTGTGCCTCGCGGGAACGCTCACCTTCGTTGACGCCGCCGCCCTCTGGGTTGAGCTGCGTGCACGCCTCGCAGCGACGCCGCGCGAACAGGTCCGTTTCGATCTCTCGCACATTGACTCGATCGACGGTGGCGCGATGGCTATCTTGGTGCAGGTCAAGTGGGACCTTCAGGCGGCCGGCATACCCTGTACGTTCGTCGGCGGCAGCCACACAGTGCGGTCAATCCTCGAGCTGTACGAGGGAGATGCTGCACCCACGCCGCGCCCGCCACGCCCGCGCATCGGTCCGTTTGCGCGTATAGGCAACACCGTTGTCGCCGGCCTCAAGGCGACGCAGCTCACCCTCGACTTCGTGGGCAGCTTGGTGCTCGCCTTGGGCGGCACCTTGCGCCGACCGCAGACCGGCAACTGGCACGCCATCGCGCCACTGATGAACCGCGCCGGTACCGACGCCATCCCCACCGTGACGCTCATCAGCTTCCTCATCGGCTTCGCCATGGCGTTCCAGGCCGCGGTCCAGCTCAAGGCGTTCGGTGCCAACATCTACGTCGCCGATCTCGTCGGCCTGTCGATCACCCGCGAGCTGGGCCCGCTGATGACGGCCATCATTGTGGGCGGGCGCTCCGGCGCTGCCTTCGCTGCCGAGCTCGGCACCATGAAGGTCTCCGAGGAGGTTGACGCGTTGCGCACCATGGGTTTCGGGCCCATGCGATTTCTCGTTCTTCCTCGGGTCCTCGCCCTCTTCTTTGTGCTGCCAGTGTTGGCGCTGCTCGCCGATCTAGCTGGCATCACCGGCGGTGTAGTCGTCGGTGTCGTCAACCTCGACCTCACCCTGGTGAGCTACCTCAATCAGACGGAGCGCGCCTTGGGCCTGTGGGACGTCTTGCAGGGGCTCGTCAAGAGCGGGGTCTTCGGCATCGCCATCGGTCTCATCTCCTGCCACCAGGGACTCGCGGCCGTAGGCGGTGCAGAGGGCGTCGGACGCCGCACCACCGCCGCCGTGGTCAGCTCCATACTCGCCCTCATTGTCATCGATGCCGCGTTCACCCTGCTCTTCTTCGAGCTACGCCTATGACCGAGCCACTCATCACCGCCACCGACGTGACGCTGGGCTTTGGCGAGGAAAACCTGCTGGAGGGCCAGTCGTTCGAGATCGCACGTGGCGAGATCTTCGCCATCCTGGGCAGGAGCGGCTGCGGCAAGTCGGCGCTCTTGCGCGTGCTCATCGGCCTCAACGAACCGAAGGCTGGAAGCGTCGCGATTGCGGGCGTCGGACCTCCCCGTCTGGAAGTCGTGCGCCCGTCGTACGGCGTCATGTTCCAATCCGGCGCGCTCTTCGGCTCGATGACCGTCGGGGAGAACATCGCCATGTCACTCACCGAGTGGACCGACCTGCCGAAGGCCGCTATCGACGCCATCGTGCGCGCCAAGCTACGCCTC
>CAYHNK010000106.1:0-13831 GCA_964357695.1 uncultured Bdellovibrionales bacterium | reverse complement strand
CACCCATCACCGCGAACTTCCGCGAAGGTCTCTCGGTGCTCGAGTATTTCACCTCGACGCACGGCGCCCGCAAGGGCCTTGCGGATACGGCGCTCAAGACCGCGAACTCCGGTTATCTCACGCGTCGTCTTGTCGACGTGGCCCAGGACGCGGTCATTACCGAGCTCGACTGTGGCACGCTGGATGGCATCGAGATCGAGCCGCTCATCGAGGCCGGCGAAATCATCGAGCCGCTTGGCGACCGCATTCTCGGTCGCGTGGCGCTCGAGGACATCGTTCACCCACATACCGATCAGGTGATCGTTGCCGCAGGTGAGGAGATTGACGAGAAGAAGGTCTCCATCATCAACGACTCGCCCATCCGGCACGTGCGCGTGCGTTCCACGCTCACCTGTCAGGCCAAGCGCGGCGTGTGTGTCGAGTGCTACGGGCGTGATCTTGCGCGTGGACACAAGGTCAATCCTGGCGAGGCCGTCGGCGTCATCGGGGCGCAGTCAATTGGCGAGCCGGGCACTCAGCTGACCATGCGTACGTTCCACATCGGCGGCATCGCTTCGGGACGTGCCGTGCAGTCGACCCTCGAAGCCCGCGGTGGTGGGATCCTGCGCTACATCAATCTCTACACCGTCAAGAAGAAGGACGGCACCATCGTCGTCATGAATCGCAACGGCGAGATTGCGGTGGTGGACGAGGGCGGTCGTGAGCGCGAGCGCTACACGGTCAACTACGGCGCGCGCATCCGTCATGAGGACGGTGCTACGGTCAAGGCCGGTGCGACGATCTGCGAGTGGGATCCGTTTGCTGTCCCGATCCTCACCGAAGTGGCGGGGCGCTTGAAGTTTGGTGACGTCATCGAAGGCGTGACCATGCAGGAGCAGCTCGACGAAGTCACGGGCCTCTCGCGCAAGCGCATCATCGAGTCCAAGGACAAGGACACCCGTCCGCGCATCTCGGTCAAGGACGAGAACGGCGTGACGCTCAAGATCCCGACCTCGGACAACGAGGCGCGCTACTTCTTGCCCATCGGCGCCAACATCGCGGTCAATGAGAGCGATTGGGTCGAGGCCGGCGACGTCATTGCGCGTATCCCGCGCGAGACGACCAAGGACAAGGACATCACGGGCGGTCTGCCGCGCGTGGCCGAGCTCTTCGAAGCCCGCAAGCCCAAGGACCATGCCCTCATCTCCGAGATCGATGGTGTGGTGCAGTTTGGCAAGGACCAAAAGGGCAAGCGCAAGGTCGTGGTCGTGCCCGACATTGGCGAGCCCGCGGAATACCTCGTACCGAAGGGTCGACACCTGACGGTGCAGGAGAACGACCGCGTCAAGGCGGGCGATCCGCTCATGGACGGCCCGGCGAACCCGCACGACATCCTGCGGGTGCTCGGGGAGAAGCAGCTCGGTCGCTACCTCGTTGACGAAATCCAGGAGGTCTATCGACTTCAGGGCGTGCGCATCAATGACAAGCACATCGAAGTTATCGTGCGTCAGATGCTGCGTCGCATTCGTGTCAAGGACGTCGGCGACACGACGTTCCTGATTGACGAGCAAGTCGAGAAGGGCCTCTTCGAGCTGGAGAACGAACGTGTCATGGCGGCAGGTGGCCGGCCGGCGGTGGGTGAGCCCATGCTGCTCGGTATCACCAAGGCGTCGTTGTCGACCGAGTCGTTCATTTCGGCGTCGTCATTTCAGGAGACGACCAAGGTGCTCACCGAGGCGGCCTTGGGCGGTCGTATCGATCGCCTGCGCGGTCTCAAGGAAAACGTCATCATGGGCCGGCTGATCCCGGCCGGGACGGGTCTCGCCGGGTACGGTGAGCTGCGCACCGTGGTCGATCCGGAGCTGCTCGAGGAGGACGAGGAGTACCAGATGACGCTCGAGGAGCGCGAGGGACCACTGCTCGCCAACTTGCCCGGTATCGCGGTCAACGAGTAGGCTCGCGACCGATGGTCGGCGTCCGATTGTGCTCCGTGCGTCTCGCTGGGGCTCTGCTCTGCGGTGTGATGCCGCACGCAGCGCCCGCACTCGCGGGACAGTCGTACATTGGTGCGGAGCGCTGTCGTACGTGCCATGAGTTTGAATTTCGCGTTTGGTCAAGCGGCCCACACGCCAAGGCACGGCAGGCTTTGACTCCGGAGCAGCTCGGCGACGCCAAGTGCAACACCTGCCACACGATGGTGGCGGGATCCGCGGATGAGCGTCTGGCAGGCGTTCAATGTGAGCAGTGTCACGGCTCGGGTCAGTTCTATCAGTACCGTTACGTGATGCGCGATCGAGAGCTCAGCCGTGCGGTGGGGCTCATTGAGACGAGCGCCAGTCACTGTCAGCGATGTCACACCGAAGGCGCCCCCAGTATGGAACCGTTCGACTACGAGCGCGCCTGGGCTCGTATCGACCATGGGCCCAAGGCGCGCGAGCGATGGCTGCGCACGCGCGGGCAGTCAGGCAACGGAGATGGCAAAGCCCCGTAGCGCCCCGCGTTTTGTCGCATCGGCCCCGGCGCTCGTGCACTTACCGGACGTCGGTCTTCCCGAGGTGGCCTTTGCGGGCCGCTCGAATGTGGGGAAGAGCTCGCTCATCGGCATGCTGCTCGGGCAGCCGGGTCTCGTGCGCAGCTCGCGCACCCCTGGGCGTACCCAGCACCTGAACCTGTTCGTCTTCGAGGAGCGCCTGGCGGTCATTGACATGCCGGGCTACGGCTATGCCAAGCTGTCAAAAGCCCAGCGCGCACACATGCAGAACCTCATCACGACCTATCTCGATGGCCGCGAGGCGCTGCGGGGGGTGGTTCTGGTGGTTGATGCGCGTCGCGAGGAGGCAAGCCCACTGGACGTCGAGACCGCCACGCTGGTGCGCGAGCGCGGTATCCCGCTGCTCGTCGCGGTGATGAAAGTGGATCTGATCCCCAAGAACCGGTTGCGGCATCAAGTGTCGAGAATCGAGGCCTCACTCGGCGTCGGTGATGTGACGGTCTCGTGCTCCGCGGTCCGCGGGGACGGTCGCCGGGAGCTCCTGGCCCGACTGGAGGAGCTGATCGCGTGGTCGGCGTAGTCCTGCTCGCCGCGGTGGTTGGCGTGCCTTCGGGCACCCTCGTTGACCAAGTGATTGCGGTGGTCGACAAAGAAGTCGTCACGCAGAGCGAGCTGCTGATCGAGGCGCGCATTGCCCTTGCTGAGCGCGAAGGCGAGGATGTCGCGTCGGGGCCGCTCGCCGAGGACTTTCTGCAGTCCTTTCGTGACTATCTCATCAATCAGCGGCTCATTGCCGAGCAGGCGCGGCGACTCGGCGGGGCCGATGTGGCCGAAGAGGATGTGAACGCCGCCATGGCGACCCTCCAGCGCCGGTTTCGCTCCAATGCCTCGTACCAGGCGTTCCTACGTCGCTTCGGTATCGCGCCGGCGGGGCTGCGCACGACCTTGCGGCGAAGTCTGCGCAACGAGCGTTACATGCGCGAGCGGCTACGGCTGCGCCTGATGGGCCAGGGCAGTGCGGCAGAGACTGAGGCCGTCCGCTATGACCGAGCCTTGCGCACCTGGATCGACGAGCTGCGCGCCGGGGCTGAGATCCGTTTGCTCGGACCGGATGGCGAGCTCGAGCGGCAGTCACCATGATCGCAAATGACCCATGGGGGACGCATATCCGACCGGCGACGGCGGCGGATGTGGCCGATTTTGACGCCGCTCATCTCACGATGCCACAAACGTCGTGGACCGCAGCCGACTTTGCGACCGAGCTGACGGTTGACGAGTCGCGCATGTGGCTGTTGGAGCTGCGCGCCCAAGGCGGGGCGACGTGGGCGGTGGGTGGTGTGCTGTGCTACCGAGTCATGCTGCCGGACGTCGAGCTGATGCAGATCGCCGTCGCCACAGGTCTGCGGCGCCACGGGCTCGGCGGGCAGCTCATGGCGCATTGCGCGACGCAGGTCCGTGCCGCGGGCGCCACGAGAATTCACCTCGACGTGCGCGCTGACAACAGCGCGGCGATCCGCCTCTACGAGCGCTATGACTTTGTCATCGTCGGTCGGCGTCGCGCATACTATCGCGACGGTGCAGACGCCCTGTTGATGGATCGCGTGCTCGAGGGTGGGCCGCCCATCGCTTGAGGCCTGGATGCGACGGCTGCTATGGATGGGGTGTGACCACCGTGAATGTGCCGCGTCGCAGGTCTGCGCGGGTCGTCGATTGTCGAGCCCTTGGCGCGAGTCTCGCCCAGATCGAGATTGAGGGACACGGCATTGGCGTCGGCGTGCAGCCTGGGCGCTTTGCCATGGTGCACATAGCGGGTCTTGGTGAGCAGATCTTGGCCCGACCCTACTCGTATTTTCTGCGTCGCTCCGAGGATCGTGTGGCGCTACTTGTGCGCGGCGTCGGCCGAGCGAGCCTGGCGTTGGTTGCCGCTCGCGTCGGTGACGAGGTGTCGCTGCTCGGACCGCTCGGCAACGCTTTTCCGGAGCCACCGCCCACGAGCTGGGCCGTGGTTGGGGGTGTTGGCAGCGCAGCCCTCGGTGGCTATGCGAGCGCAGGCATGCGGTTTCTGTTCGGAGCCCGCACATCAGCGGACGCCGGATTTGCGCGCGCCTTGACCGAGGCGGGTGCTCACCCGGCGGTGGCAACCGACGATGGCTCGATGGGCATGCGCGGCACGGTGGTGGACTTATTGCAGCGCGAGCTCGAAAATACCCGTCCGAGCGCCATCTACACATGCGGCTCGACCGGCATGATGGCAGCGGTGGCGCGCGTGGCTCGCCAAGCGGCGTTGCCGTGCTGGGTGAGCCTCGAAGCACGCATGGCGTGCGGGTTTGGCGTCTGCCGCGGCTGCGTACACCCAGACGCATCGGGGCGGTGGCGGTGTATCTGTGAGGACGGGCCGGTATACGCGGCCGAGACAATTTTCGCATCGTGAGGTAGCTCATGGGCTCGCCGCTCGAGGTACAGGTTGCAGGGCTCGTTTGGCCCACACCGGTCGCTTTGGCGAGCGGGACGTGCGGTTACGGCTCAGAGCTCGAGGGGCTGCTCGATTGGGGCGCGGTGGGGGCGCTCTTTACGAAGGGGCTGTCGCTCGAGCCGCGCGCAGGACATCCCGGTCCGCGCATCTGCGACACGCCAAGCGGCATGCTCAACGCCATCGGGCTCGAAAACGTTGGTCTCGACGCATTTGTGCGCGACAAGATGTCCTTTCTGCGGGCCTGGCGCGAGCGCCATGGTGGTCGCGTCATCGTCAATTTGTTTGGCGAAGCGCCGAGTGAGTACGCTGCGCTTGCGGCGCGCTTGAGTGAGGTGGAGGGTGTCGATGGCGTCGAGCTCAACCTCTCGTGTCCCAACGTGCACGCCGGTGGCATCGAGTTCGGTCGCACCGCGGCTGGGTGCGCCGAGGTGACGCGCGCCGTCAGGCGTGTCACAACCCTCCCCGTCATCGTCAAGCTTTCCCCGGTCTCGCCGCTGGGCGCAGCGGCCAAGGCGTGCCGCGACGAAGGCGCCGACGCGCTCAGCATTGCCAACACCATGCCGGCGATGTCGATCGACGTCGAACGACGTATCCCGCGGCTCGCGGCGGGTGTGGGTGGGCTCAGTGGGCCAGCCCTCAAGCCCATCGCGGTTCGTGCCGTGTACGAGACGGCGCGCGCCTGCTCGTTGCCCATCATCGGTATCGGCGGCGTGACCATCTGGGAGGACGTGGCCGAGTACATGCTGGCGGGTGCCACGGCGGTGCAGGTGGGCACGGCGCTCTTTACCGAGCCCAACGTCGCACGCACCCTTGTCGATGGCCTCGCCAGCTATCTCGCACGCCACCGCATGGCGAGCGTGGCGGAGCTCATCGGCCGCCTCGAGCCGCGCGAGCGCTGGGCCGAGGGCGGAGGCGCCTAACCTTGGCGCGTCACCGCCACAAGCCGAAGCCACTGTCCACTGCAGTCGGCTCGCGGGCGTTTGGGGCCGAGCTGCCGAGCGGACCCGTCGGCGCCGCCTCGGTGGGCGCACCTGACAGTGCTGCGCCTCTGCGCGGGGCGTTGCTCTTTGGTAACGACCCGCGGGGCAACCCTCTTGGCTCCGAGTCCTTTGGCGGCAGCGAAGAAACGGTGCCTCTCAAGGGCGCGTTGTTGGTGGGCAACGACCCGCGCGGGAATCCCACGGGCGCGGACGCGTTTGGCGGCGCGGAAGGGGAGACGCCGCTCAAAGGTGCGCTGCTCTTTGGCAACGATCCCAAGGGCGACCCGCGCGGCTCCGATGCTTTCGGTATGGGGGACACCCAGTTCCAGCATCGAGGTGCGGCTGCTGTCGGCGCGCCGCAGCTCTTTGTCGAGCGCCTGCACAAGGACGAAATCGGCTACGACTTTGGTGGCGTGCTGTTGCACCTCGATGAAAGCAGCCTCGCGGGGATCCGCAAGGATCCGAATGACAGGCTCCGCCAGCGGCTCGTCGGTGTCCTGCATCGCGCGCTCGGCATGCAGGTCGAAAAACTCCGACAGGGTCTCGATGAGCACGCCATTCCCTGGGGTCGATTGCGCCGCGAGCGCGAGCTCGATCATGCGCTTGCGCGCGAGCTTCGCGAGGCCTATCGCTTGGCGCCCGGTGAGATCCTGGGCATCGGGCATGTGCGCGATCTGCTGGAAGAGACCGAGCGCATGCACAGCTTTGTCATCGAGGGCGACTGGGACACGAGTCCGATCCAGCTGCGCGTCTTGTGGGACGAGCAAGCCGTGGCGTACGGCGTCACGACCTTTCACAAGGAGCACACGTTCTTTACCTACCAGGACGTCGAAGGCGAGGTGCTCGCCTACGTCGACACCCTCGAGCCCCACCGCCGCAAGCAGCAGGCGCGCATTCGCGCGGTTGACGGCGGTCTCGTGGGGCTGTTAACGCTCGATACCCCGGATCCCAAGCAGCAGCCGGAGGGCGGGGCGCCACAGATCCTCCGTGCCATGCTGCAAGATACGCGTGGGCGGGACGTGTTGCGCGTCGAGGAGGAGAGATGCGGTGCGCAGTTCTTTCGTGCCCGGCTCGTGGACGTCGCCTCGGGCGTGGAGGTGGGGCTCATCGAGGATCGGCTGCGGCGCGGTAAGATCCAGACGCGCGTCGAGCTCGATGTCGCGGTGCCGCGCGTGATGGGTTGGGCCCTCGCGACACTGATTGCGGATCTGGCGCGCCGGCGGCGGCGTGGCTGGCCGGAGAAAACACCGGAGTCAGAGGCCGACCGTCTGCCCACCATCGAAGAGGCCCTCGGGCCCAGACGGCCGCGGCGCGGGCCGGCGTAGGACGACTACCAGCGATGGTAGGCCGGATGGCCAGCCGTCACCGCCACGAACGTGCCACGACAGCTCGCGCACACCTTGCCACCGGCCTCGAGCTCGGCTTCGACCACGGCCTTCTCGTCGGTGGACTCGACCACGCGGGCACGCAGCACGATGGGACCAGCAATGGGTGTGGGACGGCGCAGCTTGACGGCGTAGTCGGCGGTCACGGTCACCGGGGGCTGCTCGACGCCCTGTCGCTCCATGAGATGGATCGCCGCCGTCCAGTTGCTGTGGCAATCGAGCAACGTGCCGACAATGCCGCCCGAGAGCATGCCGGGAAATGCCTGGTGGTGTACTTGCGCGTGCCAGGTGGCCACCATCGTTTGACCTTCGCGATGGCTCTTGATTTGTAGACCTTTGGCATTGGCCGGCCCGCAGCCAAAGCAGATGCTCTGCGGTGCGTAGCGGTCTTGGCCGCCCAACTTCTCTGCCGTCATGATTGCTCCTGAAGGTGCGATGCGGCACGCACGAGCGCGATGGCGCTCTTGGCATCGGTGATTTCGCCCGAGAGGGCCATCGCGAGCGCACGGGTGAAAGGCACACGCTCAACGGTGAGCACCTCGTCGTGCTCGAGCGCCTGCGTGGCGGGCGTAAGATTGCGCGCAAGAAAGAGCCAGATCTTTTCGTTGGTAAAGCCCGGCGTGGTCCAGATCCAGCCAAGCGGAGTGAGGCTCGCTGCGCACCGGCCGCATTCTTCGACGAGCTCACGTTGGGCGCAGATCTCAGGCGTTTCGCCACCATCGAGCTTGCCCGCGGGCACTTCCAACAAGTAACCGTCGGTGGCGTAGCGGTACTGGCGCACGAGCACTACCTGCCCGTCTGCCTCGATAGGCACGATGGCGGCTGCCCCGGGGTGGTGGATGAGCTCGAGGTCCACGGTGCGCCCGTTCGGTAGCGCCACGGTGTCGAGGGACAGGTCGACGATGCGACCGCGGTAGATCGATCGGCTGGCCTGCTTGCGGTCCTCGCTCTCGGGTTCCGCGCGGTTCGCGTCGCTGGCCTGCTTGCGGTCCTCACCCTCCGGCTCCCCGGCTTCGCGGGGCCCCTCGGAGGGTTCCGGTCCCGCGCGGCCAGCGCGACCAGATCTGGCGGTTCGAGTGGTGGGCATTGGGTTTGATGTCGCTCAATCTGCGTCGACGAGCAAGACGCCCGTGCCGGCGATGGCGTCGCCAGCGAGCTGAATAAGGGCGTCGTTGGCCTCTTCGAGGGAGAATGTCGTCACCCGCGGTCGGATGGGGATCTCGGCGGCAAGACGCAGCAGCTCACGCCCGTCTGCGCGCGTGTTGGCCGTCACCGAGCGCAGGCTCTTCTCGTAGAAGAGATGTCGCTCGTAGTTGAGCGTGGGGATGTCCGACAGATGGATGCCGGCGACGGCGAGCGTGCCGCCTTTTGCCAGGTGCTCGAGGGCGAGGGGTACGAGCGAGCCGACGGGAGCAAACAAAATGGCAGAGTCAGCGCGCATAGGTGGCGTGCCGCCGAGATCGCCGACCCAATCGGCGCCGAGCTCGCGCGCCAGCTCGCGGTGCGCCGCAGCACGCGTGACGACCTGTACGCGACAGCCCCAGTGCTTGGCGACCTGCAACGTCACGTGCGCCGACGAGCCAAACCCGTACAGGTTGAGCGTGCCGCCGGGGTGCAGCTCGCTGCGTACGAGCGCACGGTAGCCGATGAGCCCGGCGCACAGGAGCGGCGTTGCTTCGGCATCGCTGAAGGTCTCGGGAATGCGGTAGGCAAAGGCGGCTGGGACGATGGCGTACTCGGCAAAGCCGCCATCGGCATGGTAGCCAGTAAAGCGCGGCGTCGCGCACAGATTCTCGCGACCCGTCGTGCACGCGCCACAGCGGCCGCAGGTGTAGCGCAGCCAGGCGATGCCGACGCGCTCACCGAGAACAAAGTCGCGCACCTCGGCACCCATGGCGCTGACGACCCCGACCACCTGGTGGCCTGGAATGACTGGGCGCCCCAAGAACGGCAGATCGCCCTCGATGACGTGCAGGTCCGTGCGACAGATACCGCAGGCGCGTACGCGTACGAGCAGCTCGTCGGGACCGGGAACGGGCTTGGGTAGCTCTTCGACCCGTAGGGGACGTGCCGTGATCGACGCCGTACCGTGAAGCCGAAGGGCGCGCATGGAGCCCACCGTAGCGGATGGTACTGCGGCGATGCTAGATCTTCTGCGTGATCGCTTCGAGCATCTTCTGGATGGTGCTGATGATGTTGCTGATGGCACCGGTCATCTGCTGGTAGTCCTGCATGGCGATCGACAGCTCCTGGGCCTTGATCTCGGCGGAGGTGCCAACCTCCGCGTCGAAGACGCCGATCGCATCCTCGAACTTCTTGTCGTAGTGCAGGTCCTTGAGCAGCTTGATGTCGTCGTCGTTGGCGCCAAAGCGCTCGCGCAGGCGCTTCTCCAGCTCCGGCTTCTTCTCGAGGCCACCATTCTCGATGTTGTTGATGGCGGCGATGTCCTCGTCACTCAGACCGCCGATCTTGAGGCGCACGAGCGCCTGCTGGCGGTCGCTGCCGTGGGATTTCGCAATACTGAGTGAGCTGGTGAAGTTGACCTCGCTCATCTTCAGCATGAGCTTGCGCTCAGCCTGCTTCGAGAGCAGAGCCATCACCAAGAAGAGGACATCCTCGATGCGGCCGCCCGAAGCGAGCAGCGACAAGATCTCGTGGTGCGTGCGCTCGGCGTCGCGATAGTAGTCGGCCTTGGCCTTGTAAAAGGCGCGACCGGTCTGCTGGGCGCTCAGGGGCAGGGCATTGAGATAGTCGTCCGGGATACCGACGCCGGTGCGCTGACCCGGCGGATAGTAGACGACGTTGCCAGGCCCGTCGCCGGGGCCGGCAACGCCCATCGCCGATGAGGTGAGAGCAGCGATGAGGGCATCGGTTTGCTGTTTGGACGGCTTCTGCCCCGCCTGCATCGTCTCGATGGCGCTCTTGGCCTCGGGACCATGCTCGGCCACGAGCTTTTGGATCTCGGGGTTGGCGTAGGCCTCGCGCAGCTTCGATTGGATCGCTGCGAGCTGCTCGGGTGCAATGTCGGTGTCGCCGTGGAGTGCTTGCAGCGCGGGATCGAGCTTTCTCGGCTTGATGGCATGCGCGAGATCGCGGCTGCCGTGCTGCACTTTGGCGAGACCCTGCTCGACGGCTTTGATCTGTTTTGCGCCCTGCTTGAGCTCCTGTTCGAGGTTATGCACCAGGGTGGTCTTGGCGCTGAGGATCTGCTCGAGCTGCTGCTGGTCATCGCCGGTCGCACGCTTGACGGCGGCGCGCAGCTCCTTGATCGCTTGCTTCTCCTGGGCAAGGAGAGCCTTCCCATCCGCGAGCGTCGCCTTCATCTGCGCGAGCTGCGCATCAAAGCCCTCGCCGCTCGCACCCGCCTCCGCCCAAGCCTCGAGCTTTTGTGCCTCGGTCTTCTCGGCCTTGCCGCCAGTGCGAGCAGAATCAGCCGCAGCGCTGACCGGGGCGCTCGATGCAAACTCCTGCGCGAGTCTGTTCTGCAGGGCCGCGCCCGTCAGGCCCGCCGTGCCGCTCATCCGGGCCTCAGCCTGCGTCAAGGCGCGCAGTGCCGCCGAGGAGTACGCGATGGCCCCGTTCCGGGACATCTCGCGCTCGAAGGTGTCGGAGGAAAAGAGCGCGCGAACGGTCTGTAGCTCCGCCGGCTTGAGCCTGGCGAGCGCTTCACCAACGACGCCCGAATTGGCCAGCGCGACTGGGGCGCCGATGCCCTCGATGTTCTTGGCGAGCTCGCCTGCGACGGCCGACTTGTCCTGCTGCGCCTCTGCCTTACGTACGGCGGCCTGCATCGCCTGGTAGAGCGCGCTGATTTCTTCCGAGCGGCGAACGGTACTCGATTCCATGGTTAGACTCCTGTGCATCCCATTATCGACGCCAGCGCTCGCGCGTTGCGCGCCGCGGCATGTCCCTAACGAGCTAGTGTCTTACCACAACGAACGCGTGAATGTCACCGATGAGCTTCTCGAGCTGCTCGTCGGCATAGCGCTCACTCAGGCGCAGGTTCTTGCGTCGACCCTCGGTGCGCGCTTGCAGCACGCCGCTGTCGACCATCCAGCCGACGGCGCTGCCGATGAGGGTCGTGCTGGCCGCTTCGGCGCAGCCGATGTCGCCGACCAGAAACGCCCGCTGTGCATGCTCTCCCGCCCGTGCGATGAGCTCGCGGTCCCACAACGGGAAGGAGCGCAGATCGCGCAGCGTCGTCGCCACCATCCAGTAGGCCTCGACGAAGCTGTCGACGAGGCTGGCGAGCAGCGTGAGAGCTTCGGTGTTGCGTAGCTCGAGATGTCCGTCCTCGTGCACGTCGAGATAGCCACGTACGGCGAGGGAGCCGATGGCCTCGTCAAAGTGGGTCGCAAAGTCCGCATCGGCGCGGTAGACAAACTCATGCTTGAACAGCCGTGACAGAAAGCGACTGCCCTGCAGCGCCGTCCCGTAGCTCGCGGTAGTTGGCGCCTGGTGGACGATTGCCCGCGCGATGAGCGATAGCGGCGCGAAGATGTTCATCACCGCATTCTTGTGAAAATCGAGCAGCATGCGCTTGTTCTCGGGCACGCGGTAGACCGGATCGCTGTCACGACGACCGGCGTGATCGGCAACGATGAGCCCATCCTGCGCGAGGTTGTGGGCCGCCTCCCGCACGACCTCCCGACGGTTGTCGGGCTCTTCGAGGGAGCTCGATAGGCGCGCGGCTTGCTCGTCCAGGAAGTCGATCATCTCGAGGCAGCGTGTGAGCAGCGCGTCCTCGGTGATGCCCCGGCGTCGATGCGCCAACATCGCCGTGGCAACGACCGCGGTCGGTGTGACCGATGCGACGCGCGCCACGTCGTGCAAGATGCGATGGCCGAGGCGCTCGACCTCCACGCGCCAGGCTTCGTCGTGCTCCGTGTCAGCGCTCTGCGGCAGGTGCCGGGCGGCAGCAGCACCGGCGAGCGACACGGGGGTGCCGAACTGTAGGTGCACGCGGCCATAGCGCGAGCGCAGGACCCTCGTCGTGCGCAGCAGGCCGCCGATGTTCTCCGGGTGCTTGTCTGCACCGCTCAGCTCGCGCTCATAGGCGCCGGCCTCGATGACGCGCTCGTAGTCGATGGAGACGGGCACGAACTGGAGATCCGAGCGCTCCCCTTGTCGCCAAGCGTCGACCAGCATGCCGAGCAAACCGAGCTTGGGGCGCAAGAGCTTGCCGGTGCGACTGCGCGTGCCCTCGAGGAAGAACTCGATGGAGACGCCGACCTTGACGAGATCGGTGACGTAGGCGCGAAAGACCGCGGCATACAATGGGTCGTCGCGAAAGGAGCGGCGCAAAAAGAAGGCGCCGGCGCGGCGAAAAATCGGACCCAATGGAAAGAAGGCGAGGTTCGCACCTGCGGCGATGTGCGGCGGCGCGATGCCGTGCTGCCACAGTACGTAGGACAGCACGAGATAGTCGATGTGGCTGCGATGGCTCGGGCAGAAGATGAGGGGGCCGCGACGCGCCGCCTCGACCACCGACGCGAGCCCCACTTCGTCGACGATGATGCCGTCGTAAATGCGCTTAAAGACCCAGCGAAACAGACGATCGAGACCCTGTACAAAACGCGTGTCGTAGCGCGCGGCAATTTCCTTGAGCAAGGACAGAGCCCGGCGCTCGAGGGCGTTCTTGCGTCGCCCGCTCGTGCCGGCCTGCTCGGCGATCACGAGCTGCAAACGGGCGTCGCGCAGCACGCGCCGCGAGACGGTGGCCAGCGAGGGCATTTCGGGGCCGGCGATGACGCGCTCTTCATCGGCAATGCGACGGTGGATCTCGTGGCCGAGCTTGCGCGCGAGCTGCTGTGCGTCGGTTTGCGCCGCCTCCGCGATGAGATCCTGGATAGCGATGGGATCTCCGACGCGCACGGTGGCGTGGCGGTACGTCGAGAGCAGCATGGCGAGGCGCCGCAGTCCACCGGGTCGCCGTTTGTCGCCGAACAGGAGGCTCGTCAGGCCGCCGCGCGATCCGCCGATGCCACGATCGACCACCGTGTGTGGGACGACGTACAGCGGCCGATCGGAGGATTGCTGCACGGCGACGAGGGTCCGCAGATAGTCGTGCCGCAGGCGTGGACTTTTGCGTTCGTGTGAGCGGCGTCGCGGCGGCAGAAACAAGAAGGCGGGCTTGCCGCGCAGCACGACCTCGGCCAAGAGCTGCTCGCTGTGACTCGGCACGAGGTCGCCGTAGTGGGCGCGCCAGGGGCCCGCGACGTGGCTACGCCGATGGCGCCAGAGGCGAATGAGGCGACCGAGCGGCTGCCACAACAGCAGGCTCACGCCACCCACAAATCGCGGTAGCGGCAATCCCAGGCGGTAGAGCGCGTGGTTGAAGTAGAGCGCCAGCAGCGTCGAGCGGGCGGTCGCAACATAGATGACACAACCACGGCCCGCGAGCTCGTGGACGAGCGCCGCGGCGCTGTCGGGGTAGGCGATGGGTCCAAAGAGCCACAGGAATACGCGACGCAGCACGCCGCCGTAGCCGGCATGCATGCCCACAGCCACCGGGCGCGTCGTA
>CAYHNK010000105.1:0-13843 GCA_964357695.1 uncultured Bdellovibrionales bacterium | reverse complement strand
ATGAAGCGCTTCTGCACCAATTGCGGCAACGAACTCGCCGCCGACACAGCCTTCGGGACTGGGGTATGCCAGGCGATAGAGCGCACAGACGTCGCCGCCGAGTAGACGCACAACGCAACTGCCATCGGCATGTCGCTGCACGAGGCCCGCCGACTGGTTGGGGGTCGATGGAGTATCGGAGGCGGAGCCGGACTCACGTGTGCGCATGTGTTCCTCACGCGGGTTGGAGTGATACGCTGACACACATCAAGGATCGAGCCAGCCTCGCGACCTCGGAGCCTCGCCGAGTCGCGCGTGATCACGAGCCTATTCTCGTGTCGTCAGCGCCATCGGCAAACGTCGCCCGAGCCGTGCGTCAACTTGCGACACGGCGTGTCGCAGATCGCGACGCGACGAGCGACGCACGAAGTGGTTGACGGCGCGCGCTAAAGCCTGCTTGCATGCAGCGATGCCCGCGCTGAGGTCGCCGATGGACACGGGGCGTCGAAGGCAGCGTGTTTGACCCATGGGCGCACCAATGATCGAGGTCGAGAGCCTCAGCAAGCACTATCAAGTGCACGCACGTCCGCCCGGCCTGTGGCAGGCGACGCGCTCGCTATTTGTGCGCCATTACGACACCGTACGCGCGGTCGATGGCGTCACCTTTGCCATCGCCCCGGGTGAGCGGGTCGGTTTTCTCGGGCCCAACGGTGCCGGCAAGACGACGACGCTCAAAGTTCTCTCGGGTCTGCTGTACCCAACGGCGGGGAGCGTGCGCGTTGCCGGTTGGGATCCGTTTCGGCGCGCACCCGCGTTCTTGCAGCGTATCACGCTCGTCATGGGGCAAAAGCAGCAGCTCATTTGGGATTTGCCGCCGGGTGAAAGCTTCGAGCTGCACCGCGCCATCTATGATTTGCCGCGCGCTGGCTATCGACGCATCCTCGGCGAGCTCACCGAGCTGCTCGATTTGACGTCGCTCCTTGGCAAACCCACCCGGCGCCTCTCGCTCGGCGAGCGCATGAAATGTGAGCTGGCCCTGGCGCTGTTGCACCAGCCCGACGTGCTCTTTCTCGACGAGCCGACGATTGGTCTCGACGTCTCGATGCAAGCGGCCATCCGCGAGTTCATCCGCACCTACAACGAGCGCCACGGCGCGACCGTGATCCTCACCAGCCACTACATGGACGACGTCGTGGCCCTCTGCCCGCGCGTCATCGTCATCGATCATGGGCGCTTGCGCTTTGACGGTCGCCTCGAAGACCTCGTGCGAAGTGTGCACCCGGACAAGCGTCTGACGTTCAAGCTCCTCGCCCCCGTAGCGCGAGAAGAGCTTGCCACCCTCGGGGAGATCGTCACGCACGAGGCCGGCTTTGCCGCCATCCAAGTGCCCCATGCTCGCCTGCAAGAGAGCTTGCGCCAGGTGGTTGCGCGCTTGCCGATTTCGGATCTCTCGGTGGGAGATCCGCCACTCGAGGATGTCATGCGCGACTTGTTCGCGCGTCCCAAGGCGAGCCCGCCGTGATGCGACGCGTGTGGCGAGCGCTACCGACTCTGCTCAAGGTCGGCGTCGCCGAGATGGTGGCGTACCGCACCGAGTTTCTCATCTGGGTCCTGACCTCGACGATGCCCCTCATCATGCTGGCCCTCATGCTGGCTGTCGCCCGCGACGCCCCCATACAGGGCTACGGCTCCGAGGACTTGGTCGCCTACTATCTCGTGACGCTGCTCGTGCGCCAGCTCACCGGCTCGTGGGTCGTGTGGGAAATGACCTACGACATCCGTCAGGGCAGCATGGGCCTCAAGCTGCTGCGACCCATCTCGCCGCTCGTCATCTACGCCGTCGAGAGTCTCGCCGCCATTCCCATGCGCGGCATCGTCGCCCTCCCGATGACCGTGGCACTGCTCTATTTCGCGGGCGCGAGCGAGGTCGCCCTCGCGCCGCTCCCCATCGTGCTCGTCCTCGCCGCGACCGCTGCCGCTTGGCTGATTAGCTTTCTCCTCTCCGCGGTCATTGGCACGCTCGCCTATTTTGTCGACAGCGCGATCTCCATCCACAACGTCTACTACGGCGTGTTCATGGTGCTCTCGGGCTATCTCTTGCCGCTCGCGATGTTTCCGCCGTGGCTCTCGGCCGCCAACGCCTTTCTGCCCTTTGCCTACCAGCTCTCGGTGCCGGTGGAGATTGCCACCGGGCGCCTGGCGGGCACGGCGGCGCTGCACGCGGTGGGTGAGGCGTGGCTTTGGGTGATACTGCTCGGCGGACTGCTCACGCTCGGTTGGCGCGCGGGACTGCGACGCTACGTCGCCTTTGGAGGCTGAGGTGCTCTATCGCTACGCCCGCGTGCTCTGGGCTCAGGTGCGCGCCTCGCTGCTGCTCGCCATGCAGTATCGCGCGGAGTTTTTCGGCGCCTCGGTGTCCGCGCTCATTTCACTGGTCGCCGCGCTCTTGCCGCTCGTCATCGTCTTCGGTGATCGCCGCACCATTGCTGGCTGGACTTTGGATGAGTCACTTGTCGTGGTCGGCATCTTCACGCTGCTCAAAGCCTTGCTCGGCGGCGCCGTGTTCCCGAGCCTGCAAGCGGTGGTCGAGCACGTGCGCCAAGGAACGCTCGACTACGTGCTCATCAAGCCTGTCGATGCGCAGTTCCTCATTTCGACCGCGCGCCTCGAACCGTGGCGACTCTCGGAGGCGTTGGGCGGCATCGCCGTGCTCGTGACCGCCTTCGTGCGTCTCGATACGACACCCAATGCTGCGAGTCTTGCCATCGCCACGCTGCTCATCACTTCAGCCGCGGTGATCCTCTATGCGCTCTTGATGCTGGCCGTAGCGCTATCGTTCTTCGTCGTCCGCGCCGATAACCTCTCCTATCTCTTGGCGTCACTCTTTGATGCCGCGCGCTGGCCCATCTCGGTCTTCTCCGGGATCGTGCGCCTTATCTTCACGTTCGTCTTGCCGCTGGCGGTGATGACCACCTACCCCGCCGCCGCCCTGCTCGGACGGCTCGAAGCGACCACCGTAGCCGCGAGTCTCGCTGGCGCTGCGGTCTTTGTGCTCTTGGCACGCCTCACCTGGATGCGGGCACTGCGGCACTACACGTCGGCGAGCTCGTGATCCGCAAGCCATTGACAGCGTCTGGGACGTAGTCGCATAGCTCGTTGCGGGGGAGGCGCACACAAGGAGCGGACCATGACGCTGCGCCTGTTGATGTCGCTGCTGCTCATCGCGGCAGGTGAAGTACGCGCCCAAGAGACGCCTACTACTGCCAGCGATGTCGTTGCGGAGTCACCCGCACCGATGCCCGAGCCCGCGGTCTCACCCGACCACGAGCTGCTCGAGGCCGTGCTCGTCGCCCTGCGTGAAACTACCGCGAGTGCGCGGGCCCACAAGCTCGCCTACTTGCGCCACCCAGCTCTCGTCGACGTGCTCGTGTACGTGGCCCTGCACGATAACGTCAGTGACGTCTCGACGCGCGCGGTGGGCGTCATCGCCGTGCTCGGGGCGAGCGCCGATCCGACGCTGGCTGCCTTGGTCCGCCTGTCACCGGGCGACGCCGTGGTGGACGAAGCGATTGATCGACTGACGGCAGCACAGCGCCCGTCCGCCGCGGCCGCACTCTACGGTCTCGCCGCCGACGACGACGTCCCGGCAGGCGTGCGGCGCCAGAGCCGCGACGCGCTGCGCGAGATGTATCCCGAGTACCTCGCCGCGCAGCCGCCGCTGCGTGTGCTTGGCTCACCGATCCTGCCCATGCTCGGCGGCGTGGTCTTTGGCAGCTACACGCTTTCGACCATCGGCAGATTCGCCAAGAGCGACGTCGGCATGGACATCGGCAGCCTCGGTGGCGCCTTCATCGGCGGCGCCACGGGATTTGTCGTCGGCCGCAACGTCTCCACCGAGCGCAGCTTTCTGCATCTGAGCGGCATGGGGTGGGGCCTGTACGCCGGCATGACCGCTGCGGGTGTGCTCGACAGCACCCCGAGCGAGGACGCACGCTTTAGTGCCGGTGTGCTCGGCGAGGCCGCCGGTTGGGGCCTCACGCTCGCCACCGCCGAGCGCCTCGGCTTCACCGCCGGTGACGTGTGGGTGACCGACCTCAACGGTGTCGCTCTGACGGCCATCGCGGCAGGGGCGCTGGGCTTTGCTCCAGAAAGCGCCGACGAGCGTGGGGGTCGCGGCATCATGCTCGGCGCCTCGCTCGCAGGCGTGGGCCTCGGCGCGGCGGCGACGAGAGCCCTGCACTTCCAGCGTGGCGATGGGCTGCTCACCGGGCTCGGTGTCGTCGAAGGTTTGTGGACCGGAGCTCACGTACCGCTACTGTTCGACTCAGAGAAGGGTCTCTCGGGAGCCCTCATCGGCGCCGGCACGGGCTTCGTGCTCGGGGAGGCGGTGGCGCAGCTGTCTGACTTGCACGCCGGGGACGTCGCTCAGATGGCGCTCGTGTCCGGCTACGGCTATGCGCTTGGAGCTGGCACGACGCTCCTCACCGAGGGCAGCAACAAGACCGTCATCGGCGCCATGCTTGCCACGGGGCTAGTTGGCATGGGCGCTGCGGGCCGATGGGGTACGCCGCTCGACTACGCCGCCGGCGATTTTCTCCTCGTCCCCGTCGCCACAGCGCTCGCTGGCTGGCACGGCGTGGCGCTCGGCACCTACTTTCATGAACAACACCGCATGCGGCACGAGGAGACCGGGGGCCTCACCCTCACCGCCATGGGCGCCGTGGGTCTGGGCACCTTGGGCGCGAGCCAGCTAGTCGACGTCAGTGCGGCTGACATTGCCATGGGCAGCATCGGCGCACTGTGGGGGGGGTGGTTTGGCGCCTGGGGCGCGGTGCTCGCCGATAGCCAGGAAGACGACTCGTTACTCACCACGGTCATCGCCTCGGACGTCGGCCTCATCACGAGCGCCCTGCTCGTCTCACCGGTGGTTGGCGTGTCGCCGCGCACGATGGCCTGGGCCAGCCTGACCGGAGCCAGTGCCGCGGCGCTCGCCGCCCTCGGAGCGTCGTTTGCCACCACCGACAGCGACACCATTATTGCCGCCAACCTCGTCGCCTCGGGTCTCGGGCTCATCGCCGGCGGCGTGGTCGCCAGCAGGTACTTCGCCCCCGCGTCGCCCGCGAGCGACGCCGACGAGCACGCCTTGGTCGGCCTCGAGCTGCCGTCGCTCATACTCACCACGCTGCCCTACGTGAATCGCGATGGGGTCGTCGACGGCGCGCTCGTGCAGGCGACGCTGTTCTGACGGCGAGCAGCGCGCGCCTGAAAGGCTCAGTCGGTGACGAGGCAGAACCCGGCGTCGGCTGGAGCGACCACCCCGGAGCCGTCTTGGGTGACGCGCAACACGGTGGCGCCGCCGGGTAGCACACTCTGACCCCGGTAGACGGGCTTCGGCAGGTTCTCGAGCACCCGAATGCTGCGACCATCATCGCCGAGCACGTAAATGCGCTTGGCGTCGGGTGAAAGCTGGATGTCGAGCGCCCCGGTGTTGGTCAGCGTGAGCAGCATGCTCACGCCAAGGTCCGTGCCACGTATCGCGCGCACCTCGGTCGTATCACCGCTCGTCACGGCGTAGATCCAACGGTTGTGGAGCGGATCGCGCAAGATCCGAGGGTGCACGTCGCGCAAACGATAGTCGTTGAGCCCGTCACCACCGACCACGACCTCGTCTTCGCTACTGAGTGCGATCGCGGCGAGTCCACTGCCGCTGCGGGATGCCGTCAAGTTCACGGGAGAGGTCCCGCCGGTGTTCAGGAGGCTCGCGAGCACGACGGGCGCTGGGTAGTAGCGGAAGATGCATAGGCCGACGCACGGCGGCAGGTCCGCTTGTGTGACCCGCGGCGGATGCCCGACCGCCCAGACGAGCAAATCCTCGCTGGCTGCTTGCGACGGTACGAGCCCCACAGCGCGCGCGTCCTGGCCACACAAGCCAACTGTCGTCGGCATCACAGACGTCGTCGCGGTATCGGCGCTCGGCCACAGGTAGAGCTGTACCGTGCGGCGGCATAGATCGTCTTGCAGACTGCTGGCGGCTTCGCACACGGTGCCGCTGTAATTCGGGTTGATATAGGATGGGTTGGACGGGTCGTCGTACGCACAGGCCTGGGCGGCCAAATCCTCATAACACGCGCCGAAGACGTCGACCTGGTCGGTGGACAAACCGAGATAGATGTCGGGCGCGTCGAGTGGATCGCCGCTGCCAGGATCATAGCAGGTCTCGGCCACGGGCGTGACCGTCACCGAGGACTGCGCGGCGAAGTCACTTTGCTGGCCGTCGAACGGGATTCGGAGCAACTCCGACTCATCGTCCGAGAGCGCCACGGACACCGCCTGCCCGACGTGCCCCTGGTAGGGCACAACGCTGCCATAGCCGTAGTAGTCGAAGGCAGGCGCGAGCCGACCGAGGCTGTCAAAGAGCAGCTGCGGACGCACCTGCTGCGAGTAGCGTCCGTAGGGGGATACGAGCACACCGAACCGGTCGGTCCCGCGCCACTGAACCACGGACTGAGCACGGAACGTCGGTTGCGACTCGATCAAAACGCGGGCGGTCACCAGATCGATGGAGAACAGCTTCAGCTCCGCGGTCATGCCAGCCAAAGCGGTATCGCTCGCGGCCACCGTGGCCGTCTCGACCGGCAACGAGATGGCCGGACGCACGCTGGGTGGCTGCATCGCACCCCCTGCAAGAGGCAGCTCGATGATCTGCACGCCATACGAATCGTAGAGCACCGACAGACGCGTCGCCCCGCTTCGCGATGGGCCAATCCACGCGGTCGCGCTCGTCGGCAAGTCGTAGAGGGCCTGACCGTCGACGCCCGTGTTGTCGAAGTTGCTGAGGGGGAGCGTCACGGTGGTGACGCTCGCCTGATCCAAGTACGTATCGAGCGCCCCCTTGATGAGCGCGATGTAGGTACCGTACAGCGTGCTCACGGGCTTGCCCTGGTGCACGACCCAGTGGCCGCCGGCGCTCGTGTCGTAGCCCGAGACCGCCGGCAAGCTCGAAGACTCGCGGCCCATACAGAGCGTGCAACTGTGCTCGTCCTGCATCCGCACCGCCTTTGAGATGTTCTGCCCCGAGAAACGCAAGAAGTAGACCTTGTCGGTGGCGTTAAAGAGCGACGAGTTGACCTCGCGATCCAGGTAGAGGGCCGTCTGCGTGCCGTTGACCCACGTCAGCTCCGGTGCGCGGCGAAAGGCCCCGAAGGGTGGACACGTGCCAGCGGCGCCGCTCGTGCCGCATCCCGGCGACGGTCCGAGGGCGATGGTCTCTGCCGCGGTGTCGAAGTCGACAAAGACGAGGCGGTCCGACCCTCCACCCGTCACCATCGCCAGCCATCCAGTCCAGGTCTGCGAATGAGCTGCCGTCACCGGGTCTCGCGCCGTGATGCCGAGCACGGTGCCAGCCATCGGCGTGGAGGTCAGAGACGCCGGCGGCGTGCGCACGTCGACAAGAGCGATCTCGCTGCCGCTCGCGCCCGTGACGAGCACGGCCACGTGAAAGCTGTCGACGACGAGCAGGTGCTCGAGCGACAAGGGGAGTGTCACCTCGGCCACCGGCACCACATCGAGCAGGGAGGCGATGACGATGCTGCCCGGGCTGGCCGGGTCATTCGGATCGCCACGATGGACCGCGAGATAGCCGCCCCCGCCGCCCGAGCCAGCGTGGGCCACGAGACGGTCGTAGTCGCCGCCAGCGAGGAGGGGGTAGCTACCGGCATACTCGAATGTCCGATCACCCGCGGCCGCGACGTGGACGGTGTCGAGCTCGTCGTCGAGCACGAAGAAGGTGCGCGATGGCGACACCGTGTAGTTCTCATGGGGAAAGAAGGGGAACTCGTGCACCACCTCGCGGCCCGCCTGCATGATGTCGATCTGTGCGCAGCCCGGGGCGCGCAGCAGGTCGGTGTGGCCGGGCCCTAGCACGGCGACGCTGGTACACGCTTCGCCGAGATCTCCTGTCACACAGAGCGACTGGTTTCCTGTTTCGATGCCCGCGGGGATTTCGATGCGCAGCGGATCCACACTGACGACGGTCGCCGAGAGATCGTCGACCGTGGCCGTTGGCGCGACGATGGCGACGTCCCGCACGGGGATGCTCAAGGTCACGGTCACGAGCTCGCCGAGGTAGACGCCGCTCGTACGCGGGAGCGCGAGCGAGCTGATGGAAAACGGCCTGACCACGTGGATGCTGCTCAGCACGATTTGCGTCGATGGCGGGTCAACCGACGCGAGGGACACCGCTACATCGCCCGTCACCGCGTCGGCGGGAACCTCGATGAGCAAGCGATCGGCAAACACGCCGAGCACGGACGCCGTGGCCGTACCGTCCGCGGTGGCAAAGACGACGCTGTGATTGTCGAGGTACGCGAGATCGAAGCCGGCGCCAAAGAGCGTGAACGTGTCACCTGGCAGCAAGACTGTCTCATCGGGCGTCTGCAGCTCGAGCGGCTGCGCCGTGACCGAAACCTGCGTCGACAGGGTGACGAAACGTCCCGCGGCTGCGAGCTCGAGCGTCGCGGGCCCGGCGGCCGCAGCTTCGGCGGGGCAAACACTCGCTTGGTCATCGCTCACTGCGACCAGCGTGGCGGCGACTCCGCCGACCCGCGCCTCGGTGGCGCGCCCCAGGAATCGTCCCTCGACGCTGAAGCATCCTTGCCCTCGGACCGCGGCGAGCGGTGCGGCGCTGCGCAAGTCGAGATTCAGCTCTTCGTCGGCGAGCGGCTCCGTCATTTGGCGAGTACAAGATGCCGCAACCACGATGAGCGCGGCGATGATGGCAAGGCGCACGACGACCTCCTCGCGGACCCCATCGATCTCGCGCCGGAGCGGGATCGCACAATTCCGCGTCTCTGGTTGCTTGTACACCACTGTGGCGATTGTCGGTAGGCCTTCGTAGTAGTATGAGACCCGGATGAGCTCGACTCGACAGGCACTCGTGCGAGGCACGCTCACCTGGGCCATGCTCGCGACGACGTTGCCGGCAACTGTCTCAGCGGCACCCAAGCCGCGCATCGCAGTCGTCGATCTGGTGGATCGCGGTGCGGGCAGCGCGCTCGCGGTCAATCTCACCGCTGTCGTCGTCGGCGCCCTCGGCGACCTCGGAGCCTTCGACATTCTCTCTCGCAGCGACATCCAGCAGATGGTGGAGCTCGAAAGTCAGCGGCAGATGCTCGGCTGCGAGTCCGATACGAGCTGCCTCGCCGAGCTCGGCGGTGCGCTCGGCGTGGCTCTGTTGATCAGCGGCTCCCTCGGGAAAGTGGGCGGTGAGCTGGTGCTGAGCCTGACGCTCACCGACACGCGGGCAGCCAAGGTGATCAGCCGCGAGCAACGGCGCGTCCCCACCGAAGACGCGCTGACAGCGGAAGCGGCATCGTGTGTGCGACAGCTCGTGCGACCCTTGCTCGAAGGGCTGCAAGGCTACCTCTTGCTGCACGTCAGCGAGGCCGCAGCGGACGTGGAGATTGACAATCGCATGGCCGGTGTGACGCCGCTTGCGCGCCTGGCGCTCGCGGGGGGACCCCACCGTATCCGCGTGCTCAAGAAGGGCTTTGTCGCCTGGGCCAAAGACATCGACATCCGCCGCGACGAGACTGCGTCGCTCGACGTGCTTCTGGTGCCCTCACTGGACTTCATCGACGAATACGACGGCCGCGCCCACAGCTGGCGTCTCGGCGCCTATCTCGCTGGCGGCACGGGCGTGCTCGCGCTAGCGGTCGGTGTCGGCACGTGGACGTGGAATTCGGGGCGGGTGGCGGACTACGAGAGTGACGTTGCGGCGGCAGGTTGTGGGCGCGGACAGACGCCCACCGTGCCGTCGTGCGCCGACTTCGAAGGCCGCTACGACGAGCTGCGACAAATGGATCTGATCAGCCGGGTCAGTGGCGCATCAGGCGTTGTGCTTGCGGCGACGGGTCTGTTCTTCTTCCTGCAGGGGCCCGAGCCCGGTCTGTACGACCCGTACAAGATGGAGAAGCGTCTCGCGCTCATGCCTGATCCAGTGTCACGGGGACTCGCGCTCGTCGGTGCATTCTAAAGGCGCAGCTCTCAGACGCTCCCCGCTCAGACGCGTCGCGGCATGAGCGACCCCATCGCACCTTGCTCAGACGATGACGCGGCCATAGTTTGCGTCCCATGTACACCCGGACGTTTGCGGAAATATAACCCGCGCGCCAGGCGTATGAGCAGGCGGACGTGTGCCGCAAGCACTGCACGGCCCCAAGGATAGCGCAGCAATGACGATGAGCCCGTTTGCCGAAAGCAGTCGACTTCTCGCTGCCGTGTTCTACGCGCCACGCAGGGCGCTGCGTGCGGTCGCCGAGCGCCATGTCATCCTTCCGGCGCTGCTCGTTGCAACCGTGGCGACGGTGATCCAGGGAGCCGTGCTCGTGCCGCGCCTCGATTTCGAGGGCGCCGTCGTCGAGCAGTTGGCGCGTCACTCCGAGCGCACTGAGATGACCCCCCACGAAATGGACCGAGCGTTGGCGCGCGGCCGCAAGGTAGGCGCCATTGGCACCCTGGCGAGTGCGCTCGTCACGCCGAGTCTCACGGCGCTGCTCGTCGCCTTCGCGTTCTGGCTGGGAGTGAGGGTCATCGGCAAGAAGTCCCCGTTTCTACCGCTGCTGGCGGTCACGAGCGTCGCCTCGCTCCCCACCGCGCTGCGCGCGCTGTTGAGTCTGCCGGCCATCATCGTCCGACCCGTCATTCAGACGAGCGAGCTGCCGCGCCTGTTTCCCTCCAACCTCGCGTACTTCTTCAACGCCTCGCGGCCGATTGGGACGGTCCTCGATGCTATCGACCTCTTTACGTTGTGGTCGTTGGCGCTCGTCGTGCTCGGCACGACGGCGGTCACTGGCGAGCGTGTCCAACGAGTGGCCGTGCTCGGCGTCGTCCTGTGGGTCTCGTACGTGGCGGTCTTCCATTTTGCTTTGCCACGCCTCGGCGGAGCACCACGGTGAGCCCCGGCACGTTGCTCACCTGCCTCCTGCCACTGTGCCTCGGCGCGACGTCCGTCACGCAGCAGTCGACAGTGGCGCTCACCCTGGAGGCCGCTCTGCTCGAGGCCAACCGGGCCAATCCCGCCCTCCTGCGCGCGCGCAACGAGCGGGCGAGCGCAGCGGTCGATCGTCGCGAGGCTTACAGTGGCTATTTGCCGCGTCTCGATCTGAATGCCAGCTTCGGCCGCAACTACGTCGGCTCGCAACGCCAGGTGCGCGTCGTACCCGTGCTCGACTCGAGCAGCACGCCGCCGACGATGACCTATGACCAACAGGAGGTGTGGACTCCCGAGCGCAATTTTGCCGACTACGCGCTCGGCGCGTCGTTGGAGCAGCCGCTGTTTGACGGTTTCCAGACCACCTACACGGTCGCACAAGCGCGCGCCGCCGAGCGTGCCGCGACAAAAGCCGTCGACGAAGAGGCGTTGGCAATTGCCTTCGAGGTCACCCGCCGCTTCTTCGAGGTGGTTCGCGCCCAGCGCAATCTGGAGGTTCTCAATGACACCGTGCGACAAAGCGCTCAGGTAGTCGAGCGCGCCGAGGCCCTGTACGCCGCAGGGCGCACCGGCAAAGGCGATGTGCTCGCGGCGAAGGTCAACTACGGCAGCGACCAGATCCATGTCGCGACGCAATTGGCAGCCTTGGCGCAGGCCCGCGCCGATCTGGCCGTGCTCCTCGGGCGCGACGCCGATCCCGCCTTGCAGGTGGTGATCCCGGACAGCCTGTCGGGCGTGTTGCCGCCCACCCTCACGCCGCCGCCCACCGACGAGCTGCTCGCGCTCGCGCGTCGTTCGCGACCCGCGCTGTTGCGCTACGCCGAGCTGGCGCAGGCGGCCCAGTATGGCGTCAAGAGCGCCACGGCGGCCTTCTGGCCTTCTGTGGGTGTACAGCTCGGCTACACACGGCAAAGCCCCAACTTGAGCGGCGCCGCGGGTGTCTACGGCCCGTTGGCTCATCAGCATGTCTCGACCGCCGGCCTGTTCGTGCGCTGGAACCTCTTCGATGCGGGGCACACCTCCGCCGCACGACAACGAGCGACACTCGCGCAAGAGCACGCGCTGCTGACCGCCGATGAGGCCGAGCAACAGTTGTCCGCCGAAATCAACCGCGCCCGCAGTGACCTCGTCGCGCAAGACCAGTCTTGCCGCCTCGCGATTGCCAATGTCGCCGTCGCCGAGCAGGGCGTGGCGCTTGCCGAAGACCGCCTGTCAAAAGGCGCTGCGACCCAACTGGAAGTACGCGACGCGGTGTTCAAGCTGACGCAAAGCCGCTTGACTTACGTCTCGGCGCGCATCGATCTGGCATTGGCTTTGGCCGACCTCAATCGCGCCGTTGGCGGCGTACTAAGTGAGAAGCTACCGTGAGCCTTGCGCAACGCCTCGTGGCGTCACTCTTTGGCCTCGCCGTCTTTGGCCTCGTCGCCTTGTCGCTCATCCCGCGCCGCGAGCCACCGCTCGCCGTGCAAGCGTCAACGGTCAGTGTCGGCCCCATCACCCGCAAAGTCATTGCCGCCGGTAAGCTACAGGCGGCCACCGAAATCAAAGTTTCGTCGAACTTGTCCGGCGACTTGCTGCGCCTGACCGTCAAAGAAGGCGACACGGTCAAAAAGGGCGAGCTGTTGGCGCAGATTGACTCGCGCCGCTACAGCGCGCAAGTGCGGCAGCAGGAGGCGTCGCGCCGCGGCGCGGCGGCCGAATTCGACCTCGAGAAGGTACAAGTCGCGCGCCTCGAAGCCGAAGCCACGCGCGTGCGCACGCTGGTCCAAAGCGGCAACGCCAGCGCGGCCGAGCAGGAGCGCGCCGAGGCCGATTTGGCCGGTGAAAAAGCTCGCCTCGATGCCGCCCAGCAGCATATCGCGCAGGCCGACGCCAGCTTGAGCGAGGCGCGGCATTTCTTGGAGCTGACCACGTTGTACGCACCCATCGACGGGATCGTCACCTCGCGCTTAAAGCAGGTGGGCGAGCGTGTGCGCGGCTCCGATTTTAGCGAGGACGTCATCGTCGTCATCTCGACGCTGTCGGCGATGGAGGCCAGAGTGGAAGTCGGCGAGCACGAGGTCGTTTACCTTCATGAAGGCGACCACGCGGAAGTCGAAGTCGACGCCTTTCCCGACAAGAAGTTTGCCGCCGAGGCCATCGAGATCGCGCGCATTGCGACCATCAAGAACGCCGGCAGCGAAGCCGAGGTGATCACCTTCCCGGTGCGCTTGACGCTCACCGAAAGCGTGCCGGGGGCGCTCCCGGGCATGAGCGCACAGGCCACCATCCATACCGAAACGCACGAGCGCGCCGTACGCGTACCCATTCAAGCCGTGACCGTGCGCACCGAAGCACAGCTCGACGCCAAGAAGCTCACCGCTTCGGCAAAGAGCCCGCTCAAGAAGGTCGTCTTCGTCATCGACCAAGATGTCGCGCGCGTGCGGCGCGTCGAGACCGGCCTGGCCGACGAAAACCAGATCGAGATCGTCTCCGGGATCAAAGAAGGAGAGACCGTCATCGAGGGCCCCTACCGCATCCTCGCTCGTGAGCTGCAGGACGGGCGGGCGGTCAAGCGCGAAGCCGTAAGTGCAGGCCAATGACCGAAGCGCCGCTCATCGCCCTCGACCAAATTTCGCGCGTCTACGCGATCGGCGCCGAATCCGTGCGCGCCCTCGATGGCGTCAGCTTCTCGGTGCGCCGCGGTGAATACGTGGCCATCATCGGCCAGTCCGGCTCGGGAAAATCGACGTTGCTCAACGTGCTCGGTTGTTTGGACACGCCAAGCGGCGGCAGCTACGTGCTCAACGGCGCCAACGTACAGACGCTCTCCGATGACGCCCGCGCCGACTTGCGCAATCGCGAGATCGGCTTCGTCTTTAATACCTTCCAGAT
>CAYHNK010000104.1:0-13887 GCA_964357695.1 uncultured Bdellovibrionales bacterium | reverse complement strand
GCAGGTGCGACTCATCGTCGACGTTGGTCTGGCGGCCGCAAGTGCTCTGGGGAGCGCCATCGCCATCGCGGTCACCGTTTCGAGCTTTGCTGGCGAGCTGACGCACCGCACGGCCTATCCGGTGCTCGTGCGGCCGCTGTCGCGTTCCGTGTTCGTCGCTGGCAAATATTTTGGGCTCGTGGCCACTATGATGGTCGTGGCATCGCTCATGGTGCTGTCCACGGCCGCCATCGCCGCACTGTACGGCGGCCCAGTACCCGCGGCACTGTGGGCCTCGCTCGTGCTCACCAACATCGAGATGGCGGTGGTGGTGGCGCTGACGCTGCTGTTTTCGAGCTTTGCCGCGCCGGCGCTCGCCGCAACGTACGCCGCAGGCTTCGTGCTCGCCGGCAACCTCACGAGCGACATCGTCGCCATGGCCGAGCGATTCGGCAGTGCGACCGCGGAAATCGCTCCCCTGTTACGGGTGAGCTACATCGTGCTGCCCGACCTCGCGCGGCTCTCGGCGCGGACGCAAGCCGCTAACGGTCTGCCGGTCGCGTTCGACTTGCTCGGCTGGGCCACGCTCTATGGCCTTGGATATGCGGCCACGGCCGTCATCGTCGCAGCATGGCTCTTTGAAAGGCGGCGCAGCGTATGACGACGCTCACGCTCCTGCGCTACGGCGCCACGTTGCTCTTGAGCCTGTCTCTGTCGCTCTACCTCACGCCGCTGGTACGCCGCACAGCGGAGCGCCTGGGCATTCTCGACCACCCCGATGCGGGCCTGAAGCAACACCTGGCGCCCACCCCGTATCTCGGGGGCATTGCGGTATACTTGAGCTTTCTCGTGACGCTGTCGTTGGTGTTCGACTTTCACCGCGAGACGCTGGGCCTCTTGCTCGGCGGCACCCTGCTGGCCATGCTGGGTCTCTTTGACGATCTCAAGGTTGCCGGACCGTACCTCAAGCTGCTCGTGCAGCTCCTGGCGACCTGGGTCGTGCTCAAGAGCCAAATTGCCATCCAGCTCACCGCGCTGCCGGACTGGGTCACCGTGTCGCTCAGCGTCCTCTGGCTCATGGGCGTCACCAACGCCGCCAACATTCTCGATGTGTCAGATGGTCTCGCTGCCGGCACCAGCATCATCGCGGCGCTGGCGTTTTTCGGCATCGGCGTGCTCGATGACAATGCGCTGCTCGCGAGCATGAGCCTGACGCTTGCCGGCAGTCTCGGCGGCTTCTTGCCCTCCAATATGCCGCGGGCGCGCATCTATCTCGGCGATACGGGGAGTCTGTTTGTCGGCTTCATGTTGGCGAGCTTTGGCATGCTGGGCGCCTACACGCGCGACAATCCTGTCGCCGCTGCGGCCCCGTTGCTCATCCTCTTTGTACCGCTGTTTGAGACCGCACTGGTCGTAGTCGCTCGCTTGGCGCGAGGGCAGTCACCACTGCGCGGCAGTCACGACCACATGGCGCTACGTCTGAAGGCGCGGGGTTGGTCAGCGCAGCAAGTCAACCGGCTCGCGTACGGCCTCGCGCTCTACGGCGGCACAAGTGGCATCGGCGCGGTCGTCGCGCCACCCGTGCTCGCCACCTCGCTCGTGCTGCTCACCGGAGTCGTGTTTGCGGCCCTCGGCGCGTGGCTCCTCGTCGCTTGCCCGGCACCGCTTACAGCCGTGCCCGCCACGAGACCATCGACCTCGTAGGCCAGCGCCTCACCCACAAACTCGCGCAGGTCTGGCGACAGTGGGGCACCAACGTCGAGCATGAGATCGGTCGCCGGGTGCCGCAAACGCAAGCGCGCCGCGTGCAGCGCGTGTCGCTCGATCCGCAACCGCGCTCGGTCTTGCGGGTCGAGCAATCCGCGGGTGAAACGATCATAGAGCATTTCGGACGCGCCGTAGATCTTGTCACCCACGATGGGGAGACCCGCTTCGCGCAGGTGCACCCGGATCTGATGCTGTCGCCCAGTCTCGGGCATCGCATGCAGGACGCAGAAGCGCTCACCCTCACGCTCAAAACGACCGAGCAGCACGAATCTCGTACGCGAGGGCCGGCCTTGCTCGCGATCGATACGCACCGCGATGCGCACGATCGCGCCGCCGAGCGCAATCGGTGCATCAACGATGAACTGCTCGTCGCTCGGCCAACCCTCACACACGGCCAGGTAGTCCTTCACGACTTCCCCGCGGCGAAAAGCATGCATCAGATGTCGCGCCACCACCGGGCCGCGCGCACAGGCGAGCACCCCCGAAGTCTCGCGATCCAGACGATGCGCCGGCTCGGCAAAGCCATCGCCAAAGCGACGCCGCACGAGACCGACGAGCGTGCCGTGGTGATAACGGGCCGACGGGTGCACCGGTAGGCCGGTCGGCTTGTCGACGACCAGCAGGTGATCATCGAGATGTAGCACACCGAACGTATCGGGCGTCGGCGGCTCAGCGACCGCCGCGCGCCGAAGCGCAAAGCGCAGCCCCGGCCACACGCGCGTCGAAGACTTGAGCGCCAGCTCGGACACGAGGCTCGTCGCGAGAATGCGCTGCACGCGCGTGCGCGAGAGGTGTCCGAGCTTGGCCACCAGGTAGCGGTCGAGACGCCAGCCCGCATAAGCGGACTCGACGACCAGCTCCACTTCGGTCCAGCCGCCCGTGCTCACGCGACACTCTCGTCCAGAAGGCGCGGCAGCAGGCGCAACAGCAGTCGTCGCACTGGCGCGCGCGACACCCCTTCATCCACAAGGCGCGCGTAGAACGCGTCCAGATCCCGCACCATCTGCTCACGCGAAAATGCCGCGACGCGCTCTTTGCCAACGCGGACAAAGGCCTGACGCAAGGCCCTGTCGCCGAGCAAGCGCAGCGTCGCCCGAGCGAGCGCCGGCACGTCCCCGGATTGGCACAAGAGGCCGTTGTGCTCGTGCTCGATGGCTTCCGGGTTACCGTCGACGCTCGTCGCCACCACCGCCAGACCCGCAGCCATCGCCTGTGGCAACACCTGGGGTAACCCCTCCCACCGTGAGGTCAAGAGCAGCACGTCGCTCGCCTGCATGAGCTCGGCGATGTCGCGGCGCCAACCTAGAAAGCGCACGCGCTCGGCGATGCCGAGATCGCGCGCGAGCGACTCGGACGCCGCACGCAGCTCGCCATCACCGGCCAAGAGAAACCAGGTCGTGGGTCTCACGCGCAGCACCTGCTCGGCGACGCGCACCAGCGTCAGCGGATCCTTCTGTGGCTTGAGACACGCAACGCTGAGCACCACAGCCTCCCGGGGCGCGATGCCAAGAGTCGTCCGCAGCTGCTCACGCGCTTTCGGGCGCCGCGTGAGCTCGTCGACGTCGATACCACAACGAACGACCGTCGCCGGCTGGCGGCGCACGAGACGGTCGCGCCGGCCATCCCGAATGTTGGCGGCGCTGTCCGCGGTAAAGCCGTCGGTGACAAACGCCGTCAGCTGCTCGGCGAGTCGCAGCACGCGACGCGTCAGTGATGGACCGTGGTGTGGATGGCCAAAACCGTGAATCGAATGCACGACCAAGTCCGCGCCGCCGAGAAACGCCGCCCAGCGCCCGAGGATCCCGGCCTTGGAGCTGTGGGTGTGCACGAGCAGTCGCCGCCCCGCACCCGCGCGCCGCAGCGTACGCACGAGACGCACGAGACCAAGAAGCGCTTGGGCATCGAACAGTGGCGCGACCTCCCGCAGGAGCGTCGGGATCTTGTGGCAGGTCACCCCCGCAAGGGAACGCGCTTCCAACTCGAGCAATCCCCCCGGACCGAACGCTAGATGCCGCCCGCGCACGAGGCGCGTGTGCTCGACCTCGTAGAGCGTTGCGAGCTGCGCGCCGCCCAGCTCGAGCGAGGTGACGATGTGCAGCACGTCCCAGCCCTGTGACGCGCGCTCTTGTGCGGCCCTGCCCATGGGCCTGTCTTATGACATGGACGCGATCGTCCCGCCAATCGCCACCACGCCGCGGGATTGCCAACGTCAACATTTCGTGTTAGGTGGGGGGCGACTCTCGGCAAAAAGGGTCACCATGGTGGTGGCTCCCGGGAAACGCGGGGCGAGATACCTCCCACGAAACCTGTGACGAGATCATCGGTGCCGACGAAAATGGCGCTGGAACAAGGGTGAAGGTTATGGCGAAGAAGTTGTTTGTGGGTGGTTTGAGCTTCAATACGACGGACGATGGTTTGCGTGAAGGTTTTGCGCGTTTCGGTGAGATCACCGAGGCCAAGGTCATCACCGACCGTGACACCGGTCGGTCGCGTGGCTTCGGCTTCGTGACCTTCGTCGAGGAGCAAGCGGCCCAGAGCGCCATCGCTGAGATGAACGGCACGGATTTCGACGGCCGCTCCATCAAGGTGAATGAGGCGGAAGAGAAGAGCCGCGGCGGTGGCGGAGGCCGTGGTGGCTTCGGCGGTGGCGGTCGTGGTCCCGGTGGCGGTGGCGGCCGTGGTGGTGATCGCGGTGGCGATCGCGGCGGCCGTGGCGGTCGCTGGTAGTCTACGCGTAGCGTAGTCAATTCTGAAGGCGCAGCGGGTCGGGACTTTTCCCGGCACTGAGCAGTGGGCATCACGATGCCATTGCTCAACCGCTGCGCCTTTGTTGCGTCTGGTGCCCGCGTGGCACGAATCCCCTCAGATCGAAGTATGGCGTAATTGTCGCAACGTTTGGTGGCCTCTGCCGACGATCACCAAAGCCTCAGGCACGCGCAAAAAAAACGGAAGGATCTTGAGTGACTTGTCCCACTCGTGGTACCCCAACGTCCGACTCACGATGGCCTGTCGTGCGTCAGCTCTCGCACCGGTGCGACGGCCCTGTCGCGGTGCGAGTCGATGGAGATGCTTGTGAGGCCTCGTTTCGACCACGTAGCGACACACAAATCAGCTTATTTTCAAGCACATACGAAATATTCATGATGTTGGCACAGGGATTGAATGCGAGATTGGCGTCCGACCCGGCCGGCGTCGTCGATGAGCGAGGCGCGGCGGGCTAGAGGACCTTGTGGGAGCATTCATGCATCGGCAGCGCACCATCCGCGAGAAAGTGACCATTGAGGGGATCGGGCTTCATAGCGGACGCCCCATTCGTATGGACATTCTCCCGGCGAACGAGAACAACGGCATTACCTTTCTGCGCACGGACATGGGTCGACATGCCGAGCTGCGCGCGTGCATCGAGCACGTAGCCGACACCACCCTGGCGACAACGCTGGCCGTGGGCGTCAACGGCTCACGCGCGGTGGTGGGCACGGTCGAGCACCTGCTCGCGGCGCTCGCCGGCTTGGGCATCGACAATGCCCAGGTGCTGGTCGACGGCCCTGAGATCCCGGTACTCGACGGCAGCGCGGCGCCTTTCGTGGAGCTCTTGCAGGCGGTCGGCACCGAGGAGCAGCGCCGGCCCAAGCGCGTGCTTGCCATCCGCAAAGAAGTGACCGTACGCGACGGCGACAAGCTGGCCCGCATTCGTCCCAGCGGCCGCCTCAACATCACGTGCGCGGTCGACTTCGATCATCCGCTCATTCCCAACTTGCCGTACCGCTTCGCCTTCTCAGAGCGCAATTTCGTACGCGATCTGGCGCGGGCTCGCACGTTTGGCTTTTTGCGTGACGTCGAAGCGCTGCGTGCACGCGGGCTCGCCCGCGGCGGCTCACTCGAAAACGCGGTGATCATCGACCAGTACCGCGTTCTCAACCCCGATGGCCTGCGCTATCCCGACGAGTTCGTGCGGCACAATGTCCTTGACGCCATTGGTGACCTGTCGCTCTTCGGCATGCCTGTCGTCGGCAATGTGGAGCTGCGCCGCTCGGGTCATGCGCTCAATACGCAGCTCGTGCGCGCCGTCTTGGCAGACGCCAGAGCCTACGAGATCGTCGAGCGCCAGCCCGGCGAGCGCACGTTCGCCGCTGAGAATGGCCGCGCAACGGTACTCGAAGCCGCCGAAAGCGTCGCCTAAGCTCTGTCACTCGGGGGCGGATCTAACAGTCGATGACGGGGACTCGGGGGCTCAACGGAGCGGCGGGCGCGGCGACCGGCGCCTCGATCGTTACGGGGATCCGAGCGGCACTCGGGCCCATTCGCGACATCAGCGCTCGCCCTGTCGCGATCGTCCCCGCCAGGCCGACGACGTAGGCAGCAGCGAGCAACACCACATAGCCGAGAAGTTTGCGCTGTCTCATGATGGCTTCAGACGTTGCAACCCCGGTGCCACAATACGTCGCGCCGGCACCATGGAAATCTATAGAGTTTTCTCCCGCGTGCGCCGTGATAGAGATCACGAGCCGGACAATGGCGTCGCATGGCTGAGCCGACGCGTCTGTCGGCTCGAGGACAAAGTGCACGGACGAAGGAAGCTGACCGTCGCAGACGTGGGCGAGCAGGGGCTCATCGCTCGCTTGCAGCGCGCCCTCTCACGCGGCCATGATCGCAGTGTCGCGCTGAGCATCGGTGATGACGCAGCGCTGCTACGACAGGTCGGACCGCAGGCGGTACTAACCACCGACATGCTGCTCGAGGGCGTCGACTTTGAGCGCCGGTGGGCGAGCGCGCGTGATATTGGTCACAAAGCCGCGGCCGTGAATCTCTCGGATCTTGCCGCCATGGGCGCGCGACCTCGTGGGCTGCTCTTGTCCTTAGCGATCGCGCCCACCGAGTCGGTCGCCTTCGTGATCGAGCTGGCACGTGCCGCCGATCGCCTCGGGCAGCGCTATGGTGCCCCGGTCGTCGGTGGCGATCTGTCGCGCACGACTGGCCCCCTCGTCGTCTCGGTCACTGCGGTCGGCGAGGTCCACGGTGCGCTCGCCCTGCGTCGTGGCAGGGGCCGACCCGGCGATCTCGTGCTCGTGAGCGGCACACTCGGAGACGCTGCGTTGGGCCTGGCGCTGTTGCAGCGCGACCCGCATGCCCAGGGATCATGGGTGCGGCGCCAGCTTCGTCCGCTGCCGCGCGTCCCACTGGCGCTCGCGCTCGCCGCCGCACGGGTGGTACGCAGCGCCGCGGACATCTCGGATGGTCTCGCGCGTGACGCGCTGCACGTGGTCGCGCCCGGCTGCGGTGTGTACCTCACGGCATGCGATCTGCCACTCGCGCCGGGTCTGGTGCGCCGCGCCGCACGGCTCGGCATCTCCTCTCTAGATCTCGCGCTGGGCGGCGGCGAAGACTTCGAGCTCGTTCTCGCGGTCGCCCCAGCCAACGTCGCGCGCGCGCTGCGGCAGGCCGCGCGACTCGGAGAACAACTCACCGTCATCGGCCGCATCGACCGAGGCCGTGGCGTGCATCTCGATGGTCACCACGTGGACTCTGGCGGCGCACGCGGATTCGACCATTTCAAGTAGAGGCACCGTTTCAGTTTGACGTCGGACCCACAGTTGCCGGACAATCATCCCCGGTGAGGAGCATCTTGCGGCTAAAGTTGGCGCTCGGCTTTCTGTCGATCTCCGTCATGAGTGCTCTCGTGCCACTCATCGCGCAGCGCTTTGTCGCTGACCCGGTCACGCTCTGGCTGCTCACCTTCGCTGGCATTGTCCTGCTCGGCGTCTCGGGCAGCACCCTGCTCGCGGGCAACCTGTCGCTCAACATCCGCACGCTGTCGCACTTTGCGAGCCGCGTCTCGCGCGGAGACCTGTCACACTACGCACGGTTCCAGCGACCCACGCGCATGCCCGATGAGGTCAACGCGCTGGCCGCGTCGATCAACTACATGCTCGACAACTTGCGCGAGCTCGTGTCGCACATTCAGCGCACTTCAGCCGCCGTAGCGGAAAGCGCCAATGATCTCTCAGGCACGGCCGAAGGGGTCAACGCCGCCACCGAAGAGGTTACGCAGTCGATCCAAACCATCGCCCGCGGCGCCGAGCTACAGACACGCCTCGTCGAGCAGGCGAGCCGATTGATCTCGGAGATCGCCGGCGGCATCGAGCGCACCGCCCAGGCGGCCGAAGATGCCGCGGTGGCTAGCAACGAGACCTCGCGCGTCGCGCAAGCCGGTGGCGACGTCGGCAAGGCTGCCGTCGACAAGCTGCGCAAGGTGTTCGAGCGCATCGAGGCCACTGGCGGTCGCGTACTGCGCGTCGGTGAGAAATCGAAGGAAATCGGCGCGATCGTTGAAGTCATCACGAAGCTGTCGCAGCAGACCAATCTGTTGGCGCTCAACGCGACCATCGAAGCGGCGCGTGCCGGCGAATACGGTCGCGGCTTTGCGGTCGTCGCCGACGAGATCCGCAAGCTCGCCGAGAATAGCTCGAAGAGCGCCGACCAGATCTCGTCACTGATCCATGAGAACATGGAGGAGGCGGGCAATGCCGCCGTGGCCATGCGTGAGTCCACCGAAGAGCTGAGTGCGGGACGCAAGGACTTGAGCTCGATCATACGCTCGCTCGAAGAGATCACGGGCACCGCGAGCAAGGGCGTTGCCGTCGTGGCGCAGATCGCCCACATCACACGCGAGCAGCTGCGGCGTGCGCAAGAGATGGTCCAAGCGTTCGATGAGATCTCCGGCGTCGCCCAGTCCAATGCCGCGACGACCGATCAGGTGTCGGTGGCCATCGACCGGCAGTCGACGGCGATGCAGGCCATGGCGTCCAGCGCGGTCGAGCTCACCAGCCTGTCCGACGAGCTCGAGGCGGTCGTGACGCGCTTTCAGCTCAGTCCCGATCGTACACCCGCGCCGAGGGGTCGTTCGTGACGGGCGCGCCGGAACCTGGGCGGACGGCCTCCTACCTCACCTTCGAGCTCGGCACGGCCACGCCGACAGCCCCCATCGCGTATGCTCTCGACATTGCCAGCGTCTTGCAGGTCGTCGAGCCGGAGCCGGTCGCCCCCGTCCCCTTGGCCCCGGCCGCCATCTTGGGCATTATGAGCTATCACGGACGCATCGTGACGCTGTTCGATCCAGCGCCACTGCTCGGACTCGAAGCGCAAAAGCAATCCTTGACCCAGGTGGTGCTTCTGCGCCAAAGACGGACATCGACGGGGACATTGGGAATGAAGGTCAAGCGAGCCAGCGAGATCCTACTGACCCAGGCGCTCGGCGCCCCACGCGCAGAGCCAGGCTCGTGCACGTTGTTCGTCGGCGAGCTCAGCGGGCGTGCTGTGCACGTCCTCGATGCCGAAGCCTTGGTGGACGCCCTCACGCAGACATTCGCCCCACTCTCTCCGGCGACGCACGCCAAGGAGCATACGGATGAGTAAGACCCGAGTCCTGATCGTCGACGATGCGATCTTCATGCGCAACATGCTCAAAGACATCTTTGTCGGCGACCAGTACGAAATCGTTGGCGAAGCGGCCAATGGCGTCGAGGCGGTGGAGAAATTTCGCTCGTTGCGTCCCGACATCACGACCATGGATATCGTCATGCCCTTTAAGAGTGGCATCGAGGCCACCAAAGAGATCTTAGCCATCGACACGACTGCGGTCGTCGTCATGTGCAGTGCCCTGGGTCAGGAATCGCTGGTCATGGAGGCGCTCGAAGCGGGGGCAGCGGATTTCGTCGTCAAGCCATTCAAGCCCGAGGACGTCCAGCGTGTGGTTCAGAAAGTCCTCGCCGGCACCCCGTCGTAGGAGCGCGTGAGCTCCGAAAAATATAGGACTCTGTTCGTCGAAGAGAGCCGAGAGCACCTCGAAGCGCTCGCGAAGACGCTCGTGCCGCTCGGCCACTCGAACGACACCAACGAGCACGTCGACAGCATTTTTCGCCACGCCCATTCCATCAAGGGCATGGCGGCGTCGATGAGCTACACCGACATCGCGCTCCTGGCACACACGATGGAGGACGTCGTAGGCGACTTTCGTGCAAGCCGCGAGTCGATTCCACAGGAGACGCTCGACCTCTTGTTGCGCAGCTGCGATGCCCTCACCGCGCAAGTCGCGTCGGTTGCCGACGGGCAGGTCATCGAGCCGTTCCACGATCTACTGGCGGAGCTTTCACAGAAGCGTCCCAACCCGCCGGCAGCGCCCCGGACCGCGACGCCACCCACAGCGGCGCCGAGCAACGCGGCCGCCACACTTGCGGCCAACGTAACGCGCGTCATCGTCCATCTCGCGCCCGAGACGCAGAGCCCCGCCGTGCGCGCCTTTCTGGTGCACAAACGTCTTGCGGCCCTGGCACCGGTGATTACCTGCGAGCCAACTCTCGACGCGATTCGCAGGGGCGAGGTCACGGGGCACATCGTCACCGTGACCCTCGGAGCAACCATCGCCGAGTCCACCGTGGTCATGCAGCTGCGCACCGTCGCAGATGTTGCCGGCATCGAGGTGAGCGCGCACGCAGCACGGCCCTCGCAAGGGCCCGACACTCTCCCCGAGGCGCCGACCGCTGAGCTGCCCAAGGCTACGACCAGTGTTCGCGTACGCACGCAGGCGCTCGATGATCTGCTCGACACCGTGGGCGACATCTTCATTGCACGCGAGCGCGTGCGGCTGCTGCTCGGCGAAGACATGGCCGCCGACGTGCGCACGGGTCTCGACGCCCTCGGTGCCCGCATCCGTGAGATCCACCGCCAGGTCATGAATCTGCGCCTGATGCCCGTGGGCACACTCACCGAGCGCTACCCGCGCCTCGTACGTGATCTGGGACGCAAGCTCGACAAGCAAGTCGATCTCGAGGTCACGGGCGCGGAGATCGAAATCGATCGTGGCATTCTGGAGCATCTCGATGGCGCCCTCATTCACCTCATCCGCAATGCCGTCGATCACGGCATCGAGCGAGCCGAAGAGCGCCGAGCCCGCGGGAAGGCCCCCTCGGGCACCGTACGCATCAGCGCAAGTCGCGATCGCGATGCGGTGCTCGTGGTGGTCTCCGACGACGGCGCGGGCCTCGATCCCGAGCGCCTCAAGCTGCTCGCCATCGACAAGGGCCTCTTGAGCGCCGAGGAGGCCGAGCGCTTGAGCGCGCGGGAAGCCTACTTTCTCATCTGCGTACCCGGCTTTTCGACCAAAGCGGAGGTCAGCGACGTCTCGGGTCGCGGCGTCGGCATGGACGCGGTGCGCGAGCAGGTCGAGGGCTTGGGTGGCTCGCTCGATATCGAATCAGAGTTGGGGCGCAGCACGCGCATTTCCCTGCGCATGCCACTGACCTTGGCCATCGTGCACGCACTGCTCGTCAATGTCGGCAAACATCTGCTCGCCGTGCCGATCAACAAGGTCGTCGCCGTACGTGAGCTTACGAGCGAAGTGCTACGGCCAGCGACCGGGGGTCGCTATCTGAGCTTTCAGCACGCGCTCGTGCCGGTCGTCGAGCTCGCCGAGCACCTGCGGATCGAGGGCGCCAACACTGCGAATCACTGCGTCGTCATCGAGGACGGGCGTGATCTTGCCGCGCTCGCCGTGCATCAAATCGTTGGCTATCGAGAAGTGGTCGTCAAGACGCTCGGTCAGCCACTCGAAAGCCTACAGTGGTTCTCCGGCGCCGCGATTCTCGGCGATGGCCTGCCGATGCTGCTGCTCGACGTACCGCATGCGCTGCGCGCACGATCGCTAAGCTCGTAGGGCGCCGTCGCGTTGAAGCTGCCGTCAGAACCAGCTACAAATGGCGGATGTCGCAGTCTCTTCGGGAGCCCCTAGGACACGTGCACCTGGAGCCGGTGGGCGGCGTCGCAGGTGACATGCTCCTTGCCGCGCTGCTCGATGTGGGCGCTGACGACGCTGGCATCGAGCGGGTGTTCGCGAGCGTCCACCTATCGGGACTGGCACTCACCACCGAGCGCGTCCATCTCCACGGCGAAACGGCGCTGCACGTACGATCGCTCGCTCAAGAATCCATACCCGTGCACCGCCACCTCGACGACATCGCCGCCATGCTCGCGACCATGACGCTCAGTCCATCAGCGCGGGCGCGGGCACTCGAAATCTTCACGCTGCTCGCGGACGTCGAGGCTCACGTGCACCAGACGACGCGCGACGCTGTCCACCTGCACGAAGTGGGACAACTCGATTCCGTATTGGACGTCGTCGGCATCGTCGTGGCCCTCGAGTCGCTCGGCAACCCGCGCGTCACCTGCGAGATCCTGCCCAGCGGTCGCGGCGTGGTGGAAACGAGTCACGGCCCACTCGAGTGCCCCGTGCCTGCGGTGCGCGAGCTGAGCCGTCGCTGCCGCATTCCGCTCGTGGACGTCGATCTACCGGGCGAGACGATTACGCCCACGGGGGTCGCGGCGCTTGGTGTGCTCGCGCAGTTTGTCGCCTGCCGACCGTCGTTGCCAGTGTTGCAGCAAGGCGCAGGCGCAGGATCCAAGCGCTTTGCCGCGCGGCCCAACATCGTGCGTGCGTGGCGCTTTGCAACCTCGGAGCAAGCCACTCATGCCTGAGTCGCTCGACGTCTGGGAGGGCTTGGAGCGACAGCGGGTCGCGGTCCTCGGCAACGAGGGCATCGACGACTTCAAGGCCGTCGCAGACACCGCTGCGCTCGCAACCGATCTCGACGTCGTCATCGTCCCCTATCACGGCGCTTTGTCTGCGGGTCGCATCGAGGAGCTCAGGCGTCGTTGCCCCCGCGCACGCCTGGTCGCCTGGCTGGCAACACACGAGGAAGCGTTGCTCAACGCGGCCGTCGCCGAGGGGTTCGACGATGCGGTGGTCGGTCGAGTGCAGCTTCGCCGACGGCTTGCGGCGACGGCGCACGAGGTCGCGCTGCTGAACGCGGTGGCGACACAGTCGGCGGCCCATGAGGGCCTCGTCAGCTTCATCCTTGAAATCGCGGCGAGCACCGAGCTATCGCGCGTCTTGCGCGTCGCCGTCGTGCGCCTCTCGGAGCTTTTCGGCATGGATCGTGTCAGCGTCGTGCTGACGAAATCTGAGGAACAGGTGGCATTTGTCGTCATGGAGGCCGAGCGCGGTTTGCTCGACAACATCGCCATCAGCCTCGAGGACTACCCGGAGCTCCAGGAAGTCATGCGCCGTCGCGAGCCTCTGGTCATCACCGACACCGTCTCCGACGGACTGCTCAACGGCGTGCGGGCCAAGATGGAGCGCGCGAATGCTCCGCCGCGCGCCGCCCTGCTGTTTCCTCTCATCCGCAACGACGCTGTCGTCGGCGTCCTATTCTTGCGCAGCAAACGCCCGATCGCGCGCGTCGATGAGCGTCTCGTCACCATGGGGCGCCTCATCGCCTCGGTGACCTCGGTCGCCATCGGCAACGCGCTCGAATACGACTCCTTGCTCAGCGAGCAACAAGCTCTGCTTCGGCAAAAGGCTCGGGTTGACGAGCAAATGGCGGACTTGCGGCAATTTTCCGATTTTTTCGAGCAGGCCAACGACGGCATCGTCGTCACCGACGCGCGCGGCGCGATTCGCTACACGAACGCCACGGCGAGCGCAGTGCTCGGCTCCTCCGCGGATGAAGTGCGAGGTCGACCGTTCGTTGACCTCGTCTCACCCGCGACGCAGCCCTTGGCGGAGGCGGCGCTGCGGGGGGACTCGGCAGGCGATGCACACGGCTACGTCGATCTCGCCATCCCCACGGCGGACGGCGGTCACGTGATCATCTCGGCAGCCATGCGGCGCCTACAGCATCCCGAGGCGGTCTTGATTAGCTTCCGAGACGTCACCGAGCTGCGCGAGATCGAGAGCGAGCTGCGACAGACCAAGGACTTTCTCGAGAACCTCATCCAAAGCTCGGTGGATGCGATCATCGCCGCCGACCCATCCGGGCGCATCATCCTGTTCAACCGCGCCGCCGAGCAGTTGCTTGGCCATGCCGCCGAGCAGGTGATTGGCCACATGAACGTCGCCTCCATCTACCCTCCGGGGGAGGCCGTCGACATCATGCGCAGACTGCGATCGGACGCTTGGGGCGGGCGCGGACGCTTGACCGTGCTGCGTAAGGATCTTGTCGCTGCCTCGGGGCAAGTGGTGCCGGTCAATCTCTCCGCGGCCATCATCTACGAGGACGATCGTGAAGTGGCCACAGTCGGCATTTACTC
>CAYHNK010000103.1:0-14045 GCA_964357695.1 uncultured Bdellovibrionales bacterium | reverse complement strand
TTTCCTCAAAGCCGCACGACGCGCCGGATTACGCCTAGCCAACGAGGTGACGTTCTTGCCGCACCAGTATTTCCTCGAGCTCGCCGCGAAGTAGCGACTCAGCCCTTGCCGACGAGGCTGTAGAGCAACATCGCCAGGACGACGACGCTGACGGCAACGAACACGCGATCGCGCGCCACCCAAAAGAGCCACACGGTCAGGCCGACGCGCACGAGCTGCACGGCGACAAGGACAATGAGCCCGAGCTGAATGATGGCGCGTGCCGACAGAGCAGCACTCGAGAGGATCACACCGTGGATGGTGCGCAGCGCCGTCGGCTCGCCGTGAAAAATCCCATAGCGCGCAGTCTCGTGTCCGTGACGCACGAGGTAGAGCACCGCGCCAGCGAGCACAATGGCGGCCGCGAGGCCGACACCCAAGAGGAGCACCTTGCCGATGAGACGCTCGAAGCGCGCGCCGGGATCTTCCGAGGTCACGGTCCACCTCGCACGCCACTGACAATCATCTGCACACCGAGCGCCACGATGACGATGCTGAAGATGAACCGCAACATGCCGCTGCGCGCCCCTGTCATGATGCGCGCGCCGACGACTGCACCGACGAGCACACCGAGCATGACGGGCATCGTCAATCCGGGGTCGATGTAGCCGCGACCGAAGTAGACGCCCGCGCTCGCTGCGGCGGTGATACCGATGATGAAGTTGCTCGTCGCCGTCGAAACCTTGTACGGCAGGCGCATCGCTTGATCCATGGCGATCACCTTGACGGCGCCCGAGCCAATGCCGAGCAGGCCTGAGAGCACCCCCGCGGCGCCCATCAACGCGAAGCCGACCGGCACGTTGTACACGCGGTATGCCCGGGCGCTTCTGCCGGCGCCATAGGTGCCCTCGAGACCCAGGCGTACCGCCCATGGGTGCGACGGGCGCGACGGATCGCTCTCGTCGTGACGTCGCAACGCAAAGTACGCGGAGCCGAGCAAGATGATGCCGAACATGATGGCGATGACGTGCGCGTTGAGCAGCGCCGCCGCGTACGCCCCACCGATGGCGCCGAGCACCGCCGCCAGCTCAAGAAACATGCCGATGCGCAGATTCGTGTACCCTTCGCGGAAAAACGCCGCAGCGGCGCCTGACGAGGTGGCGATCACCGAGAGCAGCGAGGCACCCATGGCATAGTGAATGTCGACGCCAAACAGCAGCACGAGCGCCGGCACCAAGACGACGCCGCCGCCGAGGCCAGTCAGCGCCCCGAGGAGGCCGGCGGCGATGGAGACGAGAAACAACGAGGCGGAGAGCAAGAGAACGGTCATGCAGCGCTCGCACCAGGCGACGCGGCGGCGAGTACCAGAAAGAGTCCCCGCGCGGCGCACACACCATCCATGGTTCACATCCTCACACCGGTCTGTAGCCGATTTGGCCGGCGACGAATAGGTCGCCCCTTCGCTTTGTCTATCCGGCGACACTGATCTACGGTGAGACGAGATGAAGACCAACGCCGCCCGCCTGCTTGACAGGCTCAGCATCACCTACGACGTGCGCACCTACGAGGTCGATCCCGAGGATCTGTCGGCCGAGAGCGTCGCCGCCAAAGTTGGCATGCCGGCTGAGCAAGTATTCAAGACCCTCGTCGCCCGCGGCGATCGCACGGGCGTCTTACTCGCCGTCGTGCCCGGCGACATGCAGCTCGATCTCAAGGCCCTTGCGCAGCTCTCACACGATCGCAAAGTCGAGACCGTGGCCCTCAAAGAGGTGCAGCCGCTCACCGGCTACATCCGTGGCGGCGTCACCGCGCTGGCCTGCAAGAAGGACTATCCCGTCTACGTCGACGAGACCCTCGAGCTTTACGATGTGGTCGCGGTGTCGGCCGGGGTGCGCGGCGCGCAGCTCGTTCTCGCCCCCGTCGACTACCTGAGGGCAACGAACGCAAAGCTCGGGCCCATTGCTCGGCCGAAGTGAGCGTGCCACAAGGCCCCCATGGTTGAGTCAACGCGCCCTGCCCTCCCCGACAACATCGTCGAGCTCGTCAACGCCACCCGCGGCGGCCTGACCGAGCTGCTGGGATTGCGCTTTGTCAGCGTCACCTACGATGAGATCACGGCTGAAGTGCCGGTCACCCCGCACCTCTTCCAGCCCTACGGGCTCGTGCACGGAGGCGTCTACACCGCCGTCATCGAGACGCTCGCCAGCGTCGGGGCGGCGCTCTACGTCATGGCGGAGGGACGCCACGCCGTCGGCCTCGAGAACACGACGTCGTTCTTGCGTGCGGTGCGCACTGGCACACTGCATGCCCGCGCCGTGCCGCTGACGCGCGGCAAGCGCACCCACGTCTGGGAAGTGCTCGTCACCGACGATACCGGCCAGAGTGTCGCCACCGGCCGCGTACGCATACTCTGCGTCGCAGGGCACACGACGGTGGCTGGCGAGACCGTCAGCCTCAAGACAGGGCCGCTCGCGCGGTGACACGCGGGAGCGTCGGGCACGCCAACGATCGTCCGCCATTTCCGTGGCGCAGATTAGTGTTGCATATCCATGCGCATATCTGTAACTAGGCGCGCATATTCATGCACACCCAGCGAGGGTCGGGGCGCCGATGAACGAAAAAGCGGAGCATTCTGAAGAGCGTCGCGCGGCCATCCGAGAGATGGTCGCGAGCACGCCGATTTACTCGCAGACCGACCTGCAACGCCTGCTCGAGCGCCGTGGCTTTGCGGTGACGCAATCGAGTGTCTCACGGGATCTCGCCGAGCTGCGCGCCTTCAAGCTGGGTGGACGCTACGTCATGGGCGACGCGCTCGCGACGACGGCATCGGCACCGGCGCTCACCGAAATCGTCGACGTCATCGATGTCCGACCCGCAGGCCCCAACCTGCTCGTGTTGCACACGCCACCGGCCCGTGCCGCGGTCGTGGCCGTGGCACTCGACCACGCCGCGTGGCCCGAAATCATCGGCACGGTGGCCGGCGACGACACGCTGTTTGTCGCCACCGCCGGACGCCGCGACCAGGCACGCGTGCAAGCTCGCCTGGCGCAGCACGGCGTCCCGCATGTCTAACACCATCGTCCTTGCCTACAGCGGCGGCCTCGACACGTCGTTTCTCGTGCCCTACTTGCGCGAGCAGCACGACGCGACCGTGGTCACCGTCACCGTCGACACAGGTGGCCTCGGTGCCGACGAGCGTCCCCGTCTCGAGGCGCGCTCTCTCTCTCTTGGCGCGAGCGAGCACCACACCGTCGACGCCCGCGAGGACTTCTTCAAAGAGGTCTTGCGCTTTCTCGTCATGGGCAACGTACTGCGTGGACACACGTATCCGCTGTCGGTCGGCGCCGAGCGCGCCCTGCAAGCCCGCGTTGTGGCGACCGTCGCCAAAAGGCTGGGGGCCCGTGCTGTCGCGCACGGCTCGACCGCCGCTGGCAATGACCAAGTGCGCTTCGAGGTGGCGCTGCGCACGCTTGCACCCGAGATCGAAATCCTCGCGCCCGTGCGCGACGAGGGCTTCTCACGCGAGCACGAGCTCGCTTTCTTGTGTGAGCGGGGACACGACTTTCCGAGCGAGCGCGCGACATACTCCGTCAACACGGGTCTGTGGGGCTGCACCATCGGCGGTCGGGAGACCCACGACACGCTCGAGCCCATCCCCGAGAGCGCCTGGGTGCTGTCGCGTGGTGCGCTCGATCAGCCTCTTTTGCCCGAGTCCCACGTCATCGGCTTCTCGTCGGGCATCCCGGTGTCGCTCGACGGCGCAGCCCTGACCCCCGTAGCGCTCATCGAACGACTCAACACGCTGGGCGCGCGCTTTGCCATCGGCCGCGGCATCCACCTCGGCGACACCATCTTCGGCTTGAAGGGGCGCGTCGCCTTCGAGGCGCCGGCCGCGGCCATCCTCATCACCGCACATCGCGAGCTAGAAAAGCTTGTACTCACCGCCAAGCAGCAGCGCGTCAAAGACGGCGTCGCGCAGACCTACGGCGACCTCGTGCACGAGGCACAGTACTTCGAGCCGGCGTGTCGCGACATCGAGGCGCTTCTCGTCTCGAGCCAAGCGCGCGTCACCGGCGAGGTGCGCTTTCGACTCGCGCCAGCCTCGCTCTTTGTCGAAGGCGTGAGCTCGCCCCACTCGCTCAAGCACGCCTCGCGCGGCGTCTACGGGGAGGCGGCTGGCGAGTGGTCCGCCGCCGACGCACGCGGCTTCTCGCGCCTGCTCGGCCTGCCCTCCATGCTCCACGCCCGCGCCGGCGCGAGGGACTCGACATGAAGAGCGTTCTCCTCGACAAGATCGGCTCGGTCACCGCCAACTGTCGCCTCTCGCGCGAGGTGCGGCTCGGGGACGATATCCCGGCGCGCGAGGGCAGCGTCGTCGCCGTGCGTGTCCTCACCTCCAAGAGCACGTACAACCAGCTCGAGCTGGTCTCGGGTCGCTTCTCGACGCTCAAGCCCGGCGATGTCTGCGCCGTGGCGCTCGGCCACCGTAACGCGCTCTTTGGCTACTCGGGTCACTTGCCGAAGTCGGTCAAGCCCGGCCAAGAGCTCAACATCCTCAACTTGGGCGGTGTGCTCGGCGTCTGCGACAGCATCAATCCCGACTTCGGCCCGCCCTTTGTGTGCGAAGTCTTGGGGCAGGTGCTGCATTTCCCCTACCTCGCCGAGCGCATCGGCGTCCCCGCGCACATTTCGCAAGGGGCGCTGCCTCTCTCTCTTCGCCTGGATGTTCGCGGTATTCCGGTGGTCGCCATTGTCGGCAGCTCGATGAACGCAGGCAAGACCGCCGCCGCGTGTGCGCTCGTGCAGGCCTTTGTGCACGTCGGCATCCGCGTCGCTGCGGGCAAAGCCACCGGCGTGTCGTTGCGTCGCGACATCCTCGGCATGGAGGACGCTGGCGCGAAGAAGACAGCGATGTTCACCGACTTCGGCATCGTCACGACGACGGGCGAGTGCGCCCCCAAGTCCGCACGCTCCATCCTCACCCACCTCGCTGCCGACGCACCGGACGTGATCGTGCTCGAGCTCGGCGACGGCCTGCTCGGCCTCTACGGCGTCGATGCCATCCTCGATGACCGCGCCGTGCGCGAAACCTTCAGCGCCGTGGTGCTCGCGGCGAGCGATCCGGTCGCGGCATGGGGTGGCGTACAGCTTTTGCGCGATCGACACGACCTCTCGACGACGGTGGTTACCGGTCCGGCGACAGACAACATCGCCGGCATCCGCCTCGTGCACCAACAGACGGGCGTACCGGGCAAGAACGCGCGCACCGATCCCAAGGGGCTCGGCGAAATGGTGCTCGCGGCCTGCGGCCTGACTGCACAACATCGCGCGCTCGTCGCATGAGCACGTCCGCACGAATCCCCGTCGCCATCCTCGGTGGCAGCGGCTACGTCGCGGGCGAGCTCATCCGGCTCGTTTCGGGACACCCTCGCTTCACGCTCGCGGCCGTGGCCTCGTCGAGCCAAGTGGGCGAGTCGGTGGTGGCGGCGTTCCCGCACCTTGCCGGTACGGCTGCGGACGGTCTCGCTTTTTCTGCGTCCCTAACGCCGCTGCTCGCACGCGGCACACCCTTGGGAGTCTTCGCGGCGACGCCGCACGGGGCCACGGCAAACCTCATCGACGAGCTGCTCACCGCTGCCCATGGTGACGACCTACGCGTCGTCGATCTTTCGGCCGACTTTCGCTTCGCCGACGCCGCCGCCTACCAAGCCATCTACGGGGCGCACCCAGCACCGACTCGTCTCGGCGAGTTTGTCTGCGCTGTGCCGGAGCACCTGCACGGCAAGCCGGCACGACACGTGACACAGCCGGGCTGCTTTACTACCGCGGTCGTACTGGCGGCGTACCCGTTCTTGGCCGAAGCGCTCGTGGGGGACGACATCTTCGTCTCCGCCATCACCGGTAGCGCGGGATCGGGACGCAAGCTCAGCCCGGGCACGCATCACCCGGAGCGCCGCAGCAACCTCTTCGCCTACAAGCCGCTCGGCCACCGACACGAGGCCGAGATGCGACTGCTGCTCGCCGCTGCCCGCGGGGGTCGCGCACCAACGGTCGACTTCGTGCCCCACTCCGGTCCCATGGTGCGCGGCATCCACGCCACGCTGCGCATGGAGCTGCACAAGGAGACGCCCGCGAGCGAGCTCGTCGCGCGCGTCAATCGCTCTTACGCGCACACGCCCTTTGTCCACGCGACTCTCGAGCCACCGAAGCTCACCGAAGTGGTCGGCACGAACCGCTGCCGTCTGGGCATCGCCGTGCGTGGCAAGCGTCTGGTGGTCACCTCGGTCATCGACAACCTCGTCAAGGGCGCTGCGGGTGGGGCCGTGCAGTGGATGAATCGGCTCTACGATCTGCCTGACGAGACGGGCCTCACCCTTGCGGGCCTGGGATGGTACTGAAGGAGATTTGCATGCAGCAGTTTCTCGATCTCGCCGCTCTGCCGGACGACCTCATCCTGCGCCTCCTCGCACGCGCGCGCACGCTCGAGAAGCGGCCCGTCAATGACTCACTGCGCGGTCGTGTCGTCGGATTGCTCTTTATGAATCCCTCGTTGCGCACGCTCGCCTCGATGCAGGCCGGCGTGGCGCAGCTTGGCGGCAGCTCGTTTGTCATCCAACCCGGCGCCGGATCGTGGAAGCTCGAGACGCGCACGGGCGCGGTGATGGACGGCGACGCCGTCGAGCACGTGCGCGAGGCAATCCCCGTGCTCACCCGCTATGCCGACGCGCTCGGCGTACGCTGTTTTGCGAGCGGGGAGAGTCTCGTGCAAGACCTCGAAGATCCCATCATCCGCGCCATGGCCGGTCTGTGCGATAAGCCCTTGATCAACCTCGAATCGGCGCTGTCGCACCCCTGCCAGGCGCTCGCCGACTGGAAGACCCTCGACGACCTCGACGTGCCACGGCGCGGCGGACGCTTCGTCCTGTCGTGGGCGTATCACCCCAAGCCCCTACCTTACGCCGTGCCCGCTTCCGCGCTCGCCATGGCCGTACGACGCGGCATGGACGTGACCGTCCTGCGTCCCGAGGGCTACTCCCTCCCGGACGCAGTGATGCATCGTGCGGCTGCCCTGGCACAGACGTCGGGCGCGACGATCCGCGAGACGAGCGACCGCACCGAAGCCATGCGCGGCGCCCACGTCATGTACGTCAAGAGCTGGGCCGCGCCCGTGCACTACGGTGAGAGCGCCCAAGAGCTGCTGCTGCGTGCCCCCCACAAAGACTGGTGCGTCGGCGAGTGCTGGTTTGAGCACGCTGCCCCCGCGGCGAAGCTGATGCATTGCCTGCCGGTGCGCCGCAACGTGAAGATCAAGGACGAAGTACTCGACGGGCCGCGCAGTGTCGTCGTGCGCGAGGCGGAGAACCGCTTGCACGTGCAGAAGGCCGTGCTCACGGAGATGCTCGCGCCCGAGGAGGCCGTGTCGTGAGCAGCCCCTATGATCGCGAGATTGTCATCAGCGCGCTCCACCGGGCGCTGCCCTACATTCGACTGTACCGCGGCCGCATCTTCGTCGTGAAGGTCGGCGGCGCCCTGTGCGCCGACTCCGTCGCACAGACGGCGCTCGTCGCCCAGCTCGCCGTGCTGTGTGCGCTCGGCATCCGGGTCGTGCTGGTGCACGGCGGCGGGCCGCAGACAACCGAGTTGTGCACAAAGCTCGGTATCGCCACCGAGCTCATCGACGGCCGCCGCGTCACGAGCGCCGCCGCGCTCGAAGTGGCAGTGATGACCCTCAACGGCTCTGTCAGCACGGCGCTGCTCGCCGCCTGCCGCGCGGCCGATCTTCCGGCCATCGGCGTGTCGGGCGTCGACGCAGGCCTCGTGCGCGCAGCTCAACGTCCGCCGCAGATCCGCGAGGTGGACGGCGAGCGCCAATCGGTCACCTTCGGCCTCGTCGGCGACATCGTCGCCATCGATAGCTCGGTCGTGACGCGCCTGTTGGATGCCGGGCTCATGCCCATCGTCAGCCCGCTCGCCGCCGATGACGGCGGCCAGGTGCTCAACATCAATGCCGACACAGTGGCGGCAACCCTCGCCTGTGAGCTCGGCGCCGAGAAGCTCATCTTCCTCACCGACACGCCGGGTCTACTCGAGGACAAGCACAACCCAGCAAGCCTCGTGAGCTTGACCGACATCGTCGGCGTCGAGGCGCGACGCGCGCGGGGAGCCATCGACGGCGGCATGATGCCCAAGATCAAGGCGGCCATCGACGCGTTGCTCGGCGGCGTCAAGCGCGTGCATCTCGTCGGCTATCAGCACGAGTCGTCGCTGCTCTATGAGATCTTCACCAACGAAGGCTCCGGGACACTGATCGTCGAGAGCGCCGCCGACCTGCTGCCAGCCGAGCACACCGCACACACCGGACACTCAGAGAGCAGCGTGCAGGTGCAGGCCATCTCATGAACGACAGCGAGCTGCTCGCCCTACATCGCGAGCTCGTAGCGATCCCTTCGCCCTCTGGACACGAGAGTGCAGCGGCGGACTATGTCACGCGGCAGCTGGCAACTCACAGACTCGATCCCTTCAGGGTGGGCGACAACGTCTGCGCGCTCATCGGCGTGCGTGGGCCGCTCCTGTACCTGAACAGCCACCTCGACACCGTGCCCGCGACTCCCGAGTGGACGCGGCCGCCACACACGCCGACCCGCGAGGGCGAGCGCGTCTACGGTCTCGGCTCGAACGACGCCAAGGCAGCGGTGGCAGCGATGATCGCGGCCATGACGCGCTTGCGGGCCCTCGAGTGCCGAGTCCTGCTCACGCTCGTCGTTGGCGAGGAGACCGGTGGCAAGGGCACCGAGGTGCTGCTCCCTGCTCTTGTCGAGCGCGGGCTCACACCCGATGCCGTCATCGTCGGCGAGCCCACCGGTCTCGACGTAGCGGTGGCACAGAAGGGTCTGTTGATCTTGGAGCTCGTCGAGCAGGGGCGAGCCTGCCACGCGGCGCACGCCTCACGCCTAGGTGCCACCAACGCGCTGCGACTACTCGCCCGTGATCTCATAGCGCTCGACGGGGTCGACCTCGGCCCACCGCACCCGGAGCTCGGACCTGTGACCCTCGAGCCCACGATGGCCGACGGCGGCAGCGCCAAGAATGTCGTCCCCGCGGCGGCGCGCTGCGTGCTCGATGTACGCACCAACCCGGAGCCCGATCACGACGCGATCATCGAGCGCCTGCGTGCAGCGACCGCGGGTGAGCTTCGCGTCATCTCCAAACGCTTGTTGCCGTGTGCGGTGACGCCGACGCACCCGCTCGTCGGTGCGGCACTCACGGCACGGCCCGAGGCGCGCCTTTTTGGCTCGCGTGGCGCCTCCGATTGGATTTTCTTTGCCGGCATCCCGGGCATCAAGGTCGGCCCCGGCGAGAGCGAGCGCTCGCACACGCCGGATGAGTTCGTGCTCGAAAAGGAGATCCTCGCGGGCGCCGCATTCTACCAACGCACCGTGCAAACGTTTGCCGCGCGCGCGCGTGAGGCAATGCCGATGCACGATCGGAGCATCGCATGACACGGCTGTGGGACCGCGGCGAGCCCTTGGACGCCCTCGTGCTGCGCTACACGGCGGGCGAGGACCATGTGCTCGACGAGCGTCTGGTGGCACACGACTGCCGCGCCTCGATGGCTCACGCGGCGATGCTGCGCGATGCCGGGTACCTCACTTCGGCCGACTACACCGCGCTCGCAGAGGCTCTGGGCACCATCGCCCGCACGCATGCCGAGGGCGTCTGGCACGTGACGCTCGAAGAGGAGGATTGTCACACAGCCATCGAGAATCGTCTCGTCGCCATGGTGGGCGAGCCCGGCCGCGCCATTCACCTCGGCCGCTCGCGCAACGATCAGGTGCTCGCCGCACTTCGCCTCTACGTGAAGCAGGCCTTGTCCGATCTTGCCGAGACAGCCGAAGGCGCCGCCGTGGCGCTCGACACGCTCGCGAACCGTGATGGGGCGCACGCGATGCCAGGCTACACGCACATGCAGCGCGCTATGCCGACGACCGTTGCCGGCTGGGCACAGGCCTACGCCAGCGAGCTACGCGATGACGCCGAGGGCCTGCGCGCCGCGCGCCGTCGTGCCGACAAGAATCCACTCGGTTCGGCCGCAGGCTATGGAGTGCCCGTCCTCACTCTCGATCGCGAGCACACCACGCGCGCCTTGGGATTTGGTGTGACGCAGACGCCGGTCACGGCCGTGCAACTCTCGCGTGGTAAAGCCGAGGCCGGGGCGCTATTTGAGGCGGCGCTGTTGGCACAGGACCTCGGTCGCCTCGCCGCCGATCTGTGTCTCTTTGCCACGAGCGAGCTCGGCTTTGTGCGTCTCGAGGCGAGCATCACCACGGGCTCCTCCATGCTGCCGCAAAAGCGCAACCCCGATCTCTTTGAGCTCGCCCGCGGCAAGACCAGCGAGGCTGTCGCCGCCCTCGTGGAAGTGCTCGGCGTCACCGCCAAGATGCCGTCTGGTTACCATCGTGACTTGCAGCTCCTGAAGGCGCCGCTCTTTCGCGGCCTCGACGCCGCGCTCGCCACGTCTCTCCTCATGACGCATGCTCTCGCACACGTACGCTTTGACCCCCAGCGCCTCGCTACGGCCATCGAGCCGTCGATGTATGCCGCCGAGCAGGCGTACAAGCTCGTGCAGGACGAGGGAATTTCGTTTCGTGTAGCGTATCGGCGCATCCGGGACGGCACAGCCAGTTGACCTGCGCCACCAGCTCGCGTCCGTGGGCACTCTCGCGATATAAGGCTCCGGTTGCGGGCGCGGTGTAGAACGCAGACGCGAGCCCATCGCGCTCGCTCAGCCATTCTTTGGGAGGCAGACGATGTCGAGTTACGCTTCGACGGCCACGGTGCAGTTGGACAGGCTCACCCTCAAGCAGCTGCGTACCGAGAAGGAAGAGACCTACTGGGGGTTGCTGCTCTTTTTTGCCGCGCAGATGGCGCTGGTGGTGTTGCTGTTCTTGCCACTCGTGCTCGTTGGGCTGCTCCTCGTCGTCTGCGTGCAACAGCTCTTTCTCGCGTATGTGCGCGGCAACGGCGTTAAGATCACGACCGCCCAGTTCCCCGATCTACACGCGCGCATCGGCGCCGCCTGCAAGCGTTTGGGCATTGCGAAGGTCCCGGATGCCTACGTCGTGCAGGCGGGCGGCACCCTCAATGCCATGGCCACCAAGCTCCTCGGGCGCAACTTCATCATCATCTACTCGGAGCTCGTCGAGGCCTGCGGACCCGAGCATGGGGCGCTCGACTTCGTCATTGGCCACGAGCTCGGCCACATCGCGCTTGGCCATTTGAAGTGGGCCATGTGGCTGCTGCCCGCACGCGTCGTGCCGCTCGTCGGCCAGGCTTGGTCGCGAGCGTGCGAGTACTCCTGCGATCGCGTGGGGCTCGTCGTCGCTCGTGATCTCGAAGCGGGGTCGCGGGGCCTCGCGATTCTGGCGGCCGGTCGTACGTTGGGTCGCAGCATGTCGCTCGCGGCATTTAGCAGCCAAACGTTGGACGAGACCCGCGGTTTTTGGGCGCACATCTACGAGCTAAACGCTAGCCATCCCTTCTTGACCAAGCGCGTTCGCGCGCTGCGAGACTTCATGGCGCCGGGGTCTGAGCCACCTGTGCGCCGTCGATTCTGGGCAGTCGTGTTGGCGCCTTTGCTCGGTCAGCCGGTCGCCTTCGTGGTGGGCCTGGTGTACGCCGGGATCATCGGCGCCGCCATCGGCGTGCCCGCGTACACGCGCTACCAGAACGAGGCCCGACAGGTCGAAGCCAAAACTGCCCTCAGCCAATGTCGCGCGGCCCAACAAACCTACTTCGCCGAGCACGGGCGTTGGGGCACGTCGTTGGACGAGCTCGCGTCTGGCTCACTGACCGCGCCCCAGGCGTACACGCTATCCATGGGAGAAAGCTCATTGGGGCCCCAGCAAGACATACCCACGGGACTGCGCGGCTACGCCGATGCGGGCGAGGGCTTTGTCTGCGTGGCGCTGCGCAACATCGATGCCGATGACACCTGGGACGTGTGGGTCATCGATCAGACGCTCGCCGTACCCCATCACTACGTCGACGACGCGACGGACGCGGTCACCGACTGGCGACCGGCCGCCGATGAGGAGACGCCCGCCGAGGACGAGTGAAGCGCGGTCAGCTGACCTTCGCCTCGAGTTCCGCCCATCGTTCATACAGCGCGTCGACATCGGCTTCGGCCACCGCGAGCTGGGCGAATCGCGTTTGCAGGGTCGCAGCATCGCTCACCACCGACGCGTCCTCGGTGAGCGCCCGCGCCTGAGCCAGCCGCGCCTCGGCGGCGAGCACGCTTGCCTCCATGTTGTCCCATTCGCGCTGCTCACTGTAGGTGAGCTTTTTCGCCTTTGTCGCGACGGCCTTGGGGGCTTGCGGCCGCGGCTTGTCTGTCTTTGTCGGTGGCGGGATCCTGACCAACGCTTCCCACTGACTGTAGTCGGCAAAGCGCTGCACGCTGCCTCGCCCATCGAGCGCGAGGATCTCGGTCGCGACCCTGTCGATGAGATGCCGATCGTGAGTGACGAGCACCAGCGCGCCGGGAAACGCCAGCAACGATTCTTCGAGCACCTCGAGCGTGGGGATGTCGAGGTCGTTTGTGGGCTCATCGAGCACCAGCAGGTCCGCGGGCTGTAGCATGAGCCGGGCCAAAACGACGCGTGCCCGCTCGCCGCCGGAAAGGCGTGAAACCGGCGGCTCGAGCTGCTCGGGACGCAAGAGCAAGCGCTTGGCCCAGGAGGCGCCGTGAATCGACGTATCGCGATAGACGACACCGTCACCGTCAGGGGCGAGGGCCCGCTTGAGCGATACGTTCGGGTCGAGCGTCGCACGGTTCTGATCGAAATAGACGACGCGCAAGGCGTCGGCGCGCTGGATCTGGCCTGCATCCGGCGTGAGCTCGCCAACCATCAGACGCAGCAGCGTGGTCTTGCCCGTGCCATTGGACCCAACGACGCCGAGCCGCATCCCCGGAGTGAGCAGCAGATGCAGCCCCGCGACGAGGGTCTTGTCACCAAAGCTCTTGGTCAAGCCGTCGCAAAACCATAGGCGCTTGGTCTGCCGCGACGAGGCAGCGAGCTCGATGCCCACGCTGGCGCCGGGTGCACGCTGTCGCGCCTCCTGTAGCTCCTCGATGCTGCCGTGCGCGGCGTCGATGCGCGCCTTGGCCTTGCGGGTTCTCGCCTTCGCCCCGCGCCGCAGCCACTCGACCTCTCGTCGTACGCGATTGGCGAGCGACTCCTCGTAGCTCGCCTGGGTCGAGAGCACGGTGTTGCGCGTTTCGAGGAGATCGGCGTACGTGCCGTCCACGCAGAGCAGGCCCTGCGCATAGACACGGTCGATGTCGAACATGCGGTGCCCGACATTCTGCAAGAAATAGCGGTCGGGGCTGACGACCACGAAGGCCGCCGACTCATCGTTGAGAAAAGCCTCGAGCCACAGCCGCGACTCGAGATCGAGGTGGTTCGTCGGCTCATCGAGAAGCAGCAGCTCCGGCTCGAGAGCGAGCGCCTGCGCGATGGCGAGCCGCGTGCGCCAACCACCCGACAGCGTCTCCACCGTGGCCGCGGATTTAGCGAAGCCAACCTTGCCCAGCGCCACCGCGACCCGCTGCGCGAGCGTGACGGGGTCGAGGGACACCGAGGCCTCGAGCGTCTCCGTCACAACGGCCGCGGGGGTCTTGCCCGGCGTGAACGTCGGGTGCTGGGGCACGTAGCCCACGTGCAAATTGCGCCGTCGCGTGCAGCTCCCCGTGTCTGGGACCTCGACTGCCGCGAGGATCTTGAGCAGCGTCGACTTGCCCGCGCCGTTCGGTCCGACGAGCCCGATGTGATCGCCTTCCTGGACCGTGAAGGTCAGCCCCGCGAACAAGGGTCGCGGGCCAAACGCCTTGGCGATGCTTTGACAGCTAACGAGGATGGGTGCGGCCATGGGGAATTCGCTGCGGTCTATGGACCTTCGATCCCTTCGACCTCACGCTTGCTCTGCCACACGGCCCAGCCGATGAGCACGGTGCAAGCGAGCACCACGGTGCCGCCAATCACGTAGGTGATCGCGCCGTCGGCGCG
>CAYHNK010000102.1:0-14050 GCA_964357695.1 uncultured Bdellovibrionales bacterium | reverse complement strand
GAAGGACTCCGAGCGCTATTACGCGATGCCCAAGAGCGAGCAGGTCAACTTCGAGGTCCCCGAGAAGGGGCGTCAGAAGATCCTCTTCGACAACCTGACGCCGCTCTATCCTGACCGCAAGTTCAACATGGAGTTCGATCCGTCGAACTACTCGACGCGCATCTTGGATCTGCTCGTGCCCATCGGCATGGGGCAGCGCGCGCTCATCGTCTCGCCGCCGCGCGCGGGCAAGACGGTGATGTTGCAGAACATCGCCAACGCCATCACGACGAATCACCCGGACGCGTGGCTCATCGTGCTGCTCATCGACGAGCGGCCCGAAGAAGTGACCGACATGCAGCGCTCGGTCAAAGGCGAGGTCATCTCCTCGACGTTCGACGAGCCGGCGACGCGCCACGTGCAGGTGGCCGAGATGGTCATCGAGAAGGCGAAGCGCCTCGTCGAGCACGGCAAAGACGTCGTCATTCTCCTTGATTCGATCACGCGTCTTGCGCGCGCGTACAACACGGTGGTGCCGCCGTCGGGCAAGATCCTCTCGGGTGGTGTCGATTCGAACGCTCTGCACAAGCCGAAGCGCTTTTTCGGCGCGGCGCGTAACATCGAAGAAGGTGGCTCGCTCACCATCATCGGCACGGCGCTCGTCGATACCGGCTCGCGCATGGACGAAGTGATCTTCGAAGAGTTCAAGGGCACGGGCAACTCGGAAATTCACCTCGATCGCAAGCTGATGGAAAAGCGCATCTTCCCGACCATGGACATCAACCGCTCGGCGACGCGCAAAGAGGAGCTACTCCTCGAGCGCGAGTCGCTCAACCGCGTCTGGGTCCTGCGTCAGCTCCTGCATCCGCTGAACGTCATCGACTCCATGGAGTTCTTGATCCAGAAGCTCAAGGGGACCAAGACCAACAAGGAGTTCCTCGACTCGATGTCGGCGTAGTCGCTCCCGCGGCACGGCGCCGCGTGCTTCATTGGGCTCGCTTCCCTGGCCAGGTCACATCCAGCACACGAACAAACACACGCTGCTGCTCCAACGGATCGAGCTGCGCTTCCAGACGCGCTCTTAGCTCCTCGGGCGATCGGGGCTTCTTGCCGCCATCGATAGCGGGCGCAACGTTGCCCCGGCCGAACCAGAGCACGAGATAGATTCCGAAGCCGTTCGCTCGGGAAGCGATGGCGTATTGCTCGATCAACTGCTCGCGTAGTCCGCGCCACAGCGAGCTGTTGCTGTCGCGCTTGATCTCGATGGGAAGCTCGAATTGGGCGCGGTACGACAAACGCAAATCGGCTCGTTTGTCACCGACGTAGTCGCCCTCTGGTTGGACGTCGATACCCAAGGCGCAGAGACGTGCACGCAGGCGGGAAAGCAACGCGTCACGACACAGATTCTCCTCGCGCGGGCTCGTTGGCTTCTTGTCCCCGACGTTCCAGAACATGCGAAAGCCATCGTCGTTGTCCTGACGAAGCTCTCGACCGATGTCGTCTAGGACCTCGCGGGTCAACGCGGCGAGATCGGCGGCGTTGGCAGGCTCCTGGTTAGCGAGCACCTGCGCCACTTCGGCTGGATCCAAGAAGCGAAATTCCTTCTCCCTCTGCCGTTGCCGCGACTCGTGCCGCGTGGCTTCTAGGAGATGCTTGAGCTCGTGTAGAGCGGGTAGCTCGAGCAGGCGGTTGATTTCGTGTTCGGCTTCGGGCGTCGCCAGGGCGCCCAAGCGATTGATCAGCGCGCGGATTTGGTCGCCACGCTCCATGGCACCCGTCGCGGTGAACGAGCCCGTTCTCCAGGCGATTTCGGCGTGGGGTGCAATGTGCTCGATGAGCCGCCCGAGCGTCCCAGCTGGAAGCGCCTCGCCTCGACTCGTGTGCCCCAGATGCTCCCCCAAGAAGCTGCCCAAGTCGTTGGCTCGCACCTCCGATCTGCCGACGTACTGCCGGAGAGCGGATTCGTATTGCGCGGGATCGAGCAACGTAGCCGCGCCCAACCAATAGACCCGTTGAGCTGCATCCATGCCCTTTCTCGACAGCTTCGTCTCGATCAGGGCGGGAAGCTGCTCGGGCACGTAGCGCAAAGCGGCCTTGAGCAAAGCCTCCAGGTGATGCAACTGCCCGCGTTTCGCCCTGACGCGAAACGACTCCAAGAGACGAGGCACGACTTCGACGGCGACGGCACGGTAATCCGAGCCGTGCTCGAGCTCATAAACGCCGTGAACGTACTCCTCGCCTGCTTTCAGCATCCTGCTCGCGTAGGGAAGCAAGACGCCGGCCACCAACGCTGGGCGTCGTCGCACGAGGTACGTAACCCACTCGGGAGTGTTTCCCGTGCCATCGGTCAATCGAAACGCCACCATTCGACGCAAGGTCTCGTCGGGCAGGACGTCGATCTCGCTCGGGCCGTCGCGCCAGCGCAATTCCATGCCCAAGAGACAGGGGCGGCGAATGAAGTGCTCCCTTCGTTTGAGCGCCAGATCGATGATCGCGTCCACGGTCGGCAGATCTTCGCGCTCAGGGCAGTTGCGAAAGCCCTCTTCGGCGATTTCCCTCACCTCTTCGCCGTTGTCGAAGTAGTCTTTGAAACGATCGGCTTCGGTCGTTCCGTGCACATCGAGGTACAAGCCCATCCAGACATTGGCGAGGTCGAGCATCCAATCGGCCCGGGCTTTTCCGTCTCGAACCTCGTTCAGATGACGTTGGAGGTTGACCGTGCGCTCGCGCCGAGCGTCGTCGCTGGTTCGCCGCCTCGCCGCGTTCGCTTCCGCGTGTTCTGCTCTCCAATCGGGAATTTCCCAGGCGAGGAGGGGCTCGATCCAGGATCTTCGCTCTGGATGCGCGTCGGCCCAATCTTCCAATCGCTCCAACGATAGCCCAGCGTCGCCCGCCTGGAACAGAAGTGCTCTCACTGCCTCCTCGAGGTGAAGCCTGGCGATAGCCTCTGAACCGCTCTCTCCGACCTGCTCCAGGTGCCACAGGCCAATGTCTTCCGGGGACGTCGCCCCTCGCAATCGCCGTCTGCGGTCGTAGACACAGAATCTGGGTTGTTCCACGGTCTTGCACGACTCGAAGCAGAGCTTCAACATCGCCTTGTGGCGGCGAGGACGGGCGCCCAGCCACGCGGAAACGATGCTTCGGGCTTCTTCTCTGTGTGAAACTCTCCCGTACTCGTCGACCCCGACGCCGAGCCAAGCGAAGAGGCGGTCGTCGCTGATCTCATCCCCCAGCGTGGTGACGCCGCGGGCGAGCAGCTCGTCTGCCATGGTCTTGACCGCTCTTTCATCATCGCTGACCAAATCGGGGCGACTGACGAGGCCGTCGAGGAGCACAGCCAAGTGCTCCTCGGGTGCGTGCTGCCCTACATCGTATTCCCAAAACCAGCGGTAGCGTCCCAGCAACGAGGGATGCTTCGACGCGTGCAGGTAGTCGAACAGCGCCTCGGGTCCCATGTGCGCGGGATACAGATGCGAAAGCAAGGCGCCCGCCAGCTCGTCGTCCGGGTCGTCGATGCGCTCCGCACGGATGGCATCGAGAAGTGCAAGCGCTGCCGACGGGCTCGCGACGTGCTTGAGCCACGCGGTGAGCGCGACGTACCTGATTGGCGGCCAACGGCTGGTATCGTGGATCAGATCGACCAGAACCGACCCGAGCTCGGGCGTGACCCCACCTTGCCGAAGGATCTCCAGCACGCAATCGACATACGCTTGGCTCGCTTCGTCGCGCTCGGGTGCTCTTAACGCGGCCAAGAAGGTGTCATTGAGCTGTGGATCGACCAAGGCCCCCAGCCCGTGCTCGCGGCGCACGCCCGAGCGAAACCTGGGGTAGCGCTCGGCTTCACGCCGAAGGCCGTCGAGCAGTCGACTCTTGTCCGCAACGGGCATGGGCCCGACGTCGCCGTAGAGCACGACGGTCAGGGGGTCCGCAGTGATGAGCCGCGAACGCGCCTTCTGGCAGTGCAAGGCGAGCCAGGCGAACAGGCCGCGCAGGCCTGCGACAGTGCGCCCGTCCGGCCCCACGAGAAGATTCAACAGGCGCCCCAGTGGCAAGCCATTGGCGTCGACTTGCTGGGCCAGCCAGCGAGCAGCCAAGTATTCAGCCACGCTGCGGTGACTCGGTACCAGCCGCTCCTCGCCCTCCGCACGAAACAGCTTGCTGCGTACGGCCCAGGTCGCGGCCTCGAGCTCGGGAGGCTTGCAGTCCTCGAGAGCAATGAAGCAGGAGCCCGTGCGCTCGCGATCGAGCGCGATGCCGGTTTGATCGGACAAGAGCAACACGGCGCAGAGTCGGCCAGCAGCGTCGAGAATTTCTTCGACGGAACGAGGCCGGAGACGGCTCGCGTCACGGTGCCGCTTGTTGGATTCCACGGCGAGCGTTTCACAGGCAAGCCTGTACGTGTCGTCGCGAGACGTTGGCCACCGCTGGTTTCGAATCGCACGCGCGAGCAAGTCCAACGTCTGCGGATTGTCGAGTAGTCCTGCCATCCGGCGGCGTTTAGCCTCGCCGACAAACACCTCCGGGTCAGCCACGCCGTGGTTGTCACGCAGAAGAGTCAGAATGTCGTCCTCTCCGAGCGGCTCGATCTGGAGCACGATGATCTGTCGATCGACCGCGGCAGATTCGAGATCGCCGCGGTCGGAGGCGCCGTTCCAATCAGCCGCCCGACAAGCGATACGAAAACGTGGGCTGCCCAAGCGCTTGAGGTTGTGAGCGACCCTTGTCAAAGTACTGCCGCTCACTCCACTTGCGCGTACTTCGTCCAGACCATCGAGGAAGAGGGTCTTGCCTCGCCAGTCCTCGTTCACGTCGGCATCGATGAAGTCGGCGACGCGCACGCACACACCATCCGTTGCCTTGGCTTCCTCTTCGAATGTCGTGGTCTTTCCCGCCCCCGGCTCGCCGAGCAGCGCCCAGGCGTGGTGGTCGCGATAGCGCGGCAGGTCTTCAGGCGGTTCTTCGACCGGGCTTTCGCTCGATTTGGTGACGTCGCGAACGCGGCGAGCAACCACCGTCATGGGTCTTACTCCAGCCAGTTGGCCGCAGGCCGTGACAGAAACTCAGCCAAGGAGATGCCACCCTCACCCACGAGGATAGAGCGCGTTGCGTTGAATTTCTCCGCAAAGATCGCGAGACCTTTGGGATTCGTCGGGCCGGCGCCGCTCTTGACCTCGACGGCGACCAGCTTGTGGCCGTCGCTCAAGACGAAGTCGACCTCATGCGGGCTCTCACGCCAATATTGGACTTGGCAGTTGTCGGCCGCGGTGTTGCACAGATGAGCACCGACGGCGCTCTCCACGAGCCGGCCCCAGTAGCTACGGTCGTTGCGCGCCTGCGCGAAGGTGTACCCGCCGAGCGCCGAGATGAGCGCGGTATTGAGGGCGTTGAGCTTGGGGCTGGAGGCACGTTGTCGGTGTTTCTGCCCGGCGTACTTGGAGAGCCTCGTGAGCAATCCCGCGTAGCCGAGCAAATGGAGATAGTGCGCTAGCGTCACGGTGTTGCCGGCGTCTTGTAGCTGCCCTTGCAGCTTGGAGTAGGCGATGATCTGACCGGAGTAGGCGCAGCCGAGCTCGAACAGGTTCTTGAGCAACGCGGGCTTGTCCACCCGCGTCATTTGTAGGATGTCCTTTTCGATGTTCGGATGGATCAGAGCGCTTCGCACATAGTCGCGCCAGCGGCGCTCGTCGCGGATGAGCCTGGCGGCGCCGGGATATCCGCCGAAGTAGACGTAGTCGTCGAGGGAAAAATCGAACGCCTCTTGCATCTCGGCGTACGACCAGTGCGTCATGGGAATTGGCTCGTAGCGACCCGCCAGGCTTTCGGTCAGCCCCTTCTGCATCAGCCATGGCGACGAGCCGAGCAGGATCACGTGCAGGGGCAGACCCGCGGCGCGGTCCGCGTCCCACAAGCCTTTGACGACCTCGGACCAGCGCGGGATCTTCTGGATCTCATCGATCGCGAGAACATGACGCTCGCCCTCTGGCACAGCCTTGGCACGCGAGCGCGCTTTTTGCCACCGCTGAACGAGCCATTCCTCGGTGGGGGGAGCGCCGGAAACGAACGTCTCAGCTTGCTGCGAACGCCCGGACGTGCCGACAAACGCCTCTCCGCCTTCCGTCAGAGGCTGGTCCGCGGCAAGGAAGGTGGCATCGCGGTCCCCGAGCACCTGTCGCACCATGGTGCTCTTGCCGACCTGGCGCGGACCTGCCACTACGATCATGAAGATGGGCGATTCGTCGAGGCGGCGGCGCAGTATTCCTGCTTGGTGACGTTCAAATGGCATCTTTGTTTACCATTATGAGTAAATTTACTCATAATGGTAAACTGGTGTCGTTGGCAATGCAAGGGAGCGCGTTGGCGGCAAGGAAACCAACCACGGGCTCCCGGGTTTGATGTCGGCGCCGCGTCGTTGCTCAGCGCGCCCCGAAAGTCACGAACTCTCTCGCGGCGCGTCCACCCCTTGGACGCCGACCGTGTCTCACGCTAAGATGCCCTTCCTGGGTTGTCTTCGGTTCGGCCGCAGGGGCTGGACTCTTCTCTTGCTGGAGGTTGGGCGTCACCGATGGCACGACTGGGTGAGCTTCTCGTTCGAGAAAATCTGATCTCGCTCCAGCAGCTGCAAAAAGCGCAGGAGGAGCAAAAAAAGGGCGGTGGCCGACTAGGCGGCGCGCTCGTCAAGATGGGCATGATCGGCGAAAGCGATCTGCTCAACTTTCTTTCCAAGCAGTACCACGTCCCGTCCATCAATCTCGACGACTTCGAGATCGAGCCCGACATCGTCAAGCTCCTGACCGACGATGTGGTCGTCAAGCACCAGGTGGTGCCCGTGCACCGGGCCGGTGCTTCGTTGGTCGTGGCGATGGCCGACCCGTCCAACATTTACGCCATCGACGACATCAAGTTCCTCACCGGCTACAACGTCGAGGTGGTCGTCGCGAGCGAGTCGCAGATCGGCCGCGCCATCGAGAAGTACTATAAGAGTGGCGGCGAGGCCTCCTACGACGAGGTCATGCAGGGCTTTGATGAGGGCGAGATCGAGTTCGGCATGGACGACGACTCGCTCAACGTTCTCGACCTCGAGAAGAGCGCCGAGGACGCCCCGGTCGTCAAGCTCGTCAATCTGATGCTCGTCGACGCCATCAAGAAGGGAGCTTCCGACATTCACATCGAGCCCTACGAGAAGGAGTTCCGCGTTCGCTACCGTATCGACGGCGCGCTCTACGAGGTCATGAAGCCGCCGCTCAAGCTCAAGAACGCCGTCGTCAGTCGCATCAAGATCATGAGCTCGCTCGACATCGCCGAGCGACGTCTGCCCCAGGACGGGCGCATCAAGCTCAAGCTCGGCAAGGGACGCGAGATGGATTTCCGCGTCTCGGTGTTGCCGACCCTCTTTGGCGAGAAGAGCGTGTTGCGTTTGCTCGACAAGAGCAACTTGCAGCTCGACATGACCAAGCTCGGCTTTGAAGAAGACGCGCTGCGCCGGTTCAAGCACGGCATCCATCAGCCCTACGGCATGGTGCTCGTGACCGGGCCGACCGGTTCCGGCAAGACGACGACGCTCTACTCGGCGTTGAGCGAGCTAAACAAGAGCACAGAGAACATCTCCACCGCCGAAGACCCGGTCGAGTTCAATCTCTTGGGCATCAACCAGGTGCAGATGCACGGGGAGATTGGCCTCAACTTCGCTGCGGCGCTGCGCTCGTTTCTGCGCCAGGACCCCGACATCATCATGGTGGGCGAGGTGCGCGACTTTGAGACTGCGGAGATCGCGATCAAGGCGGCACTCACCGGCCACTTGGTGCTCTCGACGCTGCACACCAACGACGCTCCGTCGAGCATCTCGCGCCTGTTGAACATGGGCATCGAGCCGTTTCTCATTACCGCGGCACTCAACGCCATCGTCGCACAACGTCTGGCGCGGCGCATCTGCGGTGACTGTAAGAAGCCGCTCGACCTGCCGCCGCAAGCATTACGTGACGTTCAGGTACCAGAGTCCTTGATCGGCAAGTTCCAGCTGTACAAGGGCGACGGGTGCGCCACGTGCTCGAATACCGGCTACAAAGGTCGTGTCGCTGTGTACGAGGTGATGGCGATGGAGGAGTCGGTCAAGGAGATGGTGCTCAACGGCGCCTCAACGGCTGAGCTCAAGAGCGAAGCGATGCGTACGGGCATGAAGACGTTGCGTCAGTCGGTCATCACCAAGCTTGCCGAAGGCGTGACGACCTTGGCGGAGGTCACGCGCGTTAGCGCCGCGGATTGATGTCGCCATCATCGAGCGGAGCCGTCTCCGCTTCGCGAAGGAGCCGTGGATGTCCAGTCAAGCACCGTCGACGCAGCCCGCTGCGCCCGCCGCGGCACCGCAGAAGCTCAATCTGCACATGCTGCTCAAGGCGATGATCGACAAGAAGGCGTCCGACCTGCACATCACGCGCGACACGCCGCCGCAGCTGCGTATCGACGGCAAGCTCGTGCCCCTGCGCACCGCGGCGCTAACGCCGATTGACACAAAGCAGCTATGCTACTCCATTCTCACCGACGCGCAGAAACACGTGTTCGAAGAGGAGAACGAGCTCGACCTGTCGTTTGGCGTGAAGAGTCTCGCACGCTTTCGCGCCAACGTGTTCATGCAGCGAGGAGCGGTGGCCGCGGTATTTCGCCAGATCCCGTTCGACATCCTACCACTCGAAGAATTGGGCTTGCCCAAAGTCGTCGGCGAGATCGTCGATCGGCCGCGTGGCTTGGTGCTCATTACCGGGCCCACCGGCAGTGGCAAGTCGACCACCCTGGCGTCGGTCATCGACACCATCAATCGCACGCACCACGGCCACATCATCACCATCGAAGATCCGATCGAGTACCTGCATCCCCACAAGAGCTGTGTCGTCAATCAGCGCGAGATCGGCAGCGACACGCAGAGCTTCAAGAAGGCGCTCAAGTACGTGCTGCGCCAGGATCCGGACGTCGTGCTCATCGGCGAGATGCGTGATCTCGAAACCGTCGAAGCGGCGCTCACCATCAGTGAGACGGGGCACTTGACGTTTGGTACGCTGCATACGAACTCGGCCATTCAAACCATCAACCGCATCATCGACGTCTTTCCGCCGTATCAGCAGCCCCAGGTGCGGGCGCAGCTGTCGTTCGTACTCGAAGCGGTCGTCTGCCAGCAGCTCATCCCCAAGGTGGGCGGTGGCCGCGTGCTGGCGGCGGAAGTGCTCATTCCCAACCCGGCGATTCGCAACCTCATCCGGGAGGACAAGCTGCATCAGATCTACTCGCAGATGCAGATCGGGCAATCGACGCACGGTATGCAAACGATGAACCAGGCGCTCGCAGAGCTCGTACAGCGACGTCTCGTGAGCGCCGAGGATGCGATGCTCAAGAGTCCCGATCAAGATGAGCTGCGCACGCTCCTCATCGGTGGCACAGGGCGTCCGCCTGGGCGTGCGCCCCGACCCTAGAGCAGTGACCGCGCAACGTGCGCGAAGGACGAGGCATGGCGACATTTATTTGGGAGGCGAAGACTCGCACGGGTGAGGCGCGCCGTGGCGAGATGGAAGCGGCGAGCGCTGAGGTCGTACAACAGCGACTGCGCTCGCAGCAGATGCAGGTCACCAAGGTCAAGAAGAAGCCGACCCAGTTCAACCTACGGCTCCCAGGGTCGACCGGCATCACCACCAAGGATCTCGTCGTCTTCACCCGGCAGTTTGCGACGATGATCGACGCCGGGCTGCCGCTCGTGCAGTGCCTCGAAATCCTCGCGACGCAGGCGGAGAACCCGGACTTCGGTCGCGTCCTCGGCGACGTCAAGACCGGCGTCGAGTCGGGCAGCACGCTTGCCGAGTCGCTCAGACGCCATCCCAAGGTCTTCGATCGTTTGTTCGTGAACCTCGTCGCTGCGGGTGAAGCGAGCGGCGTGCTCGACACCATCCTCAATCGTCTCGCCGCTTACATCGAGAAGAACATGAAGCTCGCCAAGCAAGTGCGCGGCGCCATGGTCTATCCCGTGCTCGTGTTGTCGGTGTCCGCGGCGGTGACCATGGTCCTGCTCGTGTGGGTCATCCCGATCTTCCAGAAGATGTTCCAGGATTTCGGCAGTGCCCTGCCCGCGCCGACGCAGATGGTCGTCGACATGAGCGAGTTCACGCGACACAACATCGTGTGGATCCTGCTCGGGCGCGGCGCACTTGTGGGGTCGATCTCGACGGTGCTCAAGACCGATCGCGGTCGCGAGGTCTTCGACCGCATGATCCTCACCATGCCGGTCTTCGGCCCCTTGGTGCAAAAGATCGCGGTCGCCAAGTTCACGCGCACCTTGGGGACGATGTTGTCCTCGGGCGTGCCCATCCTGGAGGCGCTGGAAATCGTCGCGGGTACGGCCGGCAATCGCGTCGTCGAGCACGGCTTAATGCGTGTGCGCGCGCGCATCTCCGAAGGTAAGACGATGGCGCAGCCGCTCTCCGAGATCCCGGTGTTCCCACCGATGGTTGTGCAGATGATCGCCGTCGGTGAATCGGCCGGTGCCATGGATACGATGCTCAACAAGATCGCCGATTTTTACGACGACGAGGTGGATACCGCCGTGGGTACGATGATGAGTATGCTCGAGCCGCTCATCATGGCGTTTCTCTCCGTGTTGCTCGGCGGTCTCGTCATATCGATGTACCTCCCGGTCTTCACCATGGCGGGTGCCATTGGTGGATAGGCGCCTGTCGTGGCTGCTTGCCTTTCGCGTCGTCGTCGCTGCCGTACTACTGCTCATGACGCTGGCGGCGGACCTGTCGGATTGGCCTCTGCGCCGCATCTCGGAGGCTCTCTACGCCGCCGGTATCGGCACCTTGGCCACGGTGGCGGCGTTGGGTATTGCCATACGTCGCCAGGTCTCGCCGACGCTCGTGGCCACGCTGCATCTTGTGGCCGCTCTGCTCACGGCGGTGGTGGTCGTCGAGGTGACCGGCGTCGTCGTTAGCCCGTTTCCCTTCCTCTACATTCTTGCCATTCTCGACAGCGCGCTCGTCGGTGGCCGGCGTATCGCGTTGCTCGTCGCCTCGGCGGCCACCATTTTGTTTGGCCTCCAGCTGAGCTTGCAACTCTACGGCCTGTGGCCGACCGTGGGCGGGTGGAGCACGGAGCCTGCCGACTACGTGGGTGCGTTTATCGTCCATGGCTTCGCGTTCTTCCTCACCGCCTGGCTCGTCGGTCAGCTCAGCCTGCTCCTGCGCAGCGCTGACGAGGCGGCTTCGCGTGCGCGCTCGAGCCTGCGTGACGTACGCGCGCTGCACGGCGCGGTGCTCGCCTCGCTGCCGATTGGTGTGCTGACGCTCGAGCCGGCGGGTCGCGTGCGCCTCTTGAGCTCGGCGACGGCGCAGATCCTCGGAGCGTCGATGGACGTGTCACACCTCGACGAGCTCCCCGACTCCATTCGGGCTCTCCTCGTCTCGAGCGGGGCGCCGCACGAGATGAGCGTCGACATACAGGGGCGCACCCGCGTGCTGGCGTTGTGGCGCACGGCGTTGCGTACGCGCGACAGCGCGGGCTCTGAGCTCGGTACCGGGATCGATCTTCTGCTCGTCGAGGATCGCACCGAGACGCGAGCTCTCGAAGCTTCGTTACGGGAGAAGGAACGCCTCGCATCCCTGGGCGAGCTCGCAGCCGGAATCGCGCACGAGATCCGCAACCCGCTCGCAGCAATCTCCGGCTCGTTTGAGCTGCTGCTCGGTGAGGCGAGGGACGCCGGCGCACAGCACAAGCTAGAATCAGTCGTGCGCCGCGAGATTGCGCGGCTCGCCCGTCTCGTCGACGATTTCTTGCTCTACGCGCGTCCGCCACGCATCGACTTGGAGATGACCGATGTCGTCGCCTTGGTGCGCGAAGTCCATGCCGTCGTTGCACAGGACGCGGCGATGGGGCAGCGTGCGATGCAGCTCGATCTCCCGAGCACGTTGTTGGCGCGCATTGACGCGGCCCAAGTGCGACAAGTGCTGTGGAACCTCATCCGCAACGCGGCGGATGCGTCGCAGGATGGTGACGGTCTCGTCTTGCGTGCGGCGAGTACGACCGAGCAAGGCACCGAGGTCGTGCGGCTCGAAGTCGAAGACCATGGACGTGGTGTGCCGAGCGAGATGCGTCCGCACCTCTTTGAGCCCTTTCGTACCACGAAGACCAAGGGGACGGGACTCGGACTGGCGGTCGTTCGACGCATTGTGCACGCGCATGGCGGCGAGGTCGTGCTCGAAGACGTTGTCGGCGGTGGCACGCGTGCGGTGGTGGTGCTGCCGCGAGGTTAGGTCGGCACGGGGGGTGCGGTGGCGGCAGTCGCGTCCTCCGGACCAAAATATGCGGTCAGATGATAGACCCCGTCGTGCACCTCGGAGTGGAGCCGCAGGCCGCTGTTGTAGAAGATCATCATCAAGGGCTTGCTCGTCGCGGGTGCTTGCGCAGAAAATCCGCGGATGTCGTGTGCCTTGGCGACTTCCGCCATGCGTCGCATGAGCAATCGCCCAAGGCCCATGCCCTGCCATTCATCGAGGACGACGAATGCCACGTCGGCGAGACGTGTGCTCGCATCGACGTCGTAGCGCGACATAGCCACGATTTGCTCATTGCCGTCCTCCGTCGTGCAGGCGACGAGCGCCATCGACTGGTCGTAGCTCAGACTGACGAGCTTCTGCATTTCTTCGTGTGGATGCGAGCGCCTAAAAGCCATGAACCGTCGGTAGGTACTGTCGTCCGACAGGCGATAGAAGAGCTCGCGCAGTGGATCCTCGTCGGTGATGCGCACGGGTCGCACGAGCACCTGGCGCCCTTGCTCTAGGGTTTCACGTCGCGCCTCCCCCCAGGGGTAAGCGACGCGCGACGCGATCTGATCGGCAAACACGTAACAGCGATGCTTGGCGGCGGCGAGCAGCTCGGCGCGAAAATCGGGGTGGGCAATCTCGATGAGCGCCATGGTGCGCTGGCGGATATTTTTGCCCCACAGGTCGGCGATGCCGTACTCGGTGACGACGTAATGCACGTCGCCGCGGCTCGTGACGACGCCGGTGCCCTCGGCCAAGGCGGGCGTGATGCGGCTGACCGTGCCATGCTTGGCCGTCGACGGCAGAGCGATGATGGGCTTGCCGCCGCGACTGCGCGCTGAGCCGCGGATGAAATCCACCTGGCCCCCGATGCCGGAGAAGAAACGCCCCCCCACGGTGTCGGCGGCGACTTGGCCGGTGAGATCGATGGCGAGCGCCGAGTTGATGGCGATCATGTGGTCGTTGCGGGCGATCGTAAAGGGGTCGTTGGTGAACTGGGTCGGCCGCATTTCCACGACCGGGTTTTCGTGCACCCACTCGTAGAGCTTGCGGCCACCCATGACGAACGACGCCACGACCTTGCCCGGCAGCAGCGTCTTCTTGCGTCCGGTGATGACCCCGCCTTCGACGAGCGCCATGACGCCGTCGGCAAACATCTCGGTATGTACCCCGAGATCGTGATGATTACCGAGAGCGGCGAGCGTGGCGTCCGGAATGCCACCAATACCCATTTGCAGCGTCGCGCCATCGGGGATGAGACTTGCGACGTGTCGGCCAATCTCGCGCACGACGTCATCGAGCGGCTCAGGCACTCGCTCGGGCAGCGCGTAGTCGACCGGCACGAGGCCGGCAATGCGGTCGACGTGTATGAAAGAGTCGCCGTGTGTCCGGGGCATGTTGGGATTGACCTCGGCCAGCACGAGCTCAGCGGCATCGACCGCGCTACGTACAACGTCCACCGACACACCGAGACTGACGTTGCCGTGTCGGTCCGGGGGGCTGACCTGGATGAGGGCCACATCGATGCGCACGCGCCGTGAGCGAATGAGCTCGGGGATCTCCGAGAGAAAGACGGGCATGAAGTCGGCCCGTCCTTCTTGAACGGCGCAACGGGTGTTGGCGCCGATGAAGAAGGCCGTGTGTCGAAAGCGACGCTCGAGGCCGGGCTGAATGTACGGCGCCGGACCGAGTGTCAAAAGGTGCACAATCTCGTTGTCGGCCAAGTGCTCGCCGTGCTCGACGAGCGCGTCGACGAGCACCGTGGGCTCCGCAGCTCC
>CAYHNK010000101.1:2029-14070 GCA_964357695.1 uncultured Bdellovibrionales bacterium | reverse complement strand
TCTCGACCGCGCGCTCATACGATTCAACGTTGAGATAACGCAACAAGAAGCGCACGTCGGCCTCGTCGTGAAACTCCGGCCCGATACGCATGCTGAGGCACTTCATTGCCAAGAGGTACTCGGGCTGCGCGGTGAGCACGCGGAGATTCGGTAGCTCCAGATAGTCGTCGAACGTGCCGCGCTCGCTCATAAAGCCCTTGACGGCATCGTTGAGCCAGTCGGGAGCGCACGCGAAGGTGTCGGCAACCCTCGCCGCAGCGACGCGAATGCTCTCAACGGGCCTGAAGAAGGCATCCACATCGCGAGTCGACGCGCGGGCATCGAAGACCAGCGCCATGACCGCACCGCCGACGAGATAGATCTCTCCCGTGGCGCCTTGGGCTCGCAGCTCTTCGTCGAGCGCGCGCAACAGCCTCAATATCTCGGCTTTGGACAGCGTGCTCAATGACGATCCCCCAAGCTCGCATCGACAAAGATGTTGCGCCGTCGAAAGGGCGGCGGCGCGCTGGTGAGCAGATGCAATCGCAGCCCCAGAAGGCCCGTGCCAAAGTGCGGCTCTGACAACGGCGGGATGTCGCGCACCCACGGCGGGATTTCAGTCTGCGCGCGATGCGCCGCCAGCTCGATCATGGCGGCGATCTGATTTTTCAAGAGCGGCGACTCCGGCAAGCGCATGGGGTCTTCGAACGTGCGCTCGATCTGATGGCGGCTCATGCTGGTGAGCAAGTCGTTCAGCTCGGCGAGCGCGTATGATTCTTCTTGTGGCCGCGCCACGGCCTTGATCAGTCGCTCGATGTTGCACCGCAGGTCAGGTAAGAGCTTTGCGAGCACCCACGCGGACACGCTCATGCCAGCGGTGCGGGCACCCTCCGAAATGCTGCGCTTCTCCGCAGCCGTGAGCCGGATCTGAAGCTGCGTGGTGCGGGTTTGACGCTGCATGCGTTAACGATGTTGCAGCATGGTCAAGATGTCAATACATACGTCAATACAGGCATCACGAGCTACGTGACTGACTATTTCCGTCGCGCCTTGTTGGCGTAATTGAAAATCTATTGACAAAACACACCATCATCCACATACCGTGTTGAAATGATTGAAAGAAACTTGGCGTCTTGGCTTCTCGCCCGAGCCAAGGAGCGCCCAGCCATCACTCTCGTCGGACCCCGTCAGGCCGGCAAGTCGACCTTGGCGCGGATGAGCTTCCCCGACGAGCCCTAAATGAACAAAACTAACACGGAAACGAACATTGTTCGTTTCGCGCGCGCAAAGAACTTACAATGTGACATAGCGCGCTGCCCTGCCGGGGGCCCACGAGCACCAGCACCGGAAAGGTGTCCACAAGTCCGCGCAGGAGCTCGGCAATTTGGCGCTCGATCCACATAGGACAAATTTAAGCTGGCAACTTAAGATTGTCCGCACTCATACATTCAGCGAATCGATCTTGAAAAGTGGTACCAAAGATGATACCATATGACCGTGAGCAGGGTTGTAGCGAAAATACTCGTCGCCATGAAGGCGAACCCGAAAAATGTTCGGTTTTCGGATCTGTGCCGTGTCTGCGACGACTACCTCGGAGCACCCAGACAAGGGGGAGGAAGTCATCGCGTCTACAGCGTTCCATTGACAGGTCAACCGCCGATCAACATTCAAGAAGGGCCGGGCGGCAAGGCCAAGACGTATCAAGTGCGGCAAGTGCTACGAGCATTGGTCGATCTGGGCGTCAAGGAGTGAGTCATGCGTGAGGCAAAACGGAACGCACGAGAGTTGGCTGACCGCTACACCTATCGTGTCGCGTGGTCTGAAGAGGACGGTGAGCACGTGGCGACGTGCGCCGAGTGGCCATATCTGAGCTGGCTTGCTCCGGAGCAGGGCGCGGCACTGAGCGGTTTGGTCGAGGTTGTCGTGTCTGAAATCATTCGCCGACTTGGCAGCGGTGAAGCAATCCCGGATCCACTGTCAACCCGCGCCTACAGCGGTCAGTTTCGCGCGCGCATCCCACCCGAGGAGCACCGCCGACTTGCCATCGAGGCCGCAGAGCAGCAAGTGTCTCTCAACCGACTTGTCAGCATGAAACTGGCAAGATAACGCACGACGCCCATGCCCCGCCACGCAGCGGGCTTCGACGTCGTGAGCGTCGTATTTTCCCGATCGGTACAATTGACTTGCTTTTGGGCATCATCGTGACACATTATTCCCTATCGGGAACAATGGTGCGATATGATGACCTCGCGTGATGAAAAGATCCCGTACGGGATAGTCGACAATGTCGCCCTGCTCGGCGCGGTGGTGCGCGCCAAGCGGCGATCGCTGGGGCTCACCCAGGCCGAGGCGGCGGCACTGAGTGGCGTGGGCAACCGCTTCCTGTCGGAGCTCGAACGCGGCAAGGCGAGCTGCGAGCTGGGGAAAAGCCTGCAAGTGCTGACACGTCTCGGCGTCGAGGTGATGCTGCAGCCGCGCGGAGCGAAGCGATGACAACCCGCGAGCTGCATGTGCGGGTCCGTGGCGAGCTTGCGGGGGTGCTCCGGGTCGACGCTGACGGACGCATGGGGTTTACTTACGACGCGGCGTGGCTCGCACTGCCGCACGCGTTCGCGCTGTCGGCGAGCTTGCCGCTCGGGGACGAGACCTTCGGTGAGGCGGCGCATCGCTTCTTCGCCAACTTGCTGCCCGAAGGCGGGCTGCGCGAATCGGTCTGCCGCGCTGCCGGGCTGTCGGTCGACAATGACTTCGGACTGCTCTGTGTCCTGGGTGAGGACTGCGCCGGTGCGCTGCAGGTCGTCGACCCGACCCTGTCGCACGCGCGCAGCGGGCGCTACGTGCCCATTTCGCAGGAACAACTCGCGCAGTGGAATGAGAAGCACAATGCCCTCGCGAGTCTCGTCGCTCACGGCGAGGCGCGACTGTCGCTCGCCGGCGCCCAGGACAAGCTGCCGGTGTACGTCGATGACAAGGGTACCGTGTGCCTCGCCACAGGCGGCGCACCGAGCAGCCATCTCATCAAGTTCGGCAGCGCGCGCTTTGCACACCTGCCCGAAAATGAAGTCGTTACGACACAGCTCGCCCACGCACTGGGCTTGCCCACGGTCGATGTCACGCTCCACCACGCAGGCGTGTCGGTGATGTGCCTCGTGCGGCGATACGACCGCACGCGCGACGGGGACGTGTTGCAGCGGCTGCATCAGGAGGACTTCTGTCAGGCACTCGGGCTTTCGTCGCACACGAAGTACGAAGCCGAAGGGGGCCCCACCTTCGCCCAATGCACCGAGGTCGTAAGACGCCGCAGCGTCGAGCCGATGGTCGACGCCGAGCACCTGCTGCGTTGGCAGATCTTCAACGCCATCGCGGGCAACTGCGATGGACATGCGAAAAACCTCTCGTTGCTCTACGGCGACGGGGCACGCCTTGCGCCCTTCTACGATCTCGTGTGCACGCGTGCGTACGCAGAACTGTCGCCCAAGCTGGCGATGTCGGTGGGGGACCAACGCGACCCGGGTGTGTTGCGGCACAAACATTGGGAGAAGCTCGCCTCGACGATCGGCGTGCGACCGAGCTACGTGATCGAGCGCGTGGGCGAGATGAGCGCCATGTTGCGCGAGCATGGGCCCGAGGTCATCACGCAGCTCGAAGAAACGGCCGGCATCAAAGTCGGCATCGCGGCATCGCTGCGCAAGGTATGGCGCAAGCTTGCGCGGGGGACATGACCCTCTTTGCGTCGCCCACCTCATAACCTGCCGGCGTATCGCCGCAACTGAATCGCGCCACTCAACGCACGAAGACCATTCTCGAGGAGCTGGAATCGATGGCGCCGCTTGGCCGCCACGCGCACCCAGTGAAGCTGCGACCAGACCTGGTGAAAGCGGATCCACCATCGATCGCCCGGGGTTTGGAGATTGCACCCGTCCCGCGAGGAATACCCTTCGATCAATGCGTCAGTAAGCGCTCGCCGCAGATCCCCCCGCACACTCCATGGGGCGTCCCGGTAGGCGTCGTCGAGCCATGCGAGCGCGGCCGCGACATCGTAGTGCACGTAACGAATCGTGCGTTCCGTCGGTAGGTCGAGGAGATACCACAGGCCATCTGCGCCTATCCGCACGTTGTGGAAGCCTACGTCGTCGAACGAGCGACAAATGAGCTCACCCCGAGGCACGCGTGCCACCCGCGCCCACGGCAGTCGCAGCACCCGACTCACCCGCCGATCGTGTCGCTGCGCTTCGGCTCGGTCTTCCTCGACCAGGTCTTGCTGCGTGGCGAGGTGGAAGTCCGCGAGTGCTCCACCCCACTGGCCAATTAGCTTCCGAAGGTTCGGCAGGTCGCTCGGATTCGGGCACTTGAACAAGCGTGCAAGGAGCGGTGCGCCATCTTCCCCGTCGACGAACTCCGAGCACACCGCCGCTGGGTCGGCATGCCACGCCAGCGAACGAGGAACGCGTGTGGATTCCGAGAGGCTCATCAGTCTTTGCACCATGGCGTTGCCTTCATCATGCACCCTTCGCGCGGTCTCGGCCCGCCAACCGCGGCCTTGCTTGATGACGACACGTCGCCCCAACTCATCCCGACACACGTATGTCGAGCTGTTCGCCCAGTCCTTCTGCGCGTCCGCGCGCGCCACATGGCCCGCGTCTGCGCCGGCAAGCACCCCGAGCCCGGTGTTCGCCAGCCCGAGAACCCAGGTCAATTCGCTGCGTTGGTCCATTACGAAGTGCGCGGACGGGCTATCAGAATGAAGCTCTGTCCGACCCCACGCAGAAAGGGTCTCTTGCGCAGCCAGCCGTCAATACGCTTGCGCCACACGACTGGGCCGCGCGGTGCGCCGCGGTACATCAGGTGCATGTAGCCGTGCACCTCGTCCACAGCGAACCCGTTGGACTCCAGCATGCGCGTTGCCTGTCGCAAGGTGAACGTTCGCATGCGCTTGCCTCGCAGCCGCTGAGACAACACGGCATACCCACCGCGGATACTCATGGGGTTCCGATGGAAGTTGGCGATCAACAAGCCGTCGTGTGTCAGACGCTTGCGAATCGCCTGCAGCGCTTCGATTCGAAGGTCATCGTCCGCCTCCAGGAAGAAGCGAAAGGCGGTCACGAGATCAAACGGCCCGGGAACGAGTGCCGAGTCTCGGGTGAGATCACCCGTCACAAACTTCGCACTCGGAACGGCCGTCCGTGCGAGGTCCAGCATTTCAGGCGATATGTCGATCCCGACCACGTCTGGGACGTACTGCGTCACCAGTCCCGTCACGCGGCCAGTGCCACACGCGAAGTCCAGCGCGCGCTTGAACGCACGGTCGTGCTTCCCGAAGAATTCGGTCAGTATTTCTTGTTCCAGGCCCCACAGGATCCCGGCGGGCTTCGATGCGTCTAGGTACTCGGCGACGTACTTCTCCGCCTTGTCCTTCGTTCTGTGGCTGTCTCGATAGCTACGGGTTGCTGATGCGGTCACGCGATCCCTCCGCTTCTTGTAATTTTGAACGACAATCCATGAACAGAGGCACGGGCCGTCGCGAAGCTGTCAATTGTGGGAATTGTCACGACTGCTGGTCGCCCTCTCACGCCGCCCACCTCGTAGCCTGCCCGCGCACCGCCGCCAGGCTCTCCGCCCACAGGCCGAGCATCATCAGCGACCAAGCCTTGGGATACGCCTGTCCGCCGGGCTGCGAGAGCTCGTGCTCGACGACCCGTGCGGCACGCCGCCCGTCGACAAGGGAGCTCAAGTGCGTAGCGAGCGAGGCTGATGCATCGAGCGCGATGTCGCGCATGGAGCTGCCGAGCCACGCGGCATAGGGCAAGGCGAAGCCGCGCTTCTTCTTTCCGACGATGTGCGCGGGCAAAAGGTCACGTACGGCGTCAAGAAGGACGCGCTTGCCACCGAGCCCGTTGCCGCCACTGCGGGCCGAGGGACACCTGATCTTCAGTCGGTCCGGCACGCTGCGCGCGTACGCGGCAACCCGCCGATCGATAAGTGGCACGCGTAGCTCCAGCGAGTGCGCCATGCTGGTCGCATCCGAGTCGCGCAGAAGCTGCGAGCCCATGTACACGCGCGCATCGAGCAGCGATGCGAGGCCAATCGCGGACTCGCTTCGCCAATCGCTGCGCACGCCATCGAGCAGCGCCTCGAAACGGACGCGCTCGCCGTCGGCCACCCCGCGTTCGGTGACGACCGCGACCTCGCGTGGCGAGAAGACGCGGTGTGCCGCAAGCCAGGTGGTGAGCACGCTGCGCTTGGATGCCAACACGTCCAAGCGGCTACCCGCGGTCTCGCCGCCGATCAATTGACGCACGAGATGGGCCACCTGCCCGCCGAGGCGCCATCCCAAGCCTGAGGGGCATCCGATGGCTGCCATGCGGCTTGCTGCCCCATAGCCGCCAAACCACTCGTCGCCGCCGAGACCCGAGAGAACTCCCTTGACGTCGCGCGCCGCCGCCCGGCTCACGAGCCAGGTGTTAAATCCATCGATCGACGGCTGATCGAGATCGCCAGCGAACTGCGCGATGGTCCCCGCAGCATCGTCGCGCGTCACCGCCACCGTCGTGTGCTCGGCGTCGTACACCTTCGCCGTGAGCGCCGCGTCGACTGATTCGTCGGCGTCGGGGCAATCGGGAAAGGCCAGCGTGTAAGTGTGCAGCGCGCGGATGTGCGGGCGCATGAGGCCGACGATGGCGGTGGAATCGACGCCGCCGCTCAGAAACGCGCCCACCGGCGCATCGGCAAAGGCTTGTAGCGCGATGGACTCGTCCAGCACCTCGCGCAGCTCCCGGGCCGCATCGGCGGCGGCGATTGGCCGTTGTTCGGCGGCCGGTAGCTCAGCGTAGCGCCAGCTTCGTGACGCGCACCCTGGCTCGATCACCGTCGCCGTCCCGGGCTCCATCATGCGCACGCCGCGCAGAATCGTCCGCGGTTGCACGACAAAACCGTAGCGCAAGTAGTCGTCGAGGCCCTCGGGGCAGATCTCACCATCCACAACGCCCGACGCGACGAGCGCGCGCACTTCGGACGCGAACGCCAGCGTCTCCCCTCGCTCGGCGAGATAGAGAGGCTTGATGCCGAAGCGATCGCGGGCCAGCAGCACCCGCGGCGCGTCATCTTTGCTGCGGCCGCGCCAGTCGAAGATGGCGGTGGCAAACATGCCGCGCAGACGCGCAAGAAACTCGTCGCCGTGTGTGAGATACAGAGCGAGCGCCACCTCGGTGTCGGTGTGACTGTGGAAGGGATATTCGCCGAGCCCCGCGCGCTCCTCGCGGAAGTTGTACATCTCGCCGTTCCACAAGATGGCGACGTCGTGGTTGGGGCTCCACATCGGCTGCTGGCCGCGCGCGCTCAAGTCCACGAGCGCAAGGCGCACCATGCCGGCGGCGCCTCCCGCAAAGGTCAGCGTGCCCGAGCCGTCGGGACCCCGGTGGGCCATGGCGCGCAGCATCGCCGCCACGGCTTGCTCAGCGTGGGGCGCTCGATGATGCAGGATGCCGGAGATGCCGCACATGTGTGGACAGCCTAGTTGCTCAGTTGCGGAGCGTCCGCCTTCGACAAGACAGCTCCGGCACCTGTGGAGAAGACGTCAAGCAGCGCAGTCCGTTCGAGCACGGGCACGAGGCGACGCACGACGTATCCTACGAGTGTGGCATGAACATGAAACGACTGTAGCTTGAAGCCAACCTCGCGGGCGGCGTTGAGAAAACCAGCGTGCGTGATATCGTTCAGGTCGCGGTGCCGCCTGACGTCACGTACGCGCGTCGCCTGAGCGGAGACGCCCGGATAGACGTCCACGAGGTGGGGGTGCCGCTCCACGCGACGTCGAAGCGCATCCACAATCACTCGCTCCGGTAGGATCAGATTCAGCCATGGGAGCTTGAGTCCGTGTTTCAAATGCAGGCCATACTTGCTGTAGATTGACGAAAACGATGGCACCACGAGTGTCCCACCCGGCCTGAGAACCCGGTAAGCCTCACGCAGCACCTGCGCGGGGGTGGTCACGTGTTCAAACAAGTTGTTTGCGACGACGAGGTCGAATTCGCCTTCGGCGAATGGCAGCGCGTGCGCATCGCCGAGTTCGAAGTGGCAACGATCGGCGTTCAAGCCGAGAGTCTCAGAGAAGGTGCGAGCGATATCCAAATGCTTTTCGTTCACGTCCACGCCGACAACTTTGCGCGCACCGCCCCCCGCAAGGAAACACGCGAGGCCACCATGGCCACAACCTATCTCGAGGACGTATTTGCCTATCAGCGTCGGCATGTTCGCTGCGACGCGCAGTCCGTTGCGCACACGCTGGTTGAGCTGCTCCATCGCGTAGCCGCAGTCGTAGTCCCGCGTTCCCGGCACCGCACCGATTCGGTCGTCGCGGGCGCGCACGGGATTTGGCCAATACTCGGCGATCTCAGCCACCACACGCGCCAGCAATGCCTCTATTGCACGAATCATCATTCTCCTCCTGTCATCATCGAGCAGAGGCGATCGGCCACGCGCCGCGCTGCGAGACCATCCCGGGGGCCGATGTGCTCCGACACGTACGCGTCCACCTGCCGCCCCACGGCCCTGGGCTGACCACGCAGCAATACCTCACGCACAACAAGGGCGACAGACTCGGCAGGACCAACCTGCACGACGGCCCCTGCGCGCACGAAGGCAGGGACGTGTTCCCCGGCTGCTCGGGCTAGAGTTACAACCGGGACCCGCGCAACCATGGCATCAACCGCGCTGGTGGATGTCACTGTGACAAGCACACCGCACTCTCGAAGCTGGAGCGTCATGTCCTGCGCTGCCTTGCGGGCGAGCACAATAGCCGCGTTGCGCAGATTCGCGCGAGCAAACGCCGCAGTGTAGATGCCCGGGCTGTCCTTCGGATGCAGTCGAAAGACCCACTTGAGTTCCGGTGTTTCCATGGCGGCGGCGGCCAAACGCTCAACATGGTTGAGGTGCTCGGCCATGCCGACCATGTGACCAGCCCCGGACAATGCCACCAACACCATCCGTGTCCGCTCGCTGCGCGCGGACTGCGCCGGGGCAGGTGGCACATCAGCCACCAGCGCTGGGTGCCCCGCGATCTCGACGCGCTCCCCGTCGATTCCCATGGAAACCAGCACTCGCCTCGCACCGTCTCCCCAAACGAAGATGCGGTTGACCTCGGCGCTGCGCCAACTCGGATCACCCGCGGCGATATCTCCATGTTGAATGGTGGCGGACGGCACGCCTGCTAGCCTGGCCAGCGACGCCGCGATGCGTCCCTCCATCGTATTGGGGTTTCCGACAACGACGACACGTGGCCGTACTGCGTCAAGCGTCCGCTCAATGCTGACAGCAGCCAGCGCTGCTCTACCCAGGTTCTGTGCGAGCGTTCGCCGCAAGATTGCCTCAGCGGCCGCAGGTGAGCCTCCGAACGATTGTGCAAGCAACGGCAACGCCAGGAGAGTCTCCGCATCGTGGCGCAACGCAGCCACCGCCCTGCGCGTCCCGCACGCGGCGGCCGACACGAGTGGTTGTGCAAGTACAGCCCTTTCTCCGAGTCGCAAGAGCGCACGCCAGTGCTCCAACTTGAAGACGAGCCAATGCGCAGCACACGCTTTTCGCATTTCGGATGCGACGGGAAGTGACATGCGAAGATGCGAGGAATTGCGGGGAACAAACAGCACACCGCCGGGCGCATCGCGAAATTGCTGCCGCATGTATCCACACCACCCGACTAGCGATCGCAGATACTCCCTCGCCTCGTAGAGGACGTCGCGCGTTCGTGCGCCTCGACCCACGTTGATGTACGTGCCATCGAGCACATCGGCGAATGTCGGGATGAGCACGCTTCGCAAGACGTCAATCGCCGTGATCCCGCCGACGCGAGATGGACAGTGCGCGACCCACGCCTGTTGAAGCTCGTCCACGAGGGCCGCTGCGCGAGAGAGTGCTTGCGCTCTATTGCCAACCACGACTGCCCCCCTGAGTTGTCCGTGCAGGGATCAAGTCCGGCCGTCGGCCGGCGCATAGACTAGGCCGATTTCCGCACCACCAGCCACTGCATCGCCCACCGCTCGCTCTCTGCCGACAGCGCGAGGCGCTCTGCACGAGCGATTGCACGCGCCGCCGCGTTACCCGCACGTATCAGCTGTCTGCCCGCAATTGATGGTTGTCGGGACTGCGTTACACGACGAAGGACACGCGCCAGGCGTTCACCAACGTGCCGAGAGAGCGGGCCGCGCAGGCCACACTGCTCCACCACGGAGAAGCCACCACCGAGGTGCGCGAGAATCGCATCAACGTCCGACGTCAAGACGGTAGTCGCAAGCAGTCCACCGGGACGCAACGCTCGGCCCAATGAGCCCGCAGCCGGCCCTCGCAGCATGTGCTCAAGATGCATCAGCGTATTGGTAGATACAATGACGTCGGTCGCACATTCCCGCAAAGGCGACTTGGTGACATCTGCGACGACCGCAAATGAGACGCGTCCAAGCTCTATCGCCCGGTGTAACTTGGCCGCAGAGAAGTCCATTGCCAAGTAGCGGCAATGTTGAAAATAGGCCACGAAGTCGGCCTCCGCACTGGCAAAGTCGACGACCGTGGTGTTCCCTGGGATCTCTCGCGCGAAGGCGGAGAGAAGCTGACGAAACCGCGCTTGCGTTGAGTTCAACACCCAAACCTCGGCATCCTCGCAGTAGCGCGCCAACGGGAATCGCCGCGCCGCTGCTTCCCGCTCGTCGGGGGTCAGGCCGCTGAGATCAACTATTTCTTGGTGCGCGTCACTGACCGGCCTCGCAAGTAGGTCGAGTGCCCAGCCAGGCAAGCCCACTGAATCGCCATTCGTCACGCTTTGTTTCCCCTTGACTTTGTCCGCACGCGCCACGCACCCCACCGATCGCATCATATGCAACGTACCGTGGAGGCAACAACACGTTGAAGCCACGTGCGCGTTTCGGCGCTGCTGCCGCACACGAACACAGCGCCCACACACAGTGCGACCGACGCGAGAACAAGCTCCACCGGTACGCTCCCGTGCTCTTCTGCGGCAATCAGCGTAAAACCAACGTAGACTCCAATCCCCGCTCCCGCCGCCACGACGATTTCCAGCCAGCGCATCCACGCGAGACCCCGCCGACCTGTGACGATAGCGGCAATCGTAGCGCTCGCGATGGGACCCGCGGACAACGCCGCCGCAACACCCGTTGCGCCCCATTTCTCGGTGCATTGCAAAGCAATGCACAGCGCCACAGTTGATGAGACTGCGGAGATTGCCGAGATCTGCCACGTTCCCTTGTCGTACATTATTTCAGCGCTGACCAACACGAAGAGCGCCTGGCCAAGAACTCCGAGCGACAGGATTGGCACTAGTCGCGCGGCTTCGTGGAAGCTATGCGGTGTCGCCAGGCGTATGATGATTGGCACGTACAGCGCGAGGGCAAGTGTCGAAAGTACCGCCGCTGTCCAAGCGACAGTCGTCGTGACGGCGAGGCGGTGCTGGTGCTCATCACTCGGTTCCTTGCGAAGCGCGTAGTACACTGGCACGAAGGCGTAGTTGAACGCGGACTGTACGATCATCAACGGCGCCACAAACTTATTGGCTACCGCGAGGACTCCCACCGCGGCGACTGATGCCTGCGTCGCGAGGATGCCACGCACGAGCAGCGGCGTAACACTGCCCACTACATGCGTCGGTAAGATCCCCGCCGCGTACGCGAGGGACGCCTTCGCCTTCCCCCACTCGAACTCTCCGCGCAGATCACTGCGCAAGTAGTACAGCGCTTGCACGTAGAAGAGCGCCGCGACGATGGCCTCGCCGACCAGCATTCCGACGACGCCCCATTTCATGCCGATGACCAGCACCACCGACGTCCCGACGCCCACGAGCGCCCGCGAGGCATTGAGCTGCGCCGATAGGCGTGACTGCTCGCGCGCTTGGATGAGCCGCCGCTGCATGTCCCAGTTGCCGGTCATGAGCGCGGCGATGACCACCAGCCAGACGAAGGGGACTGTCTTGAGCCCAGGCAGAAGCGGCTCGATGACCCACGGCGAGATGACGAGGGTGACGATGCCGACGAGCAAGAACGACAGCTGCCCCAGCTCGCCGA
>CAYHNK010000101.1:0-2019 GCA_964357695.1 uncultured Bdellovibrionales bacterium | reverse complement strand
GACGATGCCGACGGCGAGGCTCGTGAGCATGGTGATCCAACTGACGCTGGTCACGTAGTCGCGCAGGCCCGGGCCCTCTTCATAATCATAGTAGAAACGCACCACCGCGCCGGGGACGCCAAAGCGCATGGCGATCATCAACACGCCGCTGAGACTTCCCGCAAGATCCAAGAGGCCATAGTCGGTGGGGCTCAAGTAGCGAGTGAAGACCGGGAGCAAGAGAAAGCTCACAATCTTGGGCGCAACGCTCCCAAGGCCATAGTTGAAGGTGCCACCGAGCAGGCGGCGGGTTAGCGACGCCTGTGCGGCGATCGCGCTCGATGCTGCCACGGCTCGATCGTCCATCAATCTACTGCGCGAGACCCAATCGCGAACCCACGCGGTTCATCGACTCGCGCACCCACGCACCGACCCCATAGCGAGGGATGTAGAGTCTGGGATGGCGAAGACTACGGCGTCGCTGGTACAGGCCGTCCCCAGCAGCGCGGTTGATGCGACGCTCGATAGCCGCCTTCTTGTCATGAAACTCGTCGTCCGACCACGACGTGAAATTGAGTGCAACACGACGGTGGCCCAGGTACCCCTCGCGGATGCTATCGAGATAGGCATCCTCGTCCGCGATGAGTCCCCGCGCGCGTGCATCGTCATAGACCGGCGAACCGGGAAGCGGCGTCATAACGGAAAACGCCGCCGGAATCTGCAGTTCAGTCAGAAGCGCCTCAGTCTCGCGCAGCGAGTCCTCGTCCTCCCCGGGGTAGCCGAAGATGAGCTGAATGAGGATGTCGAGGCCTTCGGCAACGGTCCAGTGCACAGCATCGCGGATCTGCGCCGCAGAGGTGCGCTTGTTCATCGCCTTGAGAATGCGGTCGCTACCGGACTCGATACCGTAGCCTATCGTCTTGCACCCCGAGCGCTTCAGATACGCGAGCAGACTGCGGTCGACGATATTGATTCGTCCTTGCGCACTCCACTGCTTGCGACGCCTGGCGAGTCCTTCTGCGATGTCCTCCGCCCGTCTACGGGGCACGAGCAATAGCTCGTCCGAGAACTTCACTTGCGCTGGACCATACGCGCGTTCGAGCGCGTCGATCTCGGCGAGAACACTCTCTGCGGAGCGATAGCGTGCCCCACGAAATGTCAGACTGCAGAAGCCGCAAGTGTACGGACAGCCCCGACTCGTAATGACCGTATGAGCCACCTCGCGACGTCCCTTGACCGTCGTCGCGCGCAGGTATGGACGCATGTCGAAGACGCTGTAGTCGGGGAGAGGAAGCGAATCCAAGCTCTGCACGTACGGGCGGGCAGCGTTGAGGACAATTTCTCCGTCCCCGCGCTTGAACGCAATGCCCAGCACCGCGTCGGGCGCATCTAGGTTGGCGAGCACGTCTGGCAGCGTCTCCTCGCCTTCACCGACGACGACAAAATGCGCGGGCGTATGCTCAAGAAATAGTCGCGGCGAGAGCGTCGGGCCGGCGCCCCCGAAGATCATCGGAACCCCTAGGGGGGCGAGCACGCTCGCGGCGCGTTTCGCGTACCAGTACTGCGTAGAGAGCGACGAGATACCGATGAGGTCGGGTCGACAACGTCTTACACGCTCAACGAGATCGTTAAAGTGGTCAGGATAGGCCCAACAGTCGACGACGCTGACCTCGTGTCCTCGCGCACGTAGGGCCGCAGACAACGACGCCACACCGACGGGGAAAACCGATGGTGGCCGATATGCTCCGCCCTCAAGAGAGGAGTCGTGTGGCAACTGGACAAAGCAAACACGGCTCATGCTTCCCCCCTGTGCGCGTCAAGTGCGCCCGACGAATCGGGCAATGAGTCGGCGGTCATTCGCGAGTGCGTCCGGTGTGACTCGGTCACGAAAAGAAGCCGGGCAATGCACGATGTGCACGCCCGGCCGGTCGGCGTGGTGAGTACCTGCATTCGGCAGAGCCTACTGGGCACAACGTGACGCCTGGACTGGGTAAGCGCACCGCCGTGTAATCTGTCAAGACGATCATGAAAATGCGCGGA
>CAYHNK010000100.1:0-14106 GCA_964357695.1 uncultured Bdellovibrionales bacterium | reverse complement strand
TGTGCGTACGATCGCAGCGGCATGGAGGCCAGGGCGATCGCGGCACCCACCAGGATCGTGGTGTGCCACTGTCGTGCTTTTTGTGTTCCTGCCAACATCGTAGACCCCCGAGGTTGTGGGTTGAACGCGCCGGACTAGACCTCACCTCCCCGGGGATTGCAAGCGATAGTTGCGTGGCGGCGTACGTGGCCGATCGGCTCTGCGAATCGTGCGTCGACGAGCCACTGGCATCGTGCAATGGGACCATGGTAAGGTGCGCGGAATTGGATTTTCGCCTTATTCTTTGGAGGGGCCCATGCGCGATCGAGCGCGAGCCAGCACGTTAGACCGACCTTCTGGGCGTGGCCTGTGCTGCGCTTTCACTCTCATCGGCGTTATTGCCTTCCTCGGGCCTCGTGCAGCATCGGCCGAGACGCTCGAGGTGGCGCTGCGCGAGCAGACGGGCGCCGACAAGGCGGCCGCGGCCTCGCAAGAGCGCGTCGTCCAGTTGCACGACGACACGAACGAGATGATCGACAAGTACCGGCGGCTGCTCACCGACATCGATAGCTTCAAGCGCTACAATGCCCAGCTCAGCGAGCAGATCACCTCGCAAGAGGGTGAAATCGCCACCATCAATAAGCAGCTCGCCGACATCGAAGTGACCGCGCGCGACGTCCTGCCGCTGATGTCGCGCATGGTCACGCTGCTCGAAGAGTTCGTCAAGCTCGACGTGCCCTTCTTGCTCGACGAGCGCGTAAAGCGCGTCTCAACGCTCAAGGAGATGCTGCCGCGGGCGGACGTCTCGATCTCGGAGAAGTATCGTCGCATCCTCGAGGCCTACCAAATCGAGATGGAATACGGCCGCACGCTCGATTCCTACGACGGCAACATCGAGGACGCGGGGGGCACGCGCACGGTGCAGTTTGTACGCCTCGGACGCGTGTCGCTCATGTACCGCACGCTCGACGGCAAGGAGGCAGGCTACTGGCACGCGGAGCAAAAAGGTTGGGTCCGCGACGACAGCTACTCCAAAGCCATCCGCGACGCCCTGCGCGTCGCCACCAAGCAAGGCGCTCCCGATCTCTTGTTCGCGCCCGTGCCGGCGCCAAAGAAGGTGGCCCCGTGACGATTCTACGCACACTCCTTGCTACGACTCTCGTGATGCAGCTCGGCTGGGCTCAAGGCGCTCTCGCGGCGACGACGCTCGATGAGCTCTTGCAGCAGGCCCGCCGACAAAACGCCGACGAGCTCAAGGCCAACGCGGAGCGTGAGGCCGAGTTCCAAACGCGCCGCGACCAACAGGCGCGGCTCCTGCGTGAGGCGCAAAAGCAGCGCGACGAGCTCGAGCAAAAGAGCAAGGAGCTCTCGGCCCGCTACGACGCCAACGACAAAGAGATCAATCAGCTCAATCAAATCCTGTCACAGCGGCAGGGCAATCTCGGCGAGCTGTTTGGCGTCACGCGCCAGGTGGCCGGGGAGGTTTCCACGACGCTGGCACAATCGATGACGGGTCTGCAGGTGGGCGAGCGCGACGAGTTTCTGCGCACGATGGCCAACACCAAGGCGTTGCCAACGATCACCGAGCTCGAGCGCCTGTGGGTCGAGATGCTGCGCGAGATGACGGAGACGTCCCGTGTCGCGCGCTTTGACTCCAAGGTCGTCCAGCCCGACGGCTCGACGCGCGACATGGAGGTCGCACGCGTTGGCCCGTTCATCGCTATGACTGAGGGCCAGTACGTTTCCTACCAGCCGAGTCTCAAGCAGCTCGCGCTGCTACCGCGTCAACCGCCCGGCGAGTTTCTGCATGCTGCCCGCGACGTCATGCGCGCCGAGAGCGGCTACGTCCGGGCGGCCGTCGACCCGTCGCGCGGCGTCCTGCTGGCACTCTACGTCGAGCGGCCCAACATCATCGAGCGCATCAAGCGCGGTGAGTTTGTCGGCTACGTCATTATCACCGTCGGCGTCATCGGCGCCCTGCTCGCCATCTTCCAGTTCTTCTATCTCTTGCGCACACGCATGGCCGTACGACGGCAGCTGCAAGATCTCGACCGCCCCGTCGACGACAATCCCGTGGGCCGCGTGCTGCTCACCTTCAAGGGCAGCCCGGAGCACATCGAGGAAGATGCCGAAGTCGTCGAGCTGCGTGTCTCCGAAGCAGTCTTGCGCGAGGTGCCACAGATCGAGCGCTTCCAGTCGTTCCTGCGCCTGGCGGTGGCGGCCGGACCTCTGCTCGGCCTCATCGGCACGGTCATCGGCATGATCATCACCTTCCAGAGCATCACCGAGTCCGGCTCGAGCGACCCGAAGCTCATGGCCGCCGGTATCGGCCAGGCGATGATCGCGACGGTGCTGGGTCTCGGCATCGCCATCCCGTTGCTCTTTGCCAACGCCAGCCTCGCGACCCTGTCGCGGCAAATCGTCCAAGTTCTCGACGAGCAGAGCACCGGCCTATTGGCCGAGATCATCGAGAAGAAAAAGCATGGTTGAGGCGGTCCTCAACACTGTCGCCGCAATCAACGATCTTGTCGATCAGGGCGGGCTGTTCGTCAATTTCATCTTCTTGTGCGGCGTCTTGCTCTGGACCCTCGTGCTCGAGCGTATCTGGTACTTCTCCCGCATCCTCCCCAAAGCGACTCAGGACGCAATCGCGCGCTGGAACCAGCGGACCGACCACGTCTCCTGGTGCGCGCGGCAGATCCGCCTGGCGGTCATTTCGCGTCTCAATGGCGAGATGACGAGCAGCTTTCCCTTGATGCAGGTGCTCGTACCGCTGTCACCGCTCTTGGGGCTCATCGGCACCGTGAGCGGCATGCTCGAAGTCTTTGACTCCATGGCGCTGCGCGGCTCGGCGGACGCACGCACCATGGCGAGCGGCGTCTCGCACGCTATGATCTGCACCATGACGGGGCTCGCCGTCAGCATCACGGGGCTGTACCCGGTGCACTACTTTCGCACGCGCGCCAAGCGTGAGACGGAGCTCATCTCCGACAGGCTGGTGTTCTAGCCATGCGCTGGAAACGACACCAACTGCGCGACCAGGGCGAAGGAACCCACGGCATCGATCTCGCGCCGATGCTCGACTTCGTCTTGAACCTCCTCATCTTCTTCATCATCACCGCAGTCTTCGTCAAAGAATTTGGCCTCGCGGTCAATCGTCCGGGCGGCCAGGTGCAGCCAGGATCCGCCGGTGAGCCGAGCCTGCCCATCCAAATCCTCGCTGGCGGAGAGATCCTCATCGAAGACCGCGTCGTCGACTTGCGGGCCGTGCGTGCGAACATCGAGCGCGTCCACGCGGTCACCCCGAAAAAGGGCGTGCTCATCGTCGCCGAAGAAGAAGCACAGACGGGGCTCCTCATCCAAGTCGTCGATCAAATTCACCAGGGCGGCGTCTACGACGTCACGTTCGCCACGGGTCGGTAGCGAGAGGGAGAAGCGCCGTGCTCATTCGCCGCCACACCCCTGAGAGCGAGGACCACGGCATCGATCTGGCGCCGATGCTCGACTTCGTCTTGAACCTGCTCATCTTCTTTCTCATCACGACCTCGTTCGTCAAAGAGACGGGCGTCACCGTGACACGCGCCGAGGCCATGCTCGTCGAGCACCGCGACACGGGCAACTTGCTCGTCGCCGTGCGCGAGAACGGCGACATCTGGATCGATCGCCGACGTGTCGATCTGCGCGAGCTGCGCGCCATCATCGAGCGGCTGCACGTCGAGCGCCCCGATGACACCGCGGTGATCGTCGCCGACAAGACAGCACCGGCCGGCGTCGTCGCCCGCGTCATGGATCAAATCCAGTCGGTCGGCATCAAAGATATCTCCCTCGCGGCGACGCCACTAGGCGGGCGGTAGCAGACATGAAAGCGCTCAGTAGACTCCTGCTCGCTTTTGTCGTCGGCCTGGTGGTGACCGGTGGGATGTTCTTGTTCCTGCGCACGCTCATCAGCGCGCAGGTGGACATCGCCACGCTCAAGCCCGCGGTGCGCATCGAGTTTGGGCGCTTGCGTCGTGACACCGATGTGCAGTCACGCCGCGACATCAAGCCCGAGCTCGACCTGCGCCCGCAAGCGCCGACCACCGCGACGGTGGGGGCGACGGCCAGCGTGGGGGTCGCCATGGGACCGCTCGCCGCCTCACCCGTAAGCGTAGCGGGTACCGGCGCCATGGTGGCCGCGGGCGTCGCCGGCAGCATGCGCACGCGGATGACCGTGTCGGGCGGCGGCTCCGATCGCGATGTCATGCCGCTTGTGCGCATCGAGCCGGAGTACCCACGCCGCGCCGCGGACCAAGGCCTCGAGGGCTGGGTGCTGCTGCAATTTACCATCACCCCGCTTGGCACGGTGAGGGACGCGGTTGTCATCGACTCGAGCCCGAAGCGCATCTTCGATGATGCGGCGGTGCGTGCCGTGTTGCGCTGGAAATACAACCCAAAGATCGATGAGGGCGTGGCCGTCGAGCGCCGCGGCGTGCAGGTGGTCCTGCGCTTTCAACTGGAAAAAGAATGAGCGCGAGCAGCCAGAGGAGACGGTGGGTGACACCGAGCGTGTGGCGGTCTTTGACGGCAGCGCTCGTGTTGTGCCTCGCGCCAGGCCTGGCGTACGCCAAAGCCAAGGAGGGAGACGATCGTACAGCCCCGGATATCGATCAGCGCACCGGCGCCAAGCTCAACCAGGCCATCGAGCAGCTCAATGCCGAGCACTACGCCGAGGCCCGCGCCGTGCTCGGCAAGCTCAACTTCGAGCGTCTGAGCCCCTACGAACGGGCGCGCGTCGAGCACCTGTTATCTGCCATCGCGCAGTCGGAGGGCAATTACGACGAAGCAGGCGAGCACTTGCGCCTCGCGATCGAGTCGGGAGGCATGAACGAGCAGGAGGCGATGACCGCGCGCTACCAGATCGCCGAGCTGCTCATCGCCCGCGAGCACTGGAAAGAAGGCATCGCTGCGCTCAAGGCCTGGTTCGCAAGCGGTGCCGTCGCGAACTCGGCGGCCTACTATCTGCTCGCCGTCTGTCACTTCCAGCTCAAGGAGTACGACGCCGCCCTCGAGCCTGCACAAAAGGCGGTGAGTCTGTCGGACAAGCCCACCGAGAGCTGGCTCGTGCTGCTCTTGGCGCTGCGCATCCAGCGTGAGGAGTACGCACTCGCGGCCCCGTTATTGAAGCGCTTGGTGGCACTCGCGCCACAGAAGAAGAGCTACTGGGTCCAGCTCTCGAACGTGAACGCCACGCTCGAGAAGTACGAGGAGGCCATTGCCCCGCTCCAGCTCGCCTACGCCGGCGGCCTGCTCACAGAGCCCGGCGAGTATCGGCGTCTCGTCGATCTGCTGATGCATGAGAACATCCCGTACCGCGCCGCCGTCATTCTGTCGAAGGCCGTGGACGAGAAGAGCTTTGCCGCCGAGCCCCGCGACTTCGAAAAGCTCTCTAGCTGTTGGATCGCGGCACGCGAGTATGAGAAGGCCGTGGCGCCGCTCGGGCGTGCCGCTGCGGCCGCATCGACCGGTGAGCTCTACCAGCGTCTCGCCGAGCTGCAACGCCTGCGCGAGGATTGGAAGGGCGTCGCCACGGCGCTCGACCACGCGTTCGAGAAGGGTAGCATGAAGAATATCGAGGAGGCCCAACTGCTCATGGGCATCGCGCTCGACGGCCAGAAGCGCCGCAAGGAAGCGCGCGAGTGGTTCAAAAAAGCCCTCGCCAGCCCCAAGACGAAAACGCAGGCGGAAGGTTGGATCCGCTATCTCGACGCTGGCGCCACCAACTGACTCTCGCGTCGGGGCGCAGGGCTCCACTCGGCCGTTGCACTGTCGCCGTGCGTGCGCTATGCACCCTGCCGACGCGCGATTAGCTCAGTTGGATAGAGCGTCGGCCTCCGAAGCCGAAGGTCGTGAGTTCGAGTCTCGCATCGCGCGCCATGGCCTTTGACGCTCCAGCATGTCGCCACTTCTCGCCACATTCTTGCTCCGTTTTGCGGCCGCCTCGCCGCTTGCACCTTCTCCCCTCACCGACGACCACTACAGCGAGACCTACACCGCCATCATCGACCTCGACGACGGCACGTATGCGCAGCTACAGCTCGGCATCTCCAACTTGGGTCCGGGGGATAGCCGAGGCATGTGCCGCGCACTCCTTGTGACGCCCGATCGCACCGCCTGGACCGCCAACCTGCGCGGCGACAGTGGCACGTGGAGCTACACGGCCACGCCAGAGCCGACGTTCGCCACCCCGTCGTGCCGCATCACCGAGCGAGCGAGCTCTGTCGACATCGACGCCGAGCTCGAAGGGACGCGCCTACACTTGCACCTTGCGACCCCCTTGCGCGCCGTACGTCCACCCGATGGCGCGCTCAACGTCCCGGGCGAGCGCGGCGGCATTTATGAGAGCGACATCCTCGTGCCCTGGGCCGAGGCGACGCTCGACGTCACACGCGCAGGCCAAGCCGACTCCACCCGCAGCGGCGTCGGCTATATAGACCACTCCCGTACGACAACCTTGCCCGATGGCATCGCGCGAGGTTGGTTGCGCTTTCGCGCCCTGCGTGGCGAGTGCGCACAGTTGCTGCTGCTGCGCTGGCCGCCTGTCGATGGCGCAGCGCACGGTTGGCATTGGCGACGCGGCATGGTCGCGCCCATCGCGCTGCATCTGTCGAACGCCCGCCTCCCGAGCGCACCACCCGAGCAAGGCGGCGCGGCCATCAACCTCGGCAGCGAACAGGAATCGTTTGTCATGACGCCGCGTTTCATGCTTTACAGACATGCGCCTGTCGAGGAGCTGGGGTTTGTGGGCCGGCTCATCAAGGCGTGGTTTGGCAATCCCACGACACGCACCTACCGTGCGGTGTACCGAGGGCCATCAGACCCTTGCGGTGATGTGCCCGGAATCCTGGAAATTACCCATGTCAAAGAATGAGCTGAACGACAACGACACCGTGGCCTCGCACGGCGGACGCATCGGCGAGCTGATAGAGCGCGCCCTGGGACGCGTGGCGCTGGCGTCGCACCGACAGCCCTTCGTGGCGCTTTTGCTCGTGCTCCTGGTGACCCTTGGCGCCTGGCGACTGGCGAGCAATCTCAAGCTCGATTCGGACCTCACCGAGCTCTTGCCGCAGTCGTTTCGCAGCGTCAAAGACATCGAGGTGCTCAAGCAGCGCTTTGGCGGCGTCGGCTACGTCGTCGTCGTCGGGCGTGGTGCCGACGCGGATGCCCTGCGCCGCTTTGCCGACGACATCGCCCCCAAGCTCGCCACGCTGCCCACCGTCCGCTACGTCGACTATCAACGCCCGGTCGCCTTCTTCGAAGACCGCGCCCTCTACTTTCTCGATGTCGAAGATCTGGCGACCGTCGACACGACGCTGCGCTCGCGCGCCGAATGGGAGAAGCGCAACCGCAATCCGCTCTACCTCGACCTCGAGGACTCGGAGCCCCCGTCGCTCGAGCTCAAAGAGCTACGCGACAAGTACGCCGGTCGCTCCGACCGCAAGTGGCTCAAGACGCAGCTCGGCGAGCAGTACTATCTCGATCCCGACAAGAAGATTGTCGCGCTGCTCGTGAAGCCCTCCAAGATGTCCATCGATCTCGCGTTCGCCCGCGAGGTCGTCGGGGACGTGGAGCGCGTCGTCGCGGGGATCGACCCCAAGGCCTATGGGCCCAACTTCAACATTGCGCTCACCGGTCGCTACAAAAAGCGCGTGGACCAGCAGGATCTCATCCAGCGCGACCTGACAATTGCCTCCACCGTCGCAACGCTGCTCGTGCTCGGGTACCTGGTGATACATTTTCGCCGCTTCCTCGCCCTGTTGCTGATCATGGCGCCACTGCTCATTGGCCTGTTGTGGACTTTCGCCTTCGCAGATTTGGCCTTTGGCACGCTCAACATCCTCACCGGGTTCATCGGTGCTATTCTCACGGGCCTGGGCATCGACCATGGCATCCACTTGCTCGGTCGCTACGAGGCGGAGCGGGCCTCCGGTGTCGGCGAAGAGGATGCCGTTCGGCGGACCTTCGGCGACACCGCGCGCGCCGTGCTCATCGCCGGGCTCACGACCACCGTGGGCTTTGCCGGCTTGGGGCTGAGCGAGTTCCGCGCGTTTCGTGAGTTCGGCGTCATTGCCGCGGGCGGCATGCTGCTCATCGTCACGTCGTACACCGTGCTCTTGCCCACCTTGTTGTCGCTCGCGACCCGTGCCGGCTGGAAGCCGAGCACCCACGTGACGGCACGCAGCTCCGGCTTCGCCGCAGGACTGCCTCGCTGGGCGGGACGCCTGGCTCTCGGGTCTGCAATCCTCATCGTGCTCGGCACGCTGAACATGAGGAACGGCAGCTTCGACTACGACTTCAGCGCGCTGGAGGCCAGTAACCTCCTCTCCTTCCAGCTCGACGAAGAGACCAACCAGTTGCTCGGATACTCGCAGACGCCCGTGGTGATTCTTGCCGACACACTCGACGAGGAGAGGGATGTCGCCCGTGCTTTGCGCGAGCGCGTCGCGACCTTCGGTGAAGCGTCGACGGTGGATTTTGTCGCCGCGAGCACCGACCTCATCCCCACCGAGCAGGCGCAGAAGCACGCGATCCTCCAGTCGCTGCACACGACCCTCAGCGAAATCAAACCGAGCTGGCTCAAGTCAGACCTGCGCCAACAGCTACAGCTCGGCATGCGCATGACCGATGTCGCGCCGTTCGGGCGCGATGAAATTCCGCTCACGGTACGGCGCCAGTTCTATGGCCCCAACGGCTCGATGGACGCGGGATTCGTGCTCGTCTTCCCGGGCATCAGCCTGAGCGACGGCGATCGTGTCGGCGATTTCGCTCGCGAGGTGCGCGGGATCGAGCTACCCGGAGGCAAGACCGTCTCCGCGGCGGGCGAGCCCATGATCCTCGCCGACATCATCGAGATGGTCGCCACCGAAGCACCACCCGTGCTGCTGCTCACCCTGGTGCTCGTCTTCTTCACGTTGTGGATCTTGCTCGGTCGCTTGTCCGATGCCGTCTTGAGCTTGACGCCGGCGTTGCTGACCCTAACGGTGACGCTCGGCATTCTGCCGCTGGTGGGCGTCAGTCTCAACTACCTCAACATCGTCATGATCCCCGTGCTCTTCGGTATTTCGGTCGATGGCGGGGCACACATCGTCACGCGGTTGCGCTCCGGGCAGCAGCTCCACGACGTGCTGAGCGAAACCGGCCGCGCCATCTCGGGCTCGCTGCTCACCACGGGCTTCGGCTTCGGTGCGCTCATGCTCGCGCACCACCGCGGCCTCGATTCTCTCGGTTCCCTTGCCGTCATCGGCCTTGCGGTCAATGTCCTTGCCTGCCTTGTGGTGCTGCCGGCCTTTCTCGTCTGGCGGGCCCAGTGGCGCGCCGCGCGACTCACCGCGCGTGAGCCCGTGCAATCCTAACCACAAGTACTCTGGAGGTTACCGTGTTGCATCGCATATTCGTTTCAGTTGCACTCGTTGGACTCATGGTCAGCACAGCGGCGGCCGCCGAGTCCGGCGCCGCTGAGCGCACCGATGCGCTCATCGCCGCCTTCAAAGCCGTCAAGCCCATGCCAGAGACCGGCGAGCTCACCGCCGCGGACAAGCAGGCCAACGTCAAAGCCTTCGCGGACCTCGACGGCTTTTTCGACTACGACCGGCTCACCGGCGATCCCATCGAGCCGCACAAAAAGAGCCTCGGCGCGGCGCAACAGAGGCGCTTTCGCGAGGCGTTTCGCGAGCTCATCCGCCTGGTTGCCTTCCCCAATTCGGGGACCTTTCTGAGCGCCGCCAAGACCACGGTCAAGCCCGCGCAGGTCAACGGCACGAGCGCCGAAGTCGCCATGCACACCGCGCTGCCGAAGGAGGACGTGGAGATCGACGTGCTCTTCCACTGGAAGAAGTCTGCTGGCGCTTGGCGCATCGTCGACGTCGCCTTCGACGGCGCATCGCTCGTCAAGGACTACCAGAACCAGTTCGGCCGCATCATCACCAAAAAGGGCGGCGACGGCTTGATGGACACCTTGGAAAAGCGGCTGACGAAAGAGCGCAGCGAGCGCAAGGTGTTGCCGTGAAGCAACGGACGCGCGACCTCGCGCTCGTGTCGTTCGTCATCTCGACAGCGCTGGCGTCCACTGGCCGCGCCGCCGAGAGCACGGCCATCGACGCGGAGGGTTGCGTACGTGTGGCGCTACGCGAGAGCGCACAGCTGGCGCAGGCAGAGGCGCTCGTGCGTCAGTACGAAGCGCGTCTCGCGCTGGTCGAATCGTCCTTCTACCCGAAGCTCCTAGGGACGACCTACCTCGCACCAATGTTCACGGTGCATGGAACGGCACTCACACAGGACGTCGCGCGACAATGGAAACGTCCGAGCGACTGGGGCCCGTACGCGCACCTCGAGGCCCTCCTCGCGATACCGCTCTACTCATTCGGGCGCGCCGAACAGGGTGCCCTCGCGGCGCGAGAGCGAGCGGCCGTCGAGCGTGCGCGGGCACGTCAGGCCGAGAACGTCGTCGCACTCGAGGTGCGCAAGCTCTACCATCTGCGCCTGTACACATTGAGTCTGTTACCCGCCCTGCACAGCGCTGCCGAGATGGTGGCAGAGGCCGAGGCCCGCGGCCAGGAGCTCTACGAGCAGGCAACCGGTGATGTCACGCAAGCCGATTTGATGAAGCTGCGCTACGCCGCCACCGAAGTGGCAAAATTCGAGCGTATGGCCACCGACGGCGCCGCCCTCGCGACGAGCGCGCTCAAGCACACCATGGGCCTCGCGGACAACGAGGACGTGACATTCGCCAACGAAGAGCTTCCTGAAATGGGCGAGCCATCGTCACCCGACTCCGATCTTCCGGCGTTGCTCGCCGAGGCAGCCCGGCAGCGCCCCGAGTGGGAACAGCTCGGCCACGGCGACAAGGCGGCCGCCGCGCTCATCAAGTCGGAGGCCGCAACGAGCTGGCCGATTGTCTTTCTCGCCGGTCAGCTCACCGCCGACTGGACGCCGCAACGCGACGACGGCAAGAACCCGTACTGGTTCGACCCGTACAACCAGGTATTCGGCGGTGTGGCCCTGGGCCTGCGCTTCGATGTCGACCCGGCGAAGACCTCGGCGCTCGTCGAAGGGGCGGAGGCCACGCGCGACGAGGTCGACGCGCTGCGACGCTTTGCCTCGACCGGTATCCCGCTGCAAGTACGCAAGGCGCAGCTCGACCTCGAGCAGCAACGTGCCCTCGTCGAGCTGTCGACCGAGGGGGTCAAGGCGACGCGCAAGTGGATGGCCTTTGCCGGCGCTGCCTACAAAACCGGCACGGGCGAAGCCCGCGATGTGCTCGAAGGCCTCGTCGCGTATCTGCAAGCCAAGCGCGGCTACTACGACGCCTTACTCGCCTACCATGTGTCGCGAGCCGAGCTCGCCTACGCAATCGGTCGCGCCGCACAGCCGACGCCGTAGGCCGCGTGCCCGGCGCACCGTCGCTTGCTCCGCCTCCGGTGACGTGTTACTTCGCCTCTAGCCTATTCGCGACACATGCTTCGAGCGCGGGTAGGGTTGACCGACGAGGCACGCGGGGGCCAGGCATGGTGGTAGCCAATCGTCACACTGAAGACCGTCGCCGCGCGAACCAGGCGGTATCGGTCGACCGCCGCAAGACCGACCGCCGCGAGACGCCACGCCTGCCGATCGAGCTGTGGATGGAAGAAATCGCCGGCGATGACGTCTATTTTCGCCGCACCGGCAACGTCAGCGAGGGCGGCGTCTATTTCGACCGCGCCATCCCCCACGCTCGCGGCACCTACGTAACGCTCAAGTTTACTCTCCCCGGCGATCGCGAGATGGTGGTCGCAAGAGCCCAAGTGGTCAACACCACCGAGGGGTCCAACGGCCTCGGCATGGGCTTGAAGCTCATCAGCTTGGAAGGCGACGGTCACGAGCGCCTACGCCGCTACCTGCGCCGGCTGTAACGACCGGCGCGGCGAGGGCACTACGGAAACAGGTAGACGTTGATCGTCACCGAGCGGGTCTTGCCCGACTCAACCTTGACCTGCTCCTCGCAACCATTGCCGATGACGTTGGTGCCGCCGTACGCCTCGACGTACACGAGGCGTCCGTCGCCCGAGGGAATGTCCCCCAGCGTGGCCGTGCCGCTCGACGAGCCCAAGTTGATGTCGGTGCGCGAGGCGAGCAAATCCACGTCTGCGCTCGTAGGATCCACGGTTCGCAGCCGCAACAGCGAGCACGGCAGGAACTTCCCGTCCGCCATTTTCGGACCGAGCACGTAGATGCTGACACGGTCCACCTGCGAGACGACTTGTGCGTCGAATCGCACCCGGGCGTCGAGCACCGTGACGTCGGCCTCGCCACCACAGCTTGCCCCGGCAAGCACGAGCGCGAGTACCCCGAAACCTTGTTTCCCGCTTGTCTTCACGGCTGCACCTCGATGTTGACCCGCAGACTGCCGGGGCCGCTGTCGCCTGACGCGGCGATGCCGATCAGCACCGCGGATGCGATGAGCGCCGCACCGCCACCGATGGCCGCATACCAGCCCCAGCGAGGCATGCCGGCGATCCAGCCGGGCGCGCCACTCTTGCCGCCGCCCTCACCGTTCGCGCGCTCATCCTTGCGGTCGCCAAGGACGTCGTCGGTCGCCGCAACGACGGGCTCACCCCCGATGCTGATCTCGAGGCGCAACGCACCATCCTTGCTGCCGGCGAACACCTGCGTGCCATCGTCGAGCACCGCGGCGAGATAGTAGCGCACCCCACCCTCCGGCGAGAAACCAGGCTCGAACGTAGCGACCCAGCTCGTGCCCTTCGCGCGCATCTCGACTGGCTGAAACAAGTCGCGACCGGTCGGTGCAACGTATGCCGTGAGGGTCGCGAGGCTCACGCCTTGAACGCCGGCTTCGAGCTGCCAGGCTCCACCTGCTTTTGCCACCTCGACCTTGTGCAGCCGCACATTGCGGGCCGCCTCCACCACCTTGTGGGCGGCATCAAAGAGGGCCAGCATTTTCGGAGATACGTCGGGCGGCAATTGCGCCTCGCTGTCCGCGAGCAACAGTCGCTCGAATGCAGCGCGCGCCTCCGTCTCGCGACCGAGCGCCATCAGCACGAAGGCGCGCACCTGCTCGCAACGCATCGCCGACGCAGCCTCACCACACGTGGCGCCGAGCGCTCCGAGCGCCGCTTCATAGCGCGCCTGCTCATAGAGAGATTCGGCTTTGGCAACATCGTTGCCGGGTACACTCACAACCAGCGCTGTCAGCAGCCATCCAATCATGGTCGATCTTCTCCCGGGCCCACCGCACAGGCCCGCGCCACTTTCGTCGCTGCGCTAGTGCAAGTCAAGAAGCGTCCTGCGCCCCGAGGTTGAGGCGAGCGAGGAGCTTTTTGTGCAGACCGCCAAAGTCACCATTCGAGAGAATGAGCACGACGTCGCCCGGACGCGTTTCGCGCGCGAGGCACTCGACGATGCCATCGACCTGGGGCTCGAAAAATCCCCGACGCCCGCGTTCGCAGATCGTCCGCGCCACCGCGGGCGGATCGAAGCGCTGTGCCTCGGGTACCTCCGCAAGGCGTGCGTGGCTGGCGATAATGGCGCAGTCCGCATGGGCGAGGGCCACGGCCAAATCGTCCTGCAAGATATTGCGTCGCGTGGTGGCGCTGCGCGGCTCGAAGACCGCCCAGACGCGTCGCCCGGGCCAGCGCGTGCGGGCGGCCGCGACGGTCTCACGCACCGCTGTCGGGTGATGCGCAAAATCATCGATGAGCGCGACTCCGCCCAGCTCGCCGCGCACCTCCATACGTCGCCGCACGCCGCGAAAGCTCGCGAGCGCCTCGCCGAGCTCCGACGCATCGAGATGTGCATCGCGCAGCGCACCGATGACGGCGAGCGTATTCGCGGCACTGTGCACGCCCCACAGGGGTACGCGCATCGGCCCGAGAGACTTGCCCTCGAGTACCGGCTCGATACGCAACCCGTCGGGACCCGAGGCAAACGAGCGCAGATACAGATCTGCGTCTGCTTGGAACTCCGTCGCGTACACAGTCACGCGGGCGCCGCGCGCGCTCTCGGCGATCAGGCGGCGAGCTCGGGTCGCCCCCGCCCACAAGACGATGTGGCCGTCGGACGGCACGCGCTCGATGAGACCACGAAACGCCCCATCCA
>CAYHNK010000099.1:0-14141 GCA_964357695.1 uncultured Bdellovibrionales bacterium | reverse complement strand
TCCCGGGGCTCTCGAACACGTGGGCCGCAACCGGACCGAGCGCTACATTCTTGCTGCTCGAACCCGGCCGCGCACCGTACGCCCAGGTCGCGCCGCCCGCCGGGTCGCCAAAGTCCCAGCGATACTCGAGCTCGTGGAACGGCCGGGAGGTCACTGCGGTGTCCGTCGTGCCCGATGCATCGAAGAACACGGCCAAAGGCGCCACACCCGAGGTGCGCGCGGCGACGAGCGAGACACTGAGGGGCCCCACCCCCGTGCCGACACTGAAGGTCACGGCGTAGTCTGCCGTTGTGGCGTTGCCGGCGCCGTCCTGACAGCGCACGTAGTAGGTGTAGCTCTGGCTGTCGGCAAGACCCGTCACCACCGTGTTGTGCGAGGTCGTGCCAGTCGTCGTAAACGTGTTGGCCATCGCCGCATACGTCGTCCCAGATACTGTCGCCCACTTGCAGGTGCCCGCTTCGTTCGTCGTGACGCGCAGGGTAGTCTGCGTCGTCCCTCCGGAGAGCGTGCCGACGGGCTGGCCCGCGCTCAGGACCGGGGGCGTGGTGTCGGCCGCGCAAGCGAGATCCAAGCCCGAGCAGTCTTGGTCGATGCCGTCGCCACAGGTATCCACCGCGGCCGGATGGATCGCCGCGTCGGAGTCGTCACAGTCGACCGCCGTCGTGTAGCCGTCGCGGTCTGCATCCACCGGTGCGCTGGGGTCCGTGCCGGTGACGCTGCCGCTACAGCCAGCAAGTAGCAGCCAGCCGAGCCACAGCGGTGACCGCCCGGCCGATCGCCTGGCCCGCAACGAACCCCTTACCACCACAAAGTCTCTTCTGTCAGACATCCGTTTCTCCTCGGAAAAAACGCGTGTTCGCGCGCTGCTACTGCCCCTCGACAGCGCCGATATCGAAGCTGCCGTTCTGGGGTCGACTCGTGCCAAAGAAGTCCGACGGCACCGGCACCGTCGAGAGACCCGTGTCGCGCGCCGGGTTTGGCAGGGCGATCAGGTGGAAGTCAGCGGGAACGGCCGGCGTCGCGTTGACAAACAGGTCGCCTGGCACATTGTGCAGGAGGTTGTTCGACTGTACGAGGCCTGAGGCGCCTGTACCGGAGATCATCACGGGACCATCCGTCGCGAAGGGTGCCGAACCGAGGTTATTGATGACGGTGACGTCGGTCGCCGTCGCGTCGATGGCCACCCCAGTGAAATCGACATGCACGCCCGCGACACCGCTGTAGATCGTGTTGTTGTAGACGCGCACGTCCGCGGGTGCGACTTGCTGCGCCCCTCCCCAGCGCGACACGTCCACGCACTCATGGTAGGCGCCTCCGGTCAGGTCACAGACGTTGTTGCGGACGGTCGTCGCCGAGCAATTGAGGTGCATGTGGATCTGAGTCCCAGACCCAGCCGTGAACCAGTTGCGCTCGATGACCACGTCCCGGACGCGCTCATCGTTGTTGGGATCTTGTGGACCAAAGGAAATCGTCCAAGGGTTATCGGCGCCGATGATCTTGTTGTCGGACACCATGATCAGCTCGGAATAGCCGCTCAGAGGCGCAAACACGCCGATCGGGTGCGTGTTGGTCAAGTAGCTGTACGTTGGTGGCATGACGGCATTGTTGTCCGGCGTGACGCAGGTCCCAGCGGGGCTGTTGACGTCGCACCAGATGGGAGCATGTAGCTTGATGGCGAGCTGCGTGACCCCGGCCCTGGCGATGGTGTTGTTGGTGATCACCCCCTTCTCCATGGTGGTGACGCGCACGACGTGCGACCCCATCGACGCATTGCTGGTCATGTTTCCCAACGTGTTGCCCTGAATGGAGAAGCGCGTTGCGGCCGCGAAGATTCTCCACCCCGTGGTGCTGCCAAGGATTGGCGTCATCGTGGAATCGACAATGGCCATGTCGTCGAAGAGGGCATGTTCCGGGTGCCCATGCGAGACCCACCACTCGACGATGCCGGAGTTGAGCACAACGCCATTGCCAATGTCATGAATGTTCATGTGGAGAATGAGGACTTGGCTGATCCCCCCCTGCGTGTCGATGCCCACCTGGGCCGTGCCAAGACCATCAAAATCCAGGTCCATGATCCGCCAGTCCTTGATGTCTGCGGTGTAGACACTGGATAGATTCAGGATCGTCGTGCCACTCGTCGCCTGCACGATCGGCGCCGCACCGCTGCCAAACGCCCCCACGATGCCGGGGCCCGTGTTGACGATCGAAGCGGTGGTCGGCGCGACGAACGTATCGCCGCGCGCGAGCAGCACACGGTTGCCGGTGAGCGCGTAGGTGCTCACGAGCGTAGCGAAGTCGGCCTGCTGCGCCGTGCTGGCACCGGCGGGACAACCGTTGACTCCCGCCACCGGGGTGGTGGACGCCGCGACACACACCGTGTTGGTTCCCGCAAAGACCACGTCGGGGTCGTCGACGGTAATCGTCGTCTCGGCGGTATCTGTGTTCGTACCGTCGAACACGCTCAACGCCACCGTGTACGTGCCCGGCCTTTCGAACACATGCGCCGCGACGGCGCCCGTGGCCGCGTTACGATTGTTGACGCCCGCGCCGCTGCCCGCATCCCAGCTCGTGCCGTTGACGGGCGAGCCCAACGGATCGCCAAAGCCCCAGCGGTACTCGAGGTCGTGAAACGGGCGACTCGTCACCGCAGTCGCCGTCGTGCCGGTGGCGTCGAAGAACACCGAGAGCGGCGCGACGCCCGAGATGCGGCTCGGCTCGAGCGACACCGCCAGCGGCCCTGGTCCCGCACCAACGCCAAAGCTTACGACAAAGTCCGATGTCGTGGCGTTGCCCGCGCCGTCCTCACAGCGCACGTAGTAGGTGTAGCTCTGGCTGTCGGCGAGACCAGTCACCACCGTGTTGTGCGAGGTCGTGCCGGTGGTGGTGAACGGGGTCGCCATGGCCGCGTAGGCCGTTCCTGGGACCGTAGTCCACTTGCAGGTGGCGGCTTCGTTGGTGGTCACGCGCAGGGTCGTCTGCGTCGTCCCTCCGGAGAGCGTGCCGACGGGCTGGCCCCCGGTCAGGACCGGGGGCGTGGTGTCGGCGTCCACCGGTGAATTGGGGTCTCCCGTATCGACCGTGCCGCCACTGCACCCGGACGCGATGACCATTGTGAGACACAACAAGGGCACGCTGCGGCCCAGGCCTCGTGCGCGCAGCGACATGACAATCGGTCTCTGCTTGCTCTTGAACATCAACTTCTCCTCGTGCTGTCTCGCGTTGGTCTGAGGCTACGGCTCGTACGCGCCGATCGCCGGAGGATCCGGTCGCGTCACCCCTAGGATGTCAGCGCTGGATCCATGTGCAGCACCTCCTGCGCCAATGAGCGGTGAGCCTACGCCCGGGGTAAAGTCGGTTCCGGGCGCGGTGAACATCGGGTCGCCCGTGAAGGAGGCCGCGTCGAATCCGGGCGTCGCCGCGTAGCTCTGCCACGCAGCGAGGGAGCCGTGGGTGTACTCCCAGTTGTACGTGGAAGGAGAATAGCAGTTGTTGTTGTCAATGGACGCGTACGCGGCCAGCGGCAGCGTGTAGTGGAAGCAGCTCAGCGTTCCTGGGGCAGTCTGGCTGCTACTTATGGTGTTATTGGTGATAACCGCCCCTTCGTTGTCGTTCTCAATCAAGATGCCGATAGGAGAGCCGGTGGAATTCGGCCCGAACCAAATGGTGTTGTTCCTGATGATATTGTTGCTGTTTGTGTCGTCTCCAACGCCCGGCCTCGGGGGACTGATGGAGGCAGCGAGTGCGACGACGTTGCCATTGTAATCCCAATTATGCACGAGCACGTTGTTCTCAATGATACAGGATGGACAACTCGAGACCGAGAGCAGCACGTTGCCGGTGTTAACGATGGTATTGCCTGAGAAGACTGCGTTTCTGATGAACTCAATATGTGTTCCGCCGGTAATATTGCTAAACGATATTCCCCAACATCCACCGCCGGGACTGTTGGCATCAACTTCAACGTAGTTGTCCTTGACGAGCAAGCCGTCAACGGCCACATGGGCAACGATCATGGCGCCGTAGCACGTTGGACTGGACTGACCATGGATGTAGTTCCCGACGATGCGAACGTTGGAAATTTGCTCGTATGAATAGAGATAGATTGAGTGATCTCCGGCGGTATCGCCGCCATTGCCATCGAACACGTTGTACGACAAGTCGAGGTTGTCGGCGCCTCCCAGCCAGCCCATCACGAGGTTGTTCGTGATCGTGTTGCCGGTGATTACAATATTGTCGACATTGCCAGCATTGCACTCAGAATACATGGCGAACTCAAAGCCATCCATGGTGACGTTGCCAAAGGTGATGTCGTGTGCTGTGCTGTAGATGAAGAACACATGACTGCTATTGAGCGCGTAGTTTCCATAGTTGGGGTTGAGTGAGTTGTTCAACGCCAGATTGAGAACCCTGACTCCGCCGTCACCACCTGTGAAATTGAAGAGGGCGCCGTTGCCCGAGTAGTTGATGATCGGCTTGGCTGTCGCGCTGAATGTCGTAGGGGAGAAATCCCGCAGGTCGTTGCAGGCGACGCCGTCGGCGCACCTGCCATTGCTACCAATCGCGAAGGTCGACGCCGTCGTGAACGCGCCGCCCTGACACAAGGCAACCGTGTCTTCGGCCGCTAGCGTCGCGAGGTTGGCCATCGCCGCGGCGATGGTCTGCCTGGGCGTGGCGGGGCTCAATCCATCGTTCCCATCATCGCCAGCGACGCAGCTCGCCGATGCCCCGGTGGCACAATCACAGTAGTAGTGCACCGTTCCTCGCAAGGGCGTAGCGGCCCACGCCGCTGCCACTTCGGCGATGGAAGTGGGAGTCTCGATGGGCGGTGGGCACGCGAGGTCGCTGCCCGAGCAATCCTGGTCGATCGCGTCGCCACAGATCTCCACCGCGGCCGGATGGATCGCCGCGTCGGCATCGTCGCAGTCCACTTGCGTTGTGTAGCCGTCGTGGTCGGCGTCGACGAGCGAGCCGGGGCCGTTTCCACCGACCGTGCCGGTGCCACAGCCGGCAAACAGGGTGGCAAGGATCACAGGACTCACTCGCATGGCGCTTGGCCTCCTCGGGCAGAGTGTACGATGGCGGCTTCCTCGCCTTGTTCCGTCTTCGCGCCCGCGCGGCTCTTTCCAACGTCGATCTTCACCGCTTTGCATTGTGCCACGCGCGCGTGCGATCCTGTGTCACGGAGGCCGAAGGAGGTCCGAGCTCGCTTGCTGCTGTTGTTGTCAGCCATCATCGCCGTTCTGCCGGCGTCGGCGGACGAGTCGCCAACGGCGGTCGCCCGAGCGTGTGTGCGCGTGGCTGCCGGACCCACCGCGTATCTGGTCAGTCAAGACAGTTTAGTCGATGCGCTGCGCGCCCGCCTGGGGCAACGCGGCGTGCTCGTCGTCGATTGCGCGACGGCGACCGGGGCGGAGGATTGGCGGGTGGGCGTCGAGACCGTTGAGCCGACGACGCTCGAGCTCAGTATCGACGGGCCGCAGATCGCTATGCGGCACCGCGTGATGACCGCGGGACGTGCCCCCGAGGCGGTCGTCCAGCTCCTCGCCGTAGGTATCGCGGAGGCGCTGCGGCCGACCCTCGATGCCTTGCTGGCCCGCCTCGGCAAGGCGCCCCTTGCCGACGACGGCCTCGACGACGCACTCGCGCACATGGCGACGACTGAGCCACCCAAGGTGAGCACCGTCGAGCCAACACCGACGGGACTTGCACCGCCCGGCCGGCTGCGCAACGTCCTAGGTCTCGGCGCGGGGTTCAATCCCGATGTGCCGCGGCTACAACCCTTCGCCAGTCTCGCGCTGGAAAAGCAGACCGGCCGCGTCGCGCTCAGGCTGCACACGAGCGCCAGCGGCGCCCCGTCGACGAGAGTCCAGAGCTGGCGGGTCGCCGTGGTGCAATACCGCGTGGGCGGTAGCGTGGCGTGGTCGTCGCCCTTCGCAGACGTCGGTTTGGGCGCCCAAGCGCGCTACAGTCAAATCAGTCTTGCGAGCGCGGCCGACCCTACCCTCGTGCGGGCGCCGGCTACCGCCTGGGACGCAGGCCCTTTCGCGATCGCGGCCGTCTGGCCTTTGACGACTGGCCGGTGGCAATTGGGTGTCTGCACGCAAGTGTCGCTGTGGTGGCACCCGCTGCGTCTGCGCGTGCGAGGCCAGGCGGTGATGCATCAGTCGTTTGTCGACGCCGAGCTCGGGCCGGTCGTGCGCTGGCTGTGGCGCTAGCGACGGTCGCTGCAAAATGGGCGTTGAAAGTGGCGCGCAGCGGGCGAATACCGTGCAAGGAGAAGCCCAACGCCGCGCAGAGGGGTTGTCGAGCGTGACGGATGCCACCGAGGATGCTGACGCGATGCTCGTGGAAAGAGCCAAGACTGGTGATCGCACGGCCTTTGTGGCCCTTTATCGGCGCCACGCCCCGCCCGTCGCTCGGCGGCTGCGCCATCTGCTCGGGAACAAGACCGACGCCGAAGACGTGCTGCAGGTGACCTTCCTGGAGGTCCATCGCTCGTTGCGCCGCTATGATCCGGCACGACCATTTGCGGCCTGGCTCCATGGCATCGCGCTCAACGTCACGAGGCGCTTCTTGCGCACGCAAAGCCGCCACGGGTGGCAATCGCTGACACCGTTCCAGAGCCTCGACGCCGTGCAGGACTCCATCACCCCAACGGCAGAGCAGGCCGCGATGACACAAGACCTGGCGCATCGCCTCTACCGCGCCATGGAGAGGTTGGCCCCCGGGATGCGCATCGCCTTCACACTGCACGAAATCGAAGGGCTCGGCCTGACCGAGATTGCGCATCAGGTGGGCACAACGCCGCAAGCGGTAGGCGCCCAGGTCGAGCGGGCGCGCAAGCACATCGAGAGACGCCTGAGCGATTTTTCGACCACAGCAATCGCGGGAGGACGCTCATGAAGCGCACGACCATCGCCGATCCGCGCACCTATGCTGCCGCCGTCACTGCCGCGCGCGCCGCGGCCGAGGACGATCTCGACGAGAGCGTGGCCCGCGTCGAGCAGCGCCTCGTCGCCGAGCTGGCACGTCAGCACGTCCTAGGGGCGGCCCCGCGTCGGCTCGCGTGGACGCTCGGACTTGGCGCCGCGCTCTTGGCGACCGCCAGCGTCGCCCTGGTGCTCTGGCTGGCGCCGCAGACGCCGCTTCGCGAAGCGCCGCAATTTGTCGGCAGCGCGCGGATCATCTTGAGAACCGGCGGCGTCGGACTGTCATCGGCCGCGAGCCACTCCCCGATCGCGCTCGACTCTATTGCGCTGGCCGGTGGTACCCACATACACATCGAGACGGGGGCGCGCCTCGATGTCGCTCTCGGGGACGCAGCGCAAATGGCCCTGTGGGGCCCCGCCGCAGGACGTTTGACCGCGGCGGGCATTCCCGAAGTCATCGCGGGCACCGCGGCCTTCGCGATCACACCGAGGCCTCCGGGGTCGCCGTTCGTCGTGCGCGCGGGAGACACGGAGGTGGTCGTGCACGGCACGCGTTTCGCGTTGGCAGTCGACAACGGCCGCCTTGCCCGGCTCGACGTCAGCGAAGGCACGGTGGAGCTGCGTCCCGTTGCCAAGCAGGACGCGTCGGGTCGCATGGTGTGCGCCGGGCAATCCTACGCTTTACGCGACACCGCAGCGGCGCTCACCGTTCCCCGAGGAGTATTCGCCGAGCCTTGGTGGACACTGAGCTCCGACCTGTCGGCCACGGGATACTTCGCCATCGACAGTCGGCCCCAAGGCGCCGAGGCGCGCGTCAACGGTGTGGCGCTCGGCCAGACCCCCCTTCTTGTCCAGTGGTCACGCGGCGAGCAGCACGTGCAGCTCGACAGTCCTGGCTTCGCGCCGTGGAGCGCGGTCGTGACGATGGCGGGAGAGCGCAAGCGTATCGCGCCGCAGCTCACGCCCCTTGTCGAGCCATCACCGCACGCCAGTGCGGCGCCGCAGACACGTGACGCGTGGGGTCACGCGAGGTCGCTCGTCGCGCAACGTCAATGCACAGCGCTCGCGGACGAGATCAACAAGGTCTTGGCCCAGAGTACAAGCGACGACGAGCGGGCGCGGGCGTACGCCCTCGGTGGCGAATGCAGTCTGCGCACGGGTGAGCGGGCTGCCGCGCTCGCGGCGTTCCAGCAGATCGTGGCCGAATTCGGCGCGACGGCCACGGCGGAGCTCGCGCTCTTCGAGTCGGCGACGCTCGAGGACGAGCTTGGTCAACCCGAGCACGCGCTCGTCACCCTCGAACGCTATCTCGAGCGCTATCCGAGTGGGGAGCTCGCCGCCGCCGCCACGTACCGTCGTTGCGACGTACTCTTGCGACTGCAACGCAGGCCGCAGGCAACCGCGTGTCTACAAACCTACCTGACGCGTTTTCCAGAGGCCCCGCGCGCCGCCGACGCCGTGCTGCTGCTCGCGACGAGCGCGTTTGCGGCCGAGCAGTGGGCGACAGCGGCAGAGCTCTATCGCGACTATCTCGTCCGTGCACCCGACACCAAGCGTAGCGAGGACGCTTTGTATCACCTCGTCATTTGCCTCGATCGCGGCAAGCTCGACGGGCTGAGCGCGGCAGTCGAGCAATATCTAGTGCGCTGGCCGAGCGGCGCCCACGCCGACCGGGTCCAGAGGGCTCGTCCTTGAGCACCCGTGCCGCGCTGCTGCTGCTTTTCGCCACGGGCGCTATCGCCTGCTCGCGGGTCGGACTCAGCTATCTCGACGCGGAAATGGATGCGTGCTGGCCGCACTGCCCGGGCGGTGACATCGACGCGGGCTTCGGCACAGCGGGGGTCTTTCGCTTGGATGTCGGTGGCTTTGACAACGTCGACTGGGGCGCGCAAGGCATCGACCTGCAGCCGGACGGGCGTATCGTCGTCGCGGGCGTCGCCGGCACGAGCACGAATCGCGACATGCTCGTCATGCGCTTGCACGAAGACGGGACGCTCGACTCGGGATTTGGTGCAAACGGCCTCGCGGTCATCGACTTCGGGACGCCGACGGACGTGGCGGAATCGGTGCGCGTGCAGAGCGACGGCTCGCTCGTCGTGGCAGGCCAAAGCGGCGTCCGTACGGGCGTCGCCCGCCTGCTCACCAACGGCCTGCTCGATCCAAGCTTCGCAGCCACGGGCTATCGCTCGCTTGCCCTGACTGCCGACTCCGAGCTCGTCAATGGCCAGGTGACGCTCGCCAACGGCGACCTGCGCCTGTGTGGCCAAGGCCTTGTGACCTCGGGATCGCCGACGTTGGTTGACATGCTCGTCTACGGCCTCCATGGCGACGGCACGCTCGACAGCGCCTTTCCGAGCACGGCGCCTGGCGGCCTCGCCGCGATCGACTTCTTTGCCAGCGACGAGTTTGCGAGCTGCGATGTCATCGACGCCTCCGGCCGGTTGATCGTGGCTGGGGCGACGTGGCACGACGTGACCGGCTTCGATTTCGCGCTGGCGCGCCTGCTCCCCGATGGCACGTACGACCCGACCTTCACCGACGGCGCGGGCTTGCCCGGCCGCGTGGTCACCGACTTCTCTGGAACCGATGACGGCACCGCACAGTGCGCGACACCAGGGGACAACTCCCTCGTCTGCGCCGGCTCGACGGGCGATGCGACGGGCAGCCGCTTCGGCGTCGTGCGCTATCTCGCAACCGGCGCGCTCGACCCAGCGTTTGGCACCAACGGCAAGGTCACCATCGATATGGGTGATGGCGCTGAAGTGCGCGCCGTGGTGGTGCTCGGTGACGGCCGGCTGGTCGTGGGTGGCTTTGCGACGAGCACGCGTGGCGATCGCGATTTGGCCCTGGCGGTCTGTGACGCGGACGGCACGTTGGCGTCGGGCTTTGGCGAGGGCGGTCGGTGGTTTTTCGACGTCGGCGCGGCGCAACGCGACGACGCGATTCACGCCCTGCGTGTCGATGCGCGCGGCCGTCTGGTCATCTATGGCGATACGTCGAGCGCTCCCGGGAACAACGACATCGTGGTCATGCGCGTGAGTCTGTGAGTCGTGACCGATCGCTGCTTTCTACTCGGCCGCCGGGGCGAATATGGCTTTGGAAGCCCTTCCATGATGGCCTAAAATGATCGGCCGATGACGACACCGACCACGATGCCAGAGCCCTTCAAGGTGTGGACCGATGGATGCCGCCACGTGGGGTGCTGAGTTGGCGATTGGTGACCGTCCTGGTCGCATCTACATCGTCGAGCCAACGGGGCCGATCGAGGATGACCCGAACCTCACGGACAAGAAGTTTCCGGGCAATCCAACACGATCGTACCGCACGCGAGACCCACTTCGTGTCACCGGCGAGATCACCGAGTGGAAGGGGCACGCACCCGAGCAGCTCCAGGCGATGAAGGATGGCCTTGCGCGTCTCGCGGCGCAGGGAATCAAGGCGATCGAGGAGTGACGGTCACCCCAGCACGCGCACGCCGATCTCGCCGCCGCCCAGAACTTGTCGCGGTGATCACGCAGCGAACGATGACCCGTGCGTCCACGCCGTAGCGGGCGTCGACGAAGTCGCGGACTCGGCCGTCGATATTGCGATCGATGGTATCAGCGTTTAACATAGCCGCATGCTGGTCAAGGTCTCTCCCAAGTTCCAGGTTGTGATTCCGGCGGACGTGCGTGGTGCGCTCGGCATCAGGGCGGGCTCGCGCGTGCAGGTCATCGCCAAGGGCAAGGTAGCGTATCTCGTTCCGGTACCCACGCTCGACGAGGTACAGCAGAACCTGGCAGGGCGGGTCGGTACGAAGGGGCTGCGCGACAAGAAGGATCGCTCACTGTGACTGCCCGCAAGGTGCTGCTCGACTCCAGCGCTTGGATCGAGTTGCTCGCGCGGGGCACACTTGCCCAGGGCGTCGAACGCGAGATGGCGGGGGCGACCCTCGTTGTGCCCACGGTTGTGCTGTTCGAGGTTTACCGCAAGATCAAACGCAACGTGTCCGAAGACCAGGCACTGTCTGCCGCCGCGTTCATGTCTCAACACGACGTGACCGCGCTGGATGCGGAAGTCAGCCTGCATGCGGCCGACCTCTCGATTGAGCACAGCTTGGCGATGGCCGACAGCATCATTTTGGCGCACGCCGAAGCGCAGAACGCGACCATCGTGACGCTGGACAACGACTTCGCATCCTTTTCGAAGGCGAAGGTGCTGCGCCAGCCGTGACGTGCCGCCGCTCGACTTCCGTCTCTCGCAGGTACCAATTGTGCGGCTTCCAAGTGTTGAGCGCGTCGACATCATCAAGCATCTGCGCGGGCTGGACTTCGTCATTCGCACCGGCGACCGCGTACGCGGTGCACGACCGTGCACCCCACAGCGACATTGCGCGCGGGATCTTCTACGCACTCCGAACCCGGTGAAGGCGATCGATTCTGTTGCAGAAGTTCTGCTTGGAGGGCTGGACCGAATCCAGGGGATGGCTCAGAGCTCATCGGCCTTGCCGAAAACCGACCCTCGGTGCCTATGATCTGCAATGCACGGCGCCAAGAAATCTTTTCGGTGTCGATGAAGCTTTTGGGCGCTCGGGACACGTACTGCTACCAACCTTGGGAGGATCCGATGGCTACGCGTTCACCCGCTGCATTGTTTGGACTCGCACTGTTGCTCGCCGCCGGTTGCGGTGATGGCACGGCGAGCGGTACCAACCCGACTCTCGCGGTCGACGCCGACCATGACGGCTACACCACGCAAGTCGATTGCGACGACACCGATGCCACGGTTCATCCGGGGGCGGCGGAGGTTGTCGGTGACGGCATCGACCAAGACTGCAACGGTGTCGCCCTGCAAGCCGGCTGCCCCGACGCCGACGGCGACGAGGCGTTTTCGGCGGCGTGCGGCGGCGATGACTGCAACGACGCGAGCAATGCCATCTATCCGAGCGCCGTTGATGTCTGCGGCGACACCATCGACCAAGACTGCTCAGGCGTCGATCTCGCGTGTCCGTCCGACACCACGCCGCCGGTGTTGAGTGGCGGCCTACCAGTCGGCACCCTCGCGGGCGGCACGACGCAGGCGACCCTGCGCGTCACCACCAACGAAACCGCGACCTGCAAGTGGACCGCGAGCGCCGGGACGACGTATGCGGCGATGACGAGCACGTTCACGACGACCGGCAGCACCTCGCACAACACGGTGGTGACGGGTCTCACCGATAGCGCGAGCTACACCTACTACGTGCGTTGCCAAGATGGCGCCGGCAACGCCACGACCTCGGACTACGTGGTGACCTTCAGCGTCGGCACCGGCACGGGACCCCTCAGCATCTCGCTCGTCACCAACCGCGCCTCCGGTGTGGCGCCCTTGTCGGTGTTCTTCGACGCCTCGGGCACGACCTCGACCGGGACGACGCGCCCCTTCCACGACCTCGAGTATCGCTGGGATTTCGACGATCCGTTGGGCTCGCCGGTGAGCGGCACGACGTGGGCGACCGGCAGCGGTGCGGGCGTCAACAGTCGCAACGCGGCTATGGGCCCGGTGGCGGCGCACGTATTCGAGCGACCAGGAACGTACACCGTGGCGTTAAGCGTCTTTGACGGCACCAACACTGACAACGCCGAGACGACGATCACCGTCTCCGACCCTGACGTGGTCTTTGCGGGGACGAGCACCGTGTGCATTGCCGCGGACACCGATCCGGTTCCCGGCGCGGGGGGTTGCCCTGCCGGTGCTGCACACGCGCAGCAATTGTCATTTTCAACGGCCATCAATACCTATCAGGCCACAGGAAAGCGGCTGCTATTCAAGCGCGGAGACACGTTTGCTGCCGGCGTTTCCAGAGCCTGGATTACCGCCACAGGGCCGGGCACTGTCGGCGCTTTTGGCACGGGCGCAGCACCCGTCATGCAAAACGCGGGCACGACACAGATGCTCTTGATTGGCAACAATTCACCGCGGAACATCGGCGACTGGCGCGTTATGGACCTCACCATCGACGGCGCGTCTGATACCAATGCGGCCCACGATAATACGCCGGTGCAGGCTGCTGGCTCGGCCCATGAGATGCTACTGCTGCGCCTGAATATACGGGCGGCGCAACGGGGTGTCTTGGCCAGCCACTTCACCTTGAGCGCCGCGGCGGGCGACATTCTCTACGATGGGTGGGCGGTGCAGGACTGCACGATCCGTGGCATACCCGGATGTTTGGATAGCAACGGCCTCAATGGCGCATGCGATTGGCGGATCTACATGGTGGGTACTCGTCTGGCCATTCAAGGCAATGACTTGGACAACGAGGACACCGGCGGATCACATGTCTTCAGAAGTGAATTCATGCAGAAGGGAGTCGTCAGCCACAATAGGCTCGCCAACGCCGGGGGGACACAGCACAACATCAAGCTGCATGCCTCCGAGTGGACCGTGACAGATATCAGAAATCCAGACGGGACGGGGACTTACTCTGAGCAGATTGTTATCTCAGAAAATCAAATCATAGGTCACAACAACGCCTATACGGTTTCACTGGGCCCGCAAAGCAGTAGCTATGACGAGCGCGTGCGCGAGGTTGTGTTCGAGCGCAATTGGGTCACCAGTGGCGCTGGCACTTCTTCCAGTGTCGAGTCGAGCGCGTCGAGCGCTACGTTCAGAAACAACATCGTGGATGTTACGAGCTCCACCTACAACCCAGCAGGCATTGCCGTCGGGAGAAGAGGTATCGAGCCCATACCTGAATCAGTAACTATCTACAACAATACCATCTACAGATCAGACACCAACAATGATGGCTCGGCATGCGTCAAATTCGGCACGACCACCAGCGCAACGGTGATCAACAACCTGTGCTACATGCCTCTGGCGTCGAGCCCGGTGATGATTTCCGGTTCACCGTCCGTCTTGGTGCAGTCGAATAACTCCACCAATGCCCAAGTAGAGAGCACTTCCCCTGACTGGGCTTCTGCTACACCTTTAGTCCCTACAGATTTCAAGCTCACCTCGGGTAGCTACGCCGTGGGAGCTGGGGTTGCAGTTCCCGTGTTTTCGGACTTCTTCCTGCAGCCCCGATCCGGCCATGATCTGGGTGCTGCGGGGCAGTAACGACATCGTGGTCATGTACCATCGAGCACCACGGTCCGGGCTTCGCCCTCGCCAACCACGACAACATAGGCCTTGCTAGTGCCGTCGGGCCGTTACAGCACGACGAACTGTCATACCGCTGCCACAGGCTTCCGC
>CAYHNK010000098.1:0-14183 GCA_964357695.1 uncultured Bdellovibrionales bacterium | reverse complement strand
CGACGCGCACGGCGATCCCCGCACCATACGTGGCCTGTGAGTGCTCCTCGGTCCAAAGATCGTTGCTGCTCGAGCACGGCGTGGTCGCACACATGAAGAACTGCAGCTCGTACTGCCCATCGGCGGGGGCGACGCCGTCATACAGCGTGCCCTCGTAGGGGACGAGGCGGCCGGCACCGCTCGAGCCCACCTGCGCCCATGAATAGATGCCGCCCGCGACGAGCACGGCGGCGCTGAGGATGAGAGTGTGAACGAGACGCGGCATGTGCAAAACCCCCGAGGTAACACGTTGACTCTATTTGCAGCCCGTGCGGCTCTCTAGCCAGGCACGCGGCTTGACTCCGGAGAACACCTCGCCGCCGTGAGTGATCGACGGCAGCTCGGTGACGCCAAGCTTGTGGCAGTTCTCGGCAGCGCTCGAGCAGTCGATGGCCACGAGGTCACCAAAATGTCCCGCTTGGGCAACTGCCTGTTGGCTAAATGGCGCTGCCGCCTGCGTGTAGATGCGCAGACCGGCGTCGCGCAAGCACTCCGCGAACCGTCGCTCGTCGCGCAGGCGTGCGCTCTCTTGTTGCACCGGACGCAGCGCCTCGACGAGATAGCGGCCATCGCGCGTCACGAAGATCGTCTCGAGCTGCGGCTGTGGGCCGGCGCGATGAAAGGTTACGCGATAGAGCGAGCCGTCGGCTTTGACGTCGAGTACGCGAACCTCACGGCCTTCTGCGAGCGGATACCACGATTCGACGAGCTCCTGCACCGCTATCGCGCTGGCGTCAGCTCGGCGACATCCCGTTGCATACGACAATAGCTGCGCCGCCAGCATCACGGCCGTGAGCGTCGACCCGGTTCTTGTTCGTTCGGTGCATGTCATCGCGGGCCTGCCCCGTTGTCAGCGCCGGAATTGACTAGCAGCTTTCATCGCATGCTGCTAGAGACGTTTTTCATGGAGCGACGCCGCGGCCCGAGACACCAGGCCCTCATGGTTATCATGATGTGGACACTCGATGCCACGGCGGGCTGCCAAGCATCTCCGTCAGACGAACGTGACGATGTGCGCACGCCTTCTGCAACGCTTGTGATCGAAGCACCGCAGGCGCGTGCTTGTGACCTCGTCATTCGTGGCGAGCAGCTCGCCGGGACGGCTGTCGTCTTCAATGAGGGCGTGCGGGGCGAGCTCCTCTTGCGCAGCCCGCGGCTCGCGCTGTCGCTCGTCGCGCGCAGTGACGTCGACATCCGGGGCGCGGTAGCGACGTTGACAGATGCATCGGAGACGGCCGCGTGGGCGCAGGGCCTAGCGGTTGAAAGCATCGCCTGTCACGGTCGAGACGGTCGGGCGCTGGCCGATGCGCGCGCGGTGCTGGAATAGACTGACACCAAGGGAGTGGGGACATGCAGCAGCGGAGCTCGATGGCGTGGCGAGTGTTGCTCGGTGCGGTTGCGTTGGCGTCGATGCTTGCTGCCTGTGGTGGCGGCGCCGAGCGCGCTTGCGATGCCGGGACAGTGGGCTGCGAGTGCCTCGCTGGCGACGTCCCTTGTCGCGGAAACCACGTGGTGTGCGATGGCGGCACGTGTCGCGAGAGCTGCCCGGTCGGCACGGAGGGCTGTTCGTGCTACGCGGACGGCGGGTGCGATTTTGCCGCTGTGAGCGGCTACACGCTGGTCTGCGATGCCGGGTTGTGCGCCAATCGAGCGTGTGAAGGTGGCCAGCTCGGTTGCGCATGCGCGCAGAATTTCGCGTGTGACGCGCCCGAGAGCGTGTGTGCCGCGAACATGTGCGTCAGTACGCGGTGCGCCCCCGGCGAGCTCCACTGCCCCTGTGACGCCTCCGACCTGTGCGAAGCGGGTCTCGTCTGCCAGAGCGGTGCCGTGTGCGTCGACGGATCTGGCTACGTGGGCGCCGCGTGCCTGCCGAACGGCACGTGTCTGCAAGGGAATCGCTGCTCGGCCGGTGTCTGCGTGCCGTGTGACATCGGTAGCTCAGGGTGTAGCTGCTACTCGGACCATCGCTGTGCGACCGGGCTCGCCTGTGTGGCGAGCGCCTGTGTGACTGAGGCCAGCCAAGCGCTGACCCCGCCCGAAGCGCCGGTGTGCTACACGCCGTGCCTTGAGGGCTTCACGGATGGAACGGGCGCCTATCGCGCCTGCTCGTCTGACGGCCTTCTCGAGGGCTGCATTGACGGGCTGTCCTGTGTCGAGGGGTCGTGTGTCGCGGCGGGCGCCGAGCCGCGGCGGTGTCTCGGCGATGTCGATTGTCCTGACTACCAGTCGTGTATTCAGGGTCAGTGCTACGCGACCTGTCAGGCCAGCACCGACTGCCCGGCGGGACTCGAGTGCTATCGGCGAAGTTGTCGCATACCGTGCAACGCACAGTCGGCAACGTGCGCCGCAGGCCAGTTCTGCGCCAGCGTCGATGGGGACAACGGCTACTGTGGACCACTCCAGCCTCCCACGGGCGAGGCGCAGCGGCAGGTACTCGGCAGCTTCACGCTCGATGGGGAGCAGATCCAGCTCTCGAATGCCGCTACGAGCGCGACGATCGTCCTTACGAATGACAGTCCGACGCCCGTCGATTTCACCGTGCGCAAGGTCCGACACACGGAATTCTCTGACGACGGCCCGGTCACTTTCACCGACAGCGCGCTCTTCTGGCTGCACATCGGCGAAAGCGCGAGCCCAGCCCAGGTGCAGGCCTTTTCAGTGCTCGTCGAGGGCAATGGCGGCAGCGTCGTACTCGCGCTCACCGACGCTGCGCGTCCGGGGTTTAGCCGTTGGGAAGGAACGCTAGAGATCACGAGTGAGCTGGGCCGCCGCGAGGTTTCGTTGAGCTACGCCGAGACGCCCGAAGGTCGATGGGCGGGCAAGATGTTTTACTTTGCCAGCTTTGGTGACGACTACCTGCAACAGTGGATCGACGAAGGGCTCGCGAACTCGCCGACGGTGGGACTCATCCCGAATGCGTTCGTGCAACGCTGGGCAGCGTTCAAGTTTGGTCGCCTGCCAGGCGGCCTAGACGAGCTGCGGGCGCTGCTCACGTCGATGCAGACGGGCTCGTGGAATTGGGCGAGCGTCCGCGGCGTCTGCGAAGCGCAGTACCCAACAGGCTCGTGCTATCCATACAGCAACGGTGCGGGCTTCGGGGTGTTCACCGAGGATGGCGACACGAGTCCGGTACCGACAGGCCTCGTGGAGCTGCCGATGGCGGTCAATCTCAAGCCCGTCGGCGCTGCCGATCGGACGATGTACACCGGCAAGATCGTGTCGGCCGATGCGTTGCACTACGCCGGCGACCCTGAGGTGCAACTGCGTTTCGAGGCGGACCCGTCCACCCCTTGTCCTCCCGCGAGCACGAGCTGCATCTCTGGGATTCAAAGCTTCGGCGCGGTGGTCAACGTCGGCGGCCGTTACCTGAGCGACGAAGGGTGTGCTCCGGGGTTCGATGAGGTGGCCACACCCTGGCTGCTCCCCGGTTTTGCTGCCAACACGGTGCTGGACGGCGCCTCGGGACTGCTCTATCGCCACGAGTGTCGCGACCGCCGACAACCGTACGGCGACAACGCCGATTTTGTCGCCGTCAACGCCGCCCTGGCCTCGGCAAACCCAGTGCCCGATGGGCGGACGCGCAGCCGCACGCTCGAGCTCATCGACGGGGCGCTCATCAATCAGGACACGCTGTTTGTGCTCTTTCGCGAGCGCTTCGAATCGTTTATCGCCGGAGGGAGCTTTTCCGCCTATGGCTACCTGATGCTCCAGCGCGCGCCAGCGAGTCTCGACGCTGCGGCCTACGTTGGCACGCCGATGTCGGAGCCTGAGCCGCCGCCGTCGGTCGCGGGACTCCGTTGTGAGCAAGGTCTGCTCGACTTTGCGCTCGGCGATGGCGGGACACTCGATAGCCCCCAGAACGTCGCACGGACCGTGGCCGTCCTGCTCACGGGCGTCGATCCCGCTGGAAGTCCGGCGCCCATCGCGCCAGGCGATGCAGAAAAGGTCCACTATCTGTGCGGCAGTCTCAACAACGACGTGCCCTGGAGCTTCTTTGACGGTGGCACCGGCACCGTTGCGAGCAGCAATGCCGACGCCTGCCCTGCGGGGCGCAATGTCCGCTTCTTCTCCCTCAACGGTGTGTCAGACGCGGCGTTGGCGCTGGAGTCATGTAACAAGACGGGAACGTGTCAGGCGACGCTCGAGGTTTGGCGGGCCAACCAGACGAACGGGCTACGATTGGACCCCGTGTGGCGCTGCGCCGACGCGAACGCCGTCTACTGCGACGCGAATCGACTCAATCTGCGCGCCGGCAAGACGTTTTATCGAGCCAGTCAGACGACGCCGGTGATGACGCCGCTGCTCGCCGAGATCGACAACGCCTTCCGCTACAAGACACGTTTTCGCGGCCGCGCGGGCACGAGCCTTGGTTTTGCCCCCGCCGTCTGTGTCGACGACTCGGACGCGGTGCCGTACTGCTATGACCCAGGCGCCATCGAGGACATCGAGGCGCGAGTTGACTGCCTGGTCAATATCTTCACCGATGATTCGCTGTACGGTCTCTTGTCGGCGGATCAGACGACATTGGCATCGCTCGAGCTCTATCTGCGCCGCAGCTTCGCGACCGTGACCGGGGTTGACCCGGCACAGGGGACGCCGCTCTCGTGGGACGGCTTCGAGCGACTCTTCGCCGAGCTGCTCATCATGCTGGGCGACGATGCCTACACCGCAGCGTTCGCCTCGCGCTTCGACCTTGCCGGATCGGCCGCCTACGGATTTCAAGGCTCGCTGTTTGAGCCCGATGGTATCGACTTGTCGGGCGCCGCTGGCTACGAGATGTTCGAGTTGTACCGTGCCGCGCAGTACTACCAACTCGTGCTCGACAGGTTCTACCGCCTCAGCGAAGCGATTGAGCTTTCCGCCACACGTGGCGGGGCCCGCAACTTCATTACGCAGGGGACTTTCACCTCCTACTTCGATCGACTTGCGCGCGCCTCGACGCAGAAGGCACGCGTTCACAGCGAGATCGCCAAGCGCTACCAGAGCTTTAACCGCCCCGACTTGGCACGCTTGGTGGTCGAGCGGGCCTACACTGCCACGTATCTCGAGTCGGTCATCTTTGCGCGCATGCTCAAACAGTACGTCAAGGTGCTTCCGGCTCAGCAGCGGCCTCAGATCGATACGCAGATCGAGCTCGCCCAGCTCGGGTACCGCTCGGCGCTCTTGCAGATGCGCGAGGTCTACGCCGATATCACAGATGATTTGAGCTTTTTCGGCTACGCTGCCGACTACGTGCCATTTCCCCCGCTCGATCCGGGCGACACGAACGCATTTCACAAGCTGCTCGGCAGCGCGCGGCAGAAGCTCGCCGTGGCTGCGGACAAGGAACGGCTGGCGCTGGAGAGTGATCGCTCCTACGAGGTCGATGCCGTGGCCTTTCAGAACGAGCTCACACGCATTCGCACATCCTACGAGAACGAGCTCGCGGACATCTGCGGCACGTTCACCGTCAGTGGGCGGGTGTACCCGGCCATTGGCAAGTACGCCTATCTCGACGAGAAGGCGAAGGTCTTGCAGGACCCGTGCGGGTTAATGGGCAGCGGTGCGTTCTATCGCGCGATGGTCGAGGGTGAGCTCGCGCTCCTTGACCTGAAGTCAATCGTGCAGGCGCACCAACGGATCCTTGCCGAGGTGCAGATCCTGGAGGACCAAGTCGAGGCTCAGTGCGGGGAGTACTACAAGCTCGACAACTATCGCTGGAATACGGCGCTGGGCGTTTCTTCGGCGCGAGAGCGCATCAGGCAAAGCGAGGACGTGATCGAGAACATGAACCGACACGCCGATTTTGTGCAGACGCTTGCTGCCATGACGAAGTGCTCAGCGGGAACATCCACCGACTGCCCGACGGCGGCGGTCGCGACGCTCATGGTGCTGGCAGAGAAGGCACTTGCCACGGTTGTCGTCGAGACTGCGCAGATGGGCATCGCGAGCGCCGAGCGTGACATCGAGGACCTGCAACGTCAGCAGGCAAGTTTCGAGACGCTGCAGCAATGTGACTTCGCGCGCATCGATGCGAACGCCACCATCAAGACCCGCATGTTGGGGATGATGGAGCTGGAGCTAGACGCGCTCAAAGCAGACTACCGCATCCGCATCGCCATGGCGGAGGTTGAAAGGCTGCGCGCCAAGGCACAGAAGCTCGTGTCGGACCAAAAGGAGACCGAGCAGCTCACCATCAATCTGGAAGCAGCGCGCAACGACCCCAACGTGCGCATCTACAAGAACGACGCGATCATCGCCGCCGATCGAACTTTCCTTGACGCTTCCCGCGAGGCGTACAAGGCGACGAAGGTCTACGAGTACTACACGAGCCAGAGCTATGCGCGACTCGACGAGCTCTTCCTTGTGCGCATGGTGGCCTACGGGGACACGAGTCTCGAGTCCTACGTGAGCGAGCTCGGCGATGCGTACGACGAGTTCGCCGAGCAATATGGCAACCCGGACGTGCGCGTGGCGATTGTCTCCCTGCGCGATGATGTCATGGGTATCCCACGTATCGGCGCGGACGGCGTGGCCCTCAGTCAGCAAGAGCGCGTCAGTCGTTTTCGCGAGCGTTTGGCGGATGTGACGCTGCTCGACAGTCGGGGATACATCACGCTGCCGTTTTCGACGTCGGTTGATCGTCTGTCGCCGCTCACGCGCAATCACAAGGTGAGCACGATCGAGGCTGAAATCATCGGCTCCGACGTCGGTGACACGTTGGGACGTGTCTACTTGCGCCAACGAGGTACGGGCACTGTACGCTCGGTGAGCGATGACAAGTGGTACTACGTATTTCCCGAGCGCACCGCCGTGGTTGATGCATTCTTCAACGGCCAGCGCGTGTTCACGCCAGACGTCTACCGTACCGAGCGGCTGCGCGACCGGCCACTCGTGAACACCCGCTGGGAGCTGGTGCTCAATCAACGCGACGAGTACGTCAACATGGACATCGATCTGCAATCGCTCACCGACGTGCGGCTTTATGTCTACTACACCGACCTCACGGTCTTTTGAGTACTTTGAGTTGGGGGCCTGTATGCACCGACATCGCCGCTCTTTACGACAGACATTGTGGCTCTTGGCCTTCGCCTTCGTGGGTGGGGCGGGTTGTGGCGGCAGCAAGCCGCCCTCGAGCACGCTGCACTGTGACACCAGCGCCGACTGTGATGCCGATGCGCGACACGCGGGGGAGCTGTGCGTCGATGGCACATGCGGCGATTGCGGTGCGAGCGGCGAGTGTGCCGGAACCGCCTATTACGGCGTCGGTGCCGTTTGCGCGGCTGGGAGCTGCCAGCGCGTCTGCGGGCCCGGGTCGATCGGGTGCGTCTGTGCCGGCGGTGGCGTTTGTGACGACGCGCTCGTCTGCGATGGGACGTCAAACAGTTGCCGCGAGGCGCGCACTTGTTCGGCGATCACCTGTCAGGCGCATCAGCTTTGTGGCGCTGCCGCCGCTCCGGGCGTTGATGCTGCATGCTTGCCGGCGTGTGAGCCGGGCTTTGCCTGGGGAGCTGCCTCGTCGAGCTGTGAGCAGCAGCTCGCCAACTGCCAGGAAGGCGCGCCCGGCAGCATCAAAGCGGCCTGTGACACTGTGTACCGCGAGTGCGGTGAGAACAACGAGTTTGCGAGCTGCGGTGCCTGTGTCGGCGGCTACGAAGAAGATGGCGCCGGCGCGTGCGCGGCGGTGGCCGTGACGTGTGAAGCGCTCGCGTGCGAGGGTGCGCTTCGTGCCTGCGAGACGAGCCCCAGCATCCACTGCGGCGCGTGCTTGCCCGGATATGTGCAGGACATCGGCGACGGAACCTGTCGCGTGGTCAAGACGTGTGTCGACGTGGAAGCGTCATGTGACGCTGGCGAGATCTGTGTCGCCGAGACGCTCGCCGCGGACGCGTTTTGTGGGCCCGCGGACAGCGCCTGCCCGACGCCGCCCGTGGCCTGTACGCCAGGCTGGGCGTGGGATCCGAACGCGAACGGTGGTGTTGGGGCCTGTCACGACTGTAGCAGCGTAACCTGCGATGCCGGCGCGAATGCGGCGTTGACGGGGAGCCTGTATTTTCAGGTGAGCCAGTTTGGAGACTGTATCTGCGAGACGAAGGCCGGATACTTCTTCGCGAGCGGTGCCGGCATCGGCTACCAAGCGTGCGACGCCGACGCCGACGGTTGGGTGCGGCGCAGTGCGTGGCCGTACTTGCATAGTGGCGACTGTGCTTTGCGGGGCAACGCCCGCTGCAATGTGCGCGCAGTGTCGAGCGTTCGCATCGAGGACGACGAAGGTGGGACGACACAGGTCGATCTGGCGACGTCGGAATTCAGCCCCGTCATCACAACCGGCAAGCTCGAGCTCTATGAGCTGAACGAGAGCGATGATCTGAGCCTGCGAACCGCGGCGAACGAGCTGCCGGCCTACCGCAACGGCGTCTCGACGACTGGAAGCATCCCCGCAGGTGTTGGTCGGCCGCTCGAGGCCGGCGAAATCAACATGCTCACCAAGGCGTGCGTCAATCCGATCAGTGATTTCAACGGCAATGGCGTGGCCGACTTGACCGAGTGGCAGGAGATGCCGGGCGACGTTTTTCCCGGCGGTAGTACGGGGACGCCGGACTGGGTCAAGCCGTTCGCGCTCCTGTCGTACTTCGCGGAGCTGTACGAAGGCTTCTACGAGCCCAACGCCGTCGACGCGAGCGCCGCGGGTACGTACGTCATCACCGAGAAGTCGCGCCAGGTCGTCGCCCCGCCCGGTGGCTCGGCGCAGACTCTGGCACTCGCCTACACGAGCGGCGACTTTTGGCGCTTGTGCCATCGCAAGCGCGACAGTGCGTATCGCACGCCGATCGACGCGGCGCGGCCAAACATCGGCATGGACTTCGCCCGCTATGCGCGGTCGACGAGCGTGCTTGGACCGGGGCACCACAGTCAGTTCAAGTGTGTGCAGGTGGTCGACCCTGCGGTGATGCCCGTCGACCCGCGAACGGCGCCGCAGCTGCTCAGCACCGCGAGCTCAGACTTTCAGCTCAATAGCTGTTGGGCGCAGGCAAGCTCGGTGGAAATTGCGCCGGGCGCGGCGAATCCGCTCGACCCCGTCGTCGACTGCACCGCCACTGACCTGAGCCTGAGCAACTTTCGCAACGCGGTCGCTTTTGTGTCGGCGAAGTTCCTGCAGTACGACGCCGTGGGCACACAGTACACGCGCGGCTGCATCGACGAGTGCAGTGAGCAGTACCTGCTGCCCGACGACGAGAACTGCCCAAGCTTCGGTACCACGGGAGCCATGTGCGCGCGCGACGTGAGCAACTTCGGCAAGCTGCAGTGTGGTTGTTCGGAGTTGTACGCGGGCCTGGCGTGCGGCGTCGGCTGCCCTGCCGATGCTTTGCACTATGACCCCAGATATGTCGTCGACGAGCAGTCGATGGGCGAGTACTGGGCCTGCGGACACCTGGCTGCAAGCGCGGGGGATGTGGCGCTGGTCGATGAGCTCGCACCGTCGTTGCCACGGTACACGGTGGTGGGCAGTGTGCCGGCGAGCGCGCCGGTCAAGCGAGAGGCGCTGTGCTCGGACGACACGGGTGCCGACTGTGACCCGCGCCTGCTCGGTCCGTCGACGGCTCTGCCGCGCTACATCGCCTACTAGAGACGTCGTGAGGGGGTATCGCTGATGCGCCATGTTGCATTCGCTGTGGCTGCGGTGGTGCTTTGCACGGCCTCGGTGTCTGCGGCTGCGGACAAGAACGGCCTCGACCCGTCGAAGATCAAGCTCCCCAAGGGCCCCGGCTCCCTCGAAGGTGTCGGCGAGAACGCCGAGCCGAACATCAATCGCGGCACGGTGAGCTACGGCGTGCCGATCGAGCTGCCGCAAGGCTATCAAGGGTTCTCGCCGTCCTTGCGACTTGCCTACAGCTCCAGTGGCGGCGCTTCGGAGGTGGGCATCGGTTGGAGTCTCGGCCTGCCGAGCATCGAGCGCATGACCTTGCGCGGACTGCCGCGCTACGACGACGCCGACACGTTTGTGGCCAACAGCGGCGACGAGCTCGTGCGCCTTGCCGGGCAGAATGTCTACCGCGCCCGCTTCGAAGGCCGCTTTGTACGCTACCGCTGGATCGACGCGGGCGGGCAGGGCCGCGACGGCTATTGGACTGCCGAGTACCCTGACGGTCGGGTGGGCTACTTCGGCGCGGATGCAAACGGGACGCTCGTACCTGAGGCACGCACGAGCGGCACACCGGGGACGTTCGCCTACCACCTCGTCGAGATGGTGGACGTCTACGGCCACAGCATCCGCTATGACTACGTGCTAGACGGAGCGCGGCCACTGCTCACTCACATCGGTTGGGTCTACGCTGGCGCGACGCCGCGCTACGAAGCGGAGCTCCTTTACGAAGCGCGCACCGACGAGCTTGCGGACGGCAAGTCGGGCTTCGAAGTGGTGCTCACGCAACGCGTTGCGAACATCGTCGTCAAGGCTCGTGGTGCTCAGCGCTGGCGCTACGAGCTTACATACGAAGACATGGCGCAGTCGGGTGGGCTCTCGCGTCTCATGCGGGTGCGGCGCTTTGGCACCGACGACGCGCTCGCGCACCCGGTGGTCTTCGACTTCACGTACACCCGCGGTCTTGGCGCCGCCTGTGCGAGCGCGAGCTGCGTTGCGCCGTATTTGCGTGAGCTCGGCAGTCTCGGCGTCGATTTCGCCACCGGCACAGCGGACTTTGTCGACCTCAACGGCGACGGGCTCCCCGATGTCGTCGATACGTCGTCCGGTAGTCACGAGCTGCACATCAATCAGCTTGCCGCGAATGGCGCGCAGGCGTTCATGTTTCCGGTGGCGTCGACGACGGCCGGAAGCGGCAGTGCGCAGCTCAGCGCCAATCGCGTGCAGCTCGTCGATCTGAACGGCGACGCGTTCACGGATCTGGTCGACGGTGCCAACAGTCGCGTCTTGTGGAACCGCGGCACGGGCGATTGGGCGAGCAGCGGTGTCGTGACGAACAACCTGCCCGACTTCGCCAACGACGCCAACCTGCGCTTTTTCGACTATGACTACGACAAGAAGCCAGACATCATCCACGCCGACATCGCCAACGTCTTCTACTATCGCAACCTCGGCAACGGCACCTTCGCAACGACCGCCGTAGATGGCGACGCCATCGGCTGGGGCTTTGCCGAGAGCGGCCTGCGCATGGCGGATATGAACGGCGACGGCATGCAGGATGCCGTGCTGGTGCTCGCGGGCGGGCTCGTCTCTTACAAGCTCTATCTCGGCTACGGCCACTGGGGTGCGACGCGCGAGATGTTTGGGCTCGATAGTGGCGTGCTGCCCGGCGACGTGCAGCTCGTCGATATCAACGGCGATGGTCTCTCCGACGCCGTCATGGTGCTCGGCACCGAGGTGCGATACGCCCTCAACGAGAACGGCACCGACTTTGGTGCGCTGATGACCATTGCCAGCGCTGACGGCGGCAGCATCCCGGAGCGCACGGGGTCGGTCAGCGTGCGCTTTGCCGACATGAACGGCAACGGCTCGACCGACGTGGTGTGGATCAATGCCTCGGGGCTCGTGACGTACCTCGAGCTCTTCCCCGATCGCGCGAATCTATTGACGCGCATCACCAACGGCGTCGGCAAGGTGATTGATCTCGCGTACGGTAGCTCCGTCCTGCACATGGTGCGCGATGGTGGGCCCTCGGCATGGACCGACCGGCTGCCGATGCCCATGCTCACTCTCGATACGCTGCAGGTCTACGACACGCTGTCCGGAGTGGTGGCCGAGCAGACACTCGCCTTTCACGACGGCTTCTACGACGGCGTCTTGCGACAGTTTCGCGGCTACGCCGCGGTCGATGTGACCAAGGCGGGCGACGCCACGAGCGAAGCCGGTCACGACAGCTATGTCTTCGAGGTCGGCAAGAGCGACCCCTATCGTAACGGCCTCATGCTCGAGCAGCACTCGGACAGTGGTGGACGCGCCCTGCAGTCGCTCTACAACACCTACGACGACTGCGCCGTCGACGACATCCCAGGCGGGACGAGCCCCGCGGTGCGCTACATCTGCCAAGTACAGTCGCAACAGGTCATCAAAGAGGGCCAGGCGAGCGCTGCGTGGGTGACGACCGAGACTGAGACCACCTACGACGGCTACGGTAATGTGACGCTCGTTGGCAACCTCGGCAACACCAGCCTCGGCGGCGACGAGCTCTATGACGAGACCACGTTTGTTCCGCCGACGCAGACCGGCGGGCGCTGGATCCTTCGCGCCGCGTATCGCAAGCGACAGTACGCAGCGCCGGGCTCAAGCGTCTACAGCGAAGAGCTGACCTACTACGACGGAGCGCCGTTTACGGGCTTGCCGCTCGGGCAATTGACGCAAGGCAAGCCGAGTCGCGTCGCGGCTAAGCGGAGTGCCGACAGCGCTGAAGTCGTGACGACAGCCCGCACCGAGCTCGATGCCGACGGCAACGTCCTGACGCTGCTCGATGCCAACGGTCACCAGCGGCGCTTCGCTTATGACGCAGACAATCTCCTTCCTGTCGCGGAAGAAGTCGTCTTCGACGATGCCTCTCGCACGATGCCCTACGCGCTCCGGCTCGAGGTCGAGTACGACCCGACGCTCGACCAGGTCATCCGCTCCGCCGATTGGCGCCGCTACGAGTCCGATGTCGCTACTTCGCCTGCCCGCGAGACCTTCTACGCCTACGACCGCTTTGGGCGCATCACCAAGATCGCCAAGCCGGGCGACACGCTCGACTTGCCAACCGCGAGCTACGCCTACGAACTCGGCGATCCCGTGAGCCGCATCATCGAGACGCAGCGCAGCCAAAGTGGTGGCGTCGAAGACGTCGAGACGGTGCAGTGCTTTGACGCCATGGGCCGCAAGCTGCAGAGTCGTGTGCGCACGGCGCCAGGGCTGTACCAAGTTGCGGCGCTGACCACCTACAACGTGCTCAGCAAGCCGGCGGCCGTCTATGAACCGTACACGTCAGCGAGTGCAGGGTGCGAGGCCAGCGCGCCAGGTTACGTGCTTTCGACTGCCACGAGCTACGACGCCACGGGTCGGGCACTTGCGACGACGCAGCCCGACGGCGACGTCTACGGTACGCCGTCGACGCGCGTGACGCACTACCTGCCGCTTGCCGTGGTCGCCTACGACGAGAACGATACGGACAACGCCAGCGACTTCGCGGGTACTCCCACGACGACGCGGACCGACGGGCTCGGTCGCACGGTGCGCATCGAGCGCCTGCTTGCCGCTACCGCCACACCCGACGCCTGGCAGTTTGGCTACGATGCTCTGGGCAACCTCGCGTCCGTCATCGACGCCCACGGCAACGAGAAGCGGCAGCACTACGACTTGCTCGGACGGCTGCTCACCATCCTTGACCCCGACGCGGGTGTCATTCAACGCAGCTACGATGACGCGGGCAATCTCGCGAGCGAGACCGATGCACGCGGGCTCGTGCGTGAGATGTCCTACGATGAGGCCAATCGCCTGCAAGGTGAGTGGCTTGCGAGTGAGCCCGTGGCGAGCGTCATCAGCTACGGCTACGACGCCGTGAGCGATTGTCCCCAGAGCAGTGCCTGCACGGCGCTCGAAGGTCGCCTCGCGAGCGTCTCCTATGCCGGCGGCAGCGAGCACTTCGGTTACGATCCTCGCGGCAGGCAGGTCTATGCGGCGAAACGCATCGAGGGACATCTCTTTGCTCTCGGCACGAGCTACGACAATCTCGATCGCGCTGCGGGGCGCAGCTACCCCGACGGGCAGAGCACGACCTTTGCCTACGATGCGGCCGGCAGGCTCACGGGTGTGCCCGGGTACGTGAGCGCGGTGGGCTACAACAGCCGCGGGCTCCCGAGCGAGCTGGACCTCGCGAACGCCACGAGCACGCTCTACACGTATGACAGTCGATTGCGGCTGGGCTCGCTCTTCACGCTCGCCCCGCAGAGCACGTTGCTGCTCGGCTACGGCTACGCGTATGACCGCGTCGGCAACATCACGGCAAGCACTGATAGTCGTCCGGACGACGGCACGCCGAGCGCATCGGCGGAGTATCACTACGACGCCTACAGTCGGCTCATCGGTGCCGACCTCGACCGTGGCACGGCCCACGCGGAGTCGCTCTCGTACGGCTACGACGGCATCGACAACATCACCTTCAAGCGCTCGTCGCTCGGCAGCG
>CAYHNK010000097.1:0-14207 GCA_964357695.1 uncultured Bdellovibrionales bacterium | reverse complement strand
CCTGGAACCGCTGCCCAAGCCCTCGGTCGACACCGGCATGGGCCTCGAGCGTCTTGCGGCCGTCGTGGCGGGCGCGGGCTCGAACTACCACACCGATCTCTTCTTGCCCTTGCTCGACACCATCGCTGAGCTCGCAGGTAAGCCGTACCGTCGCAGCGATAGCGACGACGACATATCTATGCGGGTCATCGCCGATCATGCGCGCTCGACCGCGTTTCTCGTGGCCGATGGCGTGCAGCCGAGCAACGAAGGGCGCGGCTATGTCATGCGGCGCATCATGCGGCGTGCCATTCGGCACGGGCGCCGCCTGGGCCTCGAGGAGCTATTTTTCGATCGCGTCGTCGATGTCGTTTGTGCCACCATGGCCGACGCCTATCCGGAGCTCACCGACGCGCGCGAGCTCACCCGCAAGGTCGCGGAAACCGAAGAGCGGGGCTTTCGCCGCACGCTCGACTCGGGTCTGCGCATCCTTGATGAGGAGATCGCGCAGGCACGTGCCGCGGGCGCCCACGAGCTCGGAGGCGAGACCGTTTTTCGCCTCTACGACACGTACGGCTTTCCCAAGGATCTGACCGAGGTCGTGGCGCGTGAGCATCAGCTCGGCATCGACGAGGCCGGCTTTGCCTCGGCGATGGAGCTGCAACGCGAGCGCAGTCGTGGCTCCGACGTGGGTGGCGAGGCGGTCGCCGACGTCTACAAGCAGCTCGCACAGAAGCTCGGCAGCATCGGCTTTGTCGGCTACACGCATGAGGATGAGCCCATGGCGCGACGCGAAGGGTCCTGGCGCCTGCGCGATGATGCGGGTGTCGCGAGACTCGAGCTGTCAACGCACGTGCGCGCCATCCTGCGTCACGGCGCCGAGACGCAAAGCGCCGACGGCGGCGTCGTCGAAGTCGTGCTCGATCCGACGCCGTTCTACGGCGAATCGGGCGGCCAGGTGGGCGATCGTGGTCTCATCGTCAACGACGACGGTTTGACGATGGAGGTCCTGACGACCGACAAGCCCGTCGACGGGTTGACGGTGGCGCGCGCGCGCATCCTGGCTGGTCGTGTGCACGTCGGCGACGCTGTGTGGGCCGGGTACATTCCGCAAGTGCGCAAGCAGACGCGCGCCCATCACTCGGCGACGCATCTGTTGCACGCGGCGTTGCGGCGCGTTCTGGGTCAGCACGTCAAGCAGGCGGGCTCGCTCGTCGATCCTGATCACTTGCGCTTTGACTACACCCATTTCGAAGCCCCCGCGGCCGCCGATCTGGCGCGCATCGAGGAGGAGGTCAACGCGCACATTGCGCAAGACGCCGAGGTCGTCACCGACGTACTGCCCGTCGAGAAGGCGAAGGCCAAAGGTGCGCTCGCGTTCTTTGGTGAGAAGTACGGGGCCGTGGTGCGGGTCGTGACCATGGGCTCCTCGGTCGAATTCTGTGGCGGCACGCATGCGCGGCGCACACGTGACATCGATCTTCTGCTCATCACGCGTGAGGAGGCCGTGGCAAGTGGCGTACGGCGCATCGAAGCCGAGGTGGGTCTGGCCGCTCGTCGCCGCGTCGCCGCGACGCACGCGCTGCTCGTGCGCGCCAGCGAGCTGCTGCGCGGCGAGCCTGCGCGTGAGCCTCAGGAAGAGCACGCGACGCTACAAACGATCGCGCGCGCCTTGCACACGGCCGACGAGGTGACCCGGGCATTGGCGCAAGAGCGTCCCGAGACGGCGGCGGTGCACGCCCCGCGGCTCGCGCCCAATTTCGGCGCACGGGAGGCGGCCCGGTTGCGCGACACGTGGACCGCGCTCACGCAGCTCGCAAGCGCCCGTGGCAACGAGGTGGACGAGATTGTCGGCCGCGCACGCGATGTCGACGACACAGGTATCATCGCGGCCTTGGGTGCACTCCTTTTGGGCAACCGCCAAGGGGAAAAGCAGATCGAGGCGCAGCGGCGCTCCGAGCTGGGGGCCAACGTGGGTAGCCTACTCGCGGGCGCGGTCGACGTCGGCGGGGTGCGCGTACTGACGGCGCGACTCGATGCGGTCGATGGCAAGGAGCTGCGCGAGCTTGCGGATCGCTTGCGCGACCAGCTCACTTCCGGCGTGCTCTGCCTCGGCAGCAAGCAGGACGACAAGGCGGCGCTGCTCGTGGTCGTCACCAAGGATCTGACGACACGCTTTAAGGCGGGTCAGCTCGTGGGCGAGCTGGCGCCGATCATCGGCGGGCGCGGGGGTGGCAAGCCAGAGATGGCGCAAGCCGGCGGCAACCGTCCCGAGGCGCTCGATCAGGCGTTCGCGCGACTCAAGGAAATCGTCGCCGCGTCGCGCTAGGGGGGTTGCCTAGCGCCGCTTGCCACCGCGCCGTGCGCGCTTTCTCTTCTTCTTGCTGGCCTTGGTCTTGCTAGCCTTCGCCTGGGTCGCCGCGGGCTTGGTCACCGTGAGAGCGGGGGCCGCCGCCTCGATGGCGCGTCGTAGCTCGGCGGCTTTCGGTGCGTCCAAAGGCTCCAGGATGCTGAGCGTCTCGCGTGCTTCGTCGAGCTTGCCGGTGGCGACTTGCGCGCTGCCGAGGCCAAAATTGGCCTCGCTGCTCGTCGGCTTGATGGCGAGGGCGCGCTGGCACGCCACGATCGCCTCGTCGGGCCGTTTGTGATCGAGCGCCCAGGCCGCGTACTGTCGTTGCAGCTCGAGATCGTCCCCCAGCACTTCCGAGGCGCGTGCCAGCACGCCGCCCAAGCGTGCATCGCCCGGGGTCTTGCCGATGAGCTCGACGAGCGGTCGGTGCGGGCGCGGATCGGTGGGTACGAGCGCTACCACGCGTGAGAGGGCTTCGATGGCGGCGTCTGGGAGGCCAAAATCACGGTACGCAAGGCCGAGCTCAAGCGCCCCCTCGATGTCGTTGGTATCCGTGGCGCGCAGCACTTCGATGGCCTCTTCGGTGCGGCCCTTGGCGCGCAGCAGGCGTCCGAGACCGACGAGCGCGCTCGACTCGCTCGGCCGCAGCTGCAACACGAGGCGATAGACCCGCTCGGCTTCCTCGGCGAGGCCGAGAGCGTCGTAGACGGGACCGAGGGCGAAGTTGATGGCGGCCGTGGACCTGTGCCCTTCCTGTGCGCGTCGCAGGGCGGCTTCGAGCGTGGCCGCGGCATCGGGGAATCGCCCGAGAGCGACCTGCACGCTGGCGAGATCGACGGCTACGGCATCGTCTTCGATGTCCAGCTCCAGGGCGCGCTCGAGCTCGCGTGTCGCCGCCGCAGGGTCGCCGGACAGACGATAGATGACGCCGAGTAGATGATGGGCGCTGACGTCGTTGGGACTCGCGGCAACCGCGCGTAGGGCGAGGGGCTGTGCCCGCGCGACGTCTTTGAGGCGATAGTAGACCTCCGCAAGGAGCGCCGTGGCGGCCGGCGTAGCGGATGCGTTACGTAGCTGCTCGAGCTCGCTCGCCGCCTCGGCGAAGCGTCCGAGCTTGAAATAGGCCACGCCAAGGCCCCAGTGCGCTTCCGCGAGCGCGGGGTCGTCCTGCAAGAGCTCCTTGTAGATGGCGATACCCGCCTCGTATTTGCCGGCGGCCGTGTGTTCTTGTGCGCGCCGCAGACCGGTCGAAACACACCCGGGTACCGCACTGGTGAGCGCGGCCACGAGCGTGAGACGACGGCACTGGGCGAGCGTGGGCATTGTCCCGGGAGCTACTCGCCGATGATCTTGATGAGTACGCGCTTGCGCCGGCGACCATCAAACTCGCCGTAGAACACCGCTTCCCACGGGCCGAGGTCGAGCTTGCCCCGCGTGATGGCGAGCGTCACTTCGCGTCCCATGACCTGGCGCTTGAGGTGCGCATCGGCGTTGTCCTCGCCGGTGCGGTTATGCAGGTACTTGCTCGTCGGCTCGTGCGGCGCCAGCGTCTCGAGCCAGCGCTCGTAATCCTCGTGCAGGCCTGACTCGTTGTCATTGACGAAGACGCTCGCGGTGATGTGCATGGCGTTGACGAGGCACAGACCTTCTTGAATGCCGCTCTTTTGTACCGCCGCTTGCACCTCGGCGCTGATGTGCACAAACGCACGCCGCGTCTTGGTCTCAAACCACAGCTCCTCGCGATAGCTCTTCATCGTTCCCCCTCGGTCGGTGTCGGTTTGGCGCTCGGGCCGCGGCGTGCCTGCACGGCGTGAAAGATGGCCTCATGAGTGGCTGGCACAGGAAGGTCGAGGGGGCCCTCGACAGAGCCGAAGGCGGCAATGGCATCGCGCAGCGCTTCGCGCACCGAAATGGCGAGCATGAACGGCGGCTCACCGACGGCCTTGCTGCCGTGCACGACGTTGGCATTCTCCGCCCCATCGAGAAGGCGCACGTGCAGCTCCGCGGGCGCGTCGCTAAAGGCCGGTACCTGGTAGGTGCTCGCCGAGTGGGTGAGCAGATGCCCCTGCGCATCCCACGATAGCTCTTCGCCGGTGAGCCACCCGACGCCCTGGAGAAAGCCACCTTCGATCTGGCCACGGTCGATGGCCGGATTGAGTGAGTCGCCGACGTCGTGCAGGATGTCGACGCGGCGAATGCGTTTCATGCCGCTAAGACCATCCACCTCGACCTCGGTGGCCGCGACGCCGAAGGCGAAGTAGTAGAACGGCCGACCCTTACCCGCGACCCGGTCGTAGCCAATGCCCGGCGTGCGGTAGAATCCGGCGCTCGACAGGCTCACCTGGCGCACATAGGCCGCTGCGGTCACGTCCTCAAACGACACCGCCTTGCTGGCATCGTCGACCGGCCCCACGGCGCCATCGGCAAAGCGCAAGCGCTCCGGCGTGATGCCAAGGCCATGCCGTTCGGCGATGAGGGACGCCGCGATGGGGGCGAGACGCTCGCGCAGGCTGACGCAGGCGTTGCGCACCGCGGCGCCGTTGAGATCCGCGCCGCTCGATGCCGCGGTGGCCGAGGTGTTGGGCACTTTGTCGGTCTGTGTCTTCATGACGCGGATACGCTCGGCGGGTAGACCGAGCTCGCGCATGGCGATGCCGAGAATCTTTGTGTAGAGCCCCTGACCCATCTCGGTACCGCCGTGGTTCACCTGCACCGTACCGTCGGCATAGATGTTCACGAGTGCCCCAGCCTGGTTGAGAAACGTGGCGGTAAAGGAGATGCCGAACTTCACCGGCGTCACCGCGAGCCCACGCTTGATATCGTCGCTCTTGGCGTTGAAGGCGGTGACGGCTTTGCGCCGCGCCTTGAGCTCGGCTTCGTCGGCAAGCGCACGCCACATCGGACCGATGCGGTTGTCTTCGATGAGCTGGCCGTAGTGCGTCGTCGCCTGCTCGCCCTCGTCGCCGTAAAGGTTACGCTCGCGTACCACCGCGGGGTCGATGCCGAGCGTGCGGGCGATGCGATCGAGCGCCTCCTCGATGACCAGCATGCCCTGCGGTCCGCCGAAGCCGCGAAAGGCGGTGAACGAGACCATGTGTGTCTTGGCGACGCGACCGGTCACTTCGAGATGCGGCACATAGTAGGCGTTGTCGACGTGGAACAGCGCACGATCGAGAATCGCCTCGGACAGATCGAGCGCCCAGCCGCCGTTCGAAATGAGCTCGGCGCGCAGCGCTTCGAGATGCCCTTCGCTGTCAAAGCCCACCTCGTAGCGGGCGAGAAATGGATGGCGCTTACCCGAGAGGGTCATGTCGAGATCGCGATCGAGCATGAGGCGCACCGGCTTTCCGGTGATGTGGGCGGCGAGGGCGACCATGGCAGCGTAGGTGTTTGCCTGCGTCTCTTTGCCACCAAAGCCCCCGCCCATGCGGGGTGATTGCACGACCACCTGGTGGCGGCGCAGGCCCAAAACCCGCGCCACGACCGCCTGCGTCTCCGAGGGATGCTGCGTACTCGCGACAACGTGCATATCGCCGTCGTCTCCCGGATCCGCAAAGGCGGCGTGTGTCTCAAGGTAGAAGTGATCTTGGCCGCCGAGGGTCAGCGTGCCGCTCAGACGATGCTTAGCTCCGGCGAGCGCCGTGTCGATTTCGCCGCGGCTGATGCGGTGCGGCGCGCTGTGAAAGCTTCCCTGTCGCTCGGCCTCCTCGATGCTGAGGATCGCCGGCAGCTCGTCCACCTCCAAGACGACGGCTTTTGCCGCCCGGCGACAAGCGTCGTAGGACTCACCGACGACGAGAGCGACCGTTTGGCCGTGAAAGAGGATCTCGTCGGTGGCAAAGAGTGGCTCGTCGTGCCGTATGGCGCCGACGTCGTTGGTCCCCGCCACGTCCGCGGCAGTGAGCACTGCGGCGATGCCGGGCATCGCACGCGCCACGGTCACGTCGAGCGTGCGCACTCGCCCGTGGGCGCAAGGGGCGTACACCGGCCACACCTCGAGCATGGGACGCACCTTCGCCGTGTCATCGACGTACTGCGCGCGGCCGGTGACGTGGCCGACCGTGCTCTCGTGGGCGAGATCGCGACCGGGGCCAGTGACGAGCGATGTCTTGCCAAAGCGCTCGCTCTTGCTGAAATCGGGCCGTGCGTCCTGCGCGGCGGAGCGGCTGCCCCGGACGAGCTTCTCAAAGAGCGTGGCGATGAGCGCCCGCCGAAACTCCGCACTGGCGCGCAGGTCGGAAATGGGCGCAAACGCATCGAGCAACACGGGCCGCACGGCGCGCATCGTCGCCTCGTCGAGCGGCTTGCCGAGTAGAAAGGCCTCGACGCCAAGGGCGCGCATCGGCATGGGGGCGACGCCGCCGTAGGCGAGGCGTGCGCGGCGCACGATGTTCTGCGCATCGGTATCGAGAACGAAGGCCGCGGCCACGATGCTGATGTCGAGCTCGCGCCGCTTGCTGACCTTGAACGAGTCGACAAGACGCCGATGGTCTCTGGCGACGGTCGTTCGCGGGATGATGATCTGGCAAATGATCTCGCCGGCAGCGAGGGCGGTCTGGCGGTAGCTGACAAAGAAGTCCGCGATGGCGACGCGCCGTTCGCGGCTTTGGGACGCCAAGACCAGCTCGGCGTCAAGCGCGAGCAGCACCGGGGCCATGTCGCCGATGGGTGAGGCGGTGGCGAGATTGCCCGCCAAGGTGGCGCGGTTGCGGATCTGACGCGAGGCGAAGACGGCAAGCATCTTGTGCAGAAGCGGCAAGTCGTCGCCGAGCGCTTGCTCGAGATCGGTCAGCGTGGCCGCGCCGCCCACGAGGTAGGCCTCAGGCGTCGTCTCGATGCGGCGCAGCTCGGGAATGGCGTCGGTCGACACGAGCAGCGGAAAGTCGCGACCGAGCTTGTTGTGGTAGACGCCGAGCTCGGTGGCCCCCGCGACGAGCTGCACGCTCGGCGTGGCGGCGATGATCTCGAAAAGGGCGTGCAGGCTCGTTGGCCGCACAAAGCGTGCGCCGCCGTGCCTGTAGTCGATGGCCGGGAGCGTCGCCGTGGGCCTTTCCAGTGCCTGTGCAAAGCGGTCGTGCGCATCGGCTGGGCGCTGCTCGATGGCGTGGGCCATGGCGTCGCGAATGGGTCGGTAGCCGGTGCAGCGGCAGAGGTTGCCGGCGAGCTGGTCGGCAATTTGCCAAGGCTCGCGCACCTCGGGACGGTAGTAGCCCTCGAACATCGACATGACAAAGCCCGGCGTACAGAAGCCGCACTGCGACCCCTGGTGCGTGACCAGCGCTTGTTGCACCGGATGCAGCGCGCCGCCTCGGGCGAGACCCTCGACCGTGTAGATCTCGCGTCCCGCCACCGACGGCAGGGGCATGATGCAGCTGTTGACGGCACGATAGGCGCGCCGCCCCTTCACGTCGCGGTCGACGAGCACCACCGTGCAGGCGCCGCAATCCCCCTCGTTGCAGCCCTCTTTGGTGCCGGTCAGGCCTCGGCGTCGCAGGTACTCGAGCAGCGTCGTCGAGGGGTCGACTGCCGCGACAGTCTCGAGGGCGTCGTTGAGAGTGAAGGTGAAGCTGGCGCTGTTTGATTCTTGCGGGCCGAGCATGTCGCCACCATAGCGCAAGGCGCGGCGGCCGCGCTACAAGTCGGGCGCATCCCCCACGCAGCGCTTCGCTGGCCGTCGTGAACGTCGTCGCCGCGCAACTTCTTGCCTGTTCGCAGGTTAGTCACCATTGCACAAGCGTAGGCGCAGCGAGGGAAGGTGGCATGTGTGGTGGCGATCGTGACCGCAGCGTTGGCTCTCGGAGGCGTGTTGACTCTCGGAGCCGCGAATACGCAGGCGTACCCGGCGGCGTGGCGACGAGCCTTGGCGCTCGAAGCGAGTGGGCGATTCGCCGCGGCGGCCGCGCTACTCGAGGCCTACGCGGACGGCTATCCAGAGGAATACGCGCTGCAACTGCAGCTCGGCTGGCTGCACTTCCAAGCCGCCGACTACGGCGGTGCCGAGGTGTACTACCTGCGCGCCCGCGACCTGTCAGGCGGGGCGTCGCTCGCCCAGCTCGGCCTGGGGTGGACCTATTTGCGCGGCGGACGCTACGACGAGGCACGCGCATGCTTTGACGCGGTATTGGCGCAGGAGCCGGGGCACCCGAGCGCGCGCGAAGGTCTTGCCTTGTTGCCGGTGAGAGCCTCTGTGCAGCTGACCCCGTCGGGTGGCGTGGCCGTGCTCGCTTACGACCAGCATCCGGAAAAGCGCGGTGCGCTGAGTGTCAACGCGGCGCTGACGATGCTCGTTGCCGACCGTGTCATGCTTGCCGGCACCGTGCGACACACCGAGGTTCTGCTGTCAGACTCGGTGTCACGCACGGCACAAGGGGCAGGATCTGGGTTTGGGGCGTCACGGCGAGCGGGCGCCGCGAGCTTCTCGCAGCAGGAAGTGCACTTGTCGCTGGGCCTCGCCGACCCGCTCGTGGGTGCCTTCGTGCAAGCGGCGCACGTTTTTGAATCCAAGGGAGAGCTCGGCGCGCTCGATGTCCTCGGCGCGGCGCTGCGCGTGAGCACCTTCGGCGACCTGACGCTCGAGGGTAGCTTGAGTCGCTACGCCGACGGCACGGTGCTGCGACTCGCGCCCGCTTGGCGCTTGCCCATGGGGAGTCACGCGTCAGTGCAGCCTGGCGCCGCTTACCAGCGCTGGGGTGGCAATAGCTACTGGAACGGCGCCCTGACGCTCAGCGCGTACGGTGACTTCGGCCGCGTGTGGCTTGGCGGCAAGTACGGCGAGGAGGTGCGGCCGGCCTACTTGCACGAGGCTGCCATCTACAATTTTCCCGAAACGATCATGTACGGCGGGTGGGCGGGGGGCACCTTCGTCGTGTCGGGGGCCTGGGGTGTGACCGCGGCCTACGAGCTTTCACGCTTGCGCCTGGCCGCAACGGCGTCGGAGCCGCCGTGGCAAGGCAATCTGCATCTCGTGGCGCTGACGCTCCATCGCCGCTTTGACTGAGGGGTCAACACATGCAAGCCGAAGAGAAGTTGCGCGATCTGGCGGTCAGCGACAGTGGCTTTGTCTTTGACCCGTACACGGGGGCGACCTTCAGCGTCAATCCCGCCGGGCAGTTGCTACTCAAGGAGCTCAAGGACGGGCGGGATCGGGCGGCGCTCGTCGCTAGCCTGCGCGAGAGCTTCGAAATCCGCGGTGAGGATGTCGAGCGCGATGTCGACGAGTTTGTCGCGCTGCTCAAGAGCAACGGCGTGCTGCCAGCGGACTTTGTGCTCTGAAAGGAGAGGCTGTGTCATGACCTACGACTGGACCATCGCCGTCACCGGCCTGAACGCCACCGACAACCCCGGGCCCGGCGTCTCGGTCATCCGCTCGCTGCGGTCACACCCGGATTTCCGTGGACGCATCGTCGGGCTCGCCTATGACAGCCTCGAGCCCGGCATCTACGCGCGTGACATCGTCGATGACGTCTTTCTCATCCCTTACCCATCCGAGGGTGTCGACGCGCTCGAGGCGCGCCTGCGCTACATCCACGCGACGGTGCCGCTCGACGTGGTCATGCCCACCCTCGACTCCGAGCTACCCGCATTCATCGCCCTGGCGGGCGTGCTCGAAGAGCTCGGCATCGGCGCTTTCATGGCGACGCACGAGCAGCTCGAGCTGCGCTCCAAAGACCATCTGGCAAGCCTTGGCGAGCGCGCCGGCATTCCCGTGCCCAAGACGCGCGTCGTCGGCAATGCCGAGGCGCTCTACACGGTGCACAAGGATGTGCCCTATCCGTTCTACGTCAAAGGGCTCTACTACGGCGCGACGCTCGCGCGCAGCATCGACGAGGCGCTCGCGGCATTTCACCGCGTCGTCGCGCAGTGGGGGCTGCCGGTGATTGTCCAGCAAGCGGTCGAAGGTGACGAGCTCGATGTCGTCGCGGTGGGCGATGGAGTGGGGGGGCTCGTTGGCGCGCTGCCGATGAAGAAGACCTACATCACGGACAAGGGCAAGGGTTGGGCTGGTATCGCCGTCAAAGACGCCGAGCTGTTGGCGCTCACCGAGAAGTTCATGGCCGCAACGAAATGGCGCGGCCCGTGTGAGGTGGAGGTGGTGCGTGACAAGCACGGTCAGTACCACCTCTTGGAGATCAACCCGCGGTTTCCGGCCTGGACGTATCTGTCCGCGGGCGCCGGCATCAACTTGCCCTTCGCCGTGGCGCAGCTCGCGCTCGGACAGAGCGTGCCACCGATGCGTGACTATCAGGCCGGTACGATGTTCGTACGCATCTCGCTCGATCAGATCGCACGTCTAGAGGATCTCGAAAAGATCGCGACGGTGGGCGAGATCCTGCGTGCCGACGGAGACCGCCCATGACCCGCCCCGCCTACGAACGTCCGGTTCTCATCCGCCATGCCATGGGCATGATGAACAAGTTCTCCCGCGTGCAGTCGGTCAAGCCCCTGACGCACATCGAGGGTGTCGCCATCGAGGACCTTATTGCGCAGTATGGCTCCCCGCTCTTTGTCTTCTCCGAGAAGACGCTGGTGTCGCGCTACCGCGAGCTACGCGAAGCGCTCAAGCTGCGCTATCCCAAGGTGCGCATTGCCTGGTCGTACAAGACCAACTACCTCGACGCGGTCTGCAAGGTGCTGCACCGCGAGGGCGCGTGGGCGGAAGTGGTCTCCGAGTTCGAGTATGAGAAGGCGCGCCGCAACGGCGTGCCCGCCGAGCACATCCATTTTAATGGACCCTACAAGACGGAGGCGACGCTCGAGCGGGTACTGCCCGAAGGCGCCATCATTCACATCGATCATTTTGACGAGATGGCCGCCGCCGAGCGCGTGGCCGAGCGTCGCAACATTCGACCCCGCGTGGCTCTGCGCGTCAATCTCGCGGCCGACGGTGCGCCTCACTGGGATCGCTTTGGCTTCAACCTCGAGAGCGGTCAGGCCAAGGACGCGGTGGTGCGCCTTCTCGGCGGCGGGGCGCTCGAGCTCGTGGGCCTGCACTGCCACCTCGGCACGTTTATTCTCGACCCTGCGGCCTACAAGCAGGCCGCTACGAAGCTCGCCGAATTTGCCCGCACGCTGCGCTCCGAGTACGGCATCACGTTGAGCTTTCTCGATCTCGGCGGTGGTTTCGCTTCGCACAACACGCTCAAGGCGCAGTACCTGCCCGGCGAGCAGGCGACGCCATCGTTTGCCCGTTACGCGGAAGCGATCGCCGACGGGCTCGGCGCGCTCGACTATCCGCCCCAAGACCAGCCGACCCTGGTGGTCGAGCATGGCCGCGCCATCGTCGATGACGCCGGCTATCTCGTGAGCACCGTGCAGGCCAACAAGCGTCTGCCGGACGGCCGACGCGCCCTCGTGCTCGACGCCGGGGTTAACGTGCTCTTTACCTCGTTCTGGTACAAGCACGATGTCGTTCCTGCGCAAGCCTTTCGTGGCACGCCGGAGCCGACCGTCCTGTATGGGCCGCTGTGTATGAACATCGACGTGCTGCGCGACGGCCTCATGTTTCCGCCGATGAGCGTCGGCGAGCGCGTCGTCTTTCGCACGGTCGGCGCCTACAACGTCACGCAGTGGATGCAGTTCATCACCTATCGCCCGGCGGTGGTGCTCATTGGTCAAAGCGGCGAGCACGCGCTCATGCGTCGGCGTGAGGATCTTGCCGCGGTGGTGGCGCAGGAGGAGACCCCCGCGTGGCTGTGAGTCGCCAGCCGCTGCTCGTCTACGGCAGCGAGACGGTGGAGGCGCTGCTCGCCAGCTACGCCCAGATCTTCTTTTCGCAATCGCGGCTTGTGGGTTTGCTGCTCCTGGCCGCGACCGCCGTGGTGCCGTCGATGTTCGTCGCCGGCTTGTTGGCAACACTCGCCGCTCTTGGCACCGCCATGCTGTTGCGCCTGCCGCGCGAGCTCGTGCGCTCCGGCTTGTTTGGCTACAACGCCCTGCTCGTCGGTCTCGGTGGTGCGGCGTTGCTACCACTTGGGCGCGAGGCGGTGCTTCTCATCGCGGTGGCGGTCGTCGCGACGGTGCTGTTGACCGCGGCGCTGCACGCGGCCCTTGGCGTGACCTTTGGCGTACCGGCGTTGACGCTGCCATTTCTCGCCGTCTTTTACATCGTGCTGGGGGCGCGGGTGCAGCTCGGCATCGACATGCACGCCTTGCCGCACGACCCCTGGGTGGGGCTGCTCATCTTGCCGGCGTCGGTGACTGGCTACTTGCAGAGTCTTGGCGCCATCTTCTTCTTGCCGCGGGTGGACGCTGGGCTCGTGGTCTTTTTGGCGCTCGTCGCCTTCAGTCGCATCGGCTGGATGCTTTCGGTGCTCGGCTTTGGGCTCGCCTATCTCGTCGTCGATGCGCTGGCCGTTCTCCCTGGGGGTGTGTTGCCCTGGGTGGTCGGCTACAACTTCATGCTCGTGGCGGTGGCTATCGGCGGCGTGTGGTTTGTCGCGAGCCGCGCGGCATTGCTGCTCGCCACCGGTGCCGTGTTGGTATGCGCCATGCTGACCGTGGGCCTGCTGCCGTACCTGGCGGTCGGTGGCATGCCGCTGCTCATCTTGCCGTTCAATGTCACCGTGATCTTGGTGCTCTACGCCATGCGCCAGCGCACGAGCGACCGCGCGCCCAAGTCGGTCGATTTTCTCCCCGGCACGCCAGAGGAGAACCTCAACTACTACGAGACCCGCGTCGCGCGCTTTGGCGCCAACTATGCGGTGCGTCTGCACGCGCCCTTCCTAGGGACGTGGGTTTGTACGCAGGGGGTCGATGGCTCCGAGACACACCGCGGGCCGTGGCGCCACGCTTTTGACTTCGAGGTGCACGACGGCGACGGACGCGCGTTTCGCAACCAGGGGCGCGCGGTGCAGGACTATCACTGCTATCGTTTGCCCGTGCTCGCGCCCGCCGACGGCACCGTCGTCAAGGTGGTCGACGGGGTCGCCGACAATGCGATTGGCGAGGTGAATCTGCGCGACAACTGGGGCAACGTCGTGCTGCTCTACGTCGGCCCGCGGCTCTACGCGCTCGTCGCCCATCTTTCGCCCGGGACCCTCAAGGTGCGCGAGGGTCAAATCGTGCGCCAGGGCGAGCCGCTCGGTCTGTGCGGGAGCTCCGGGCGCTCGCCCGTGCCCCATCTGCACTTTCAGCTACAAGCGACGGCGCGCATCGGTGCGCCAACCGTGGCCATCGAGCTGCACGATGTCGTTGTCGAGCGGGCCGGCCATTGGGAGATCTTGGGTATGCACGTGGCGCGCAAAGGTGAGCGGCTGCGCAACATCGAGCCGCAAGCAGACGTCGCGGCGCTCTTTCGTTGGGCGTACGACGAGCCCGTCACGTACCGCGTGCGGCGCAACGGGCATATCGGGCGTGAGACGCTCACGCCGGGCATTGACCTCGATGGCAACATGCTGGTGCGCTCGCGCGAGCGCCGGGCAGTGCTCTACTACGAGATGCGTAGTCGTCTGATGACCGTGTACGATGCGCTGGGCTCGTCGCGCTCGGTCTTGCGCCTCCTCTATGCGGCACTTGCGCGTGTGCCCTTCGAAGTGAGCTCACAACTGACCTGGCACGACACGATTCCGATGCGACATCTCGTGCGCTGGCCGCTGCGGCGTCTCATCGATTTGCTTGGGCCGTTGTATACGCCCGCCGGGCTGGCGATGACGTATCGTAGCCATTGGGACGCGGCGACGCTGGTCGTGCGCGGCGAGTCGGTGCGCGAGCGGCGCGGTGTGCCAGTCGTCGTGACCGAGGCGCGCCTGCGTAACGGACGTGGAATCGAGCGACTGATGGTGCGCGCGGGTACGCGTGAAATCGTGGCCGAGCGCATCGACAAGCAGTCGCTCGCGGCAACGCAGATCCAGGAGGTGCAACCATGATTCGGCATACGAGA
>CAYHNK010000096.1:0-14213 GCA_964357695.1 uncultured Bdellovibrionales bacterium | reverse complement strand
CGGCACCGGCGTCTGGAATGTCTTCCATCTCGTCGGCGTGCATGCGCCCCAGGCGCGAGACCTTCGTCTGCTTGCCGGTGCGTGTGTTGGTCAAGAACGTGTCGCGGTTGATGGCGCCTTGGTAGAGGCGCAGGTACGTGAGCTGACCGTAGCGTCCGTCTTCGAGCTTGAAAGCCAGCGCGACCGTCGACTTCGTGGGGTCGGAGTCGAGGGTCAGCTTCTCCTCGTCCTTGCCCTTCTCGAGGCTGATGGCCTCATTGACGATGTCGGGCGGGCTCGGCAGGTAGTGCACGACGCCATCGAGCAGCGGCTGCACGCCCTTGTTCTTGTAAGCCGAGCCCACAAAGACCGGCGTCAGCTGCAAGGATAGGGTGCCGTTGCGAATCGCCTTGTGCACCAGCTCGTTGGTGACACGCTCCTCGAGGATCGCCTCGGTGAGCTCGTCGGAGAACATCGACACCGCATCGAGCATTTCCTCACGGTAGGCCTTGGCTTCGGCCATCAAGTCCGCGGGGATATCCTTGGTGACGACGTCCTCACCGAACTCGCCTTCGAAGTACAGGGCCTTCATCTCCACCAGATCGATGATGCCGACGAACTTGTCTTCGAGGCCGATGGGCAGCTGCACGAGCGCCGGGTTGTGACCGAGCTTGTCACGCAGCTGATTGCGCACGCGCACCGGGTTGGCGCCCACGCGATCGCACTTGTTGACAAAGGCCACGCGCGGCACGCGGTAGCGTCGCATCTGCCGATCGACCGTGAACGACTGACTCTGCACGCCCGCGACCGCACACAACACGAGCACGGCGCCGTCCAGCACGCGCAGCGAGCGCTCGACTTCGATGGTGAAGTCGACGTGGCCGGGCGTGTCGATGATATTGACGTGGTGCTTTTGCCACTCGCAGTGGGTGGCCGCGCTGGCGATGGTGATGCCTCGCTCGCGTTCGAGCTCCATCGAATCCATCTTGGCGCCCTCGCCATCCTTGCCACGCACGTCGTGAATCGCATGCACGCGGTTCGTGTAGAAGAGGATGCGCTCAGTGAGCGTCGTCTTGCCGCTGTCGATGTGCGCGGATATGCCAATATTGCGCACCCTGGATAGGTCGGTGATCACAGTCCTGCCCTCTGTACGTGAAAGTGCAACAGAGAAAACGAGCGCGGCCTTGTGCCGCATTCGTCGTCATTTGTAAAGAGAATAAGTGCTCCTGCGGTGCGTCTTTGGCAAGGGGTCACGTATTGTCAGGCGCACGTAGCAGAACCAGGCGGAGCTTGTCGAGCAGCTCGTGCGTCAAGAATGGCTTCTGCACGAAGGCGCAGTAGCGATCGCCCGCGACGCCTTCCATGGCGTCGAGCTCGTCGTAGCCGCTACACAAGAGCACCGGCAGGGTCGGGTGGGTTCGCCGCAGCTCGCGCAGGGCGTCCTTGCCGCCGAGCTTGGGCATGGTGAGATCGAGCAGGACGGCGGCCACCGGTTCGGTCGTCTGGCGCAGAACTTCGAGCATCTGCACGCCGTCGCAGGCGATCAGCGTACGCATGCCGCCCATCTCCAACATGCTGGCAGCAACGCGGCGCACCGGCTCCTCGTCGTCGACAATGAGCACCGCACCGGCGATACGCGCAGGCCCGCGCGCCTTGCCGCTCACCACCTCGTCGCCGGTCGTGGGTCGTGCGGCTTGCTCGGCGGGCAGAAAAACGCGCACTACCGTGCCGACGCCCGGCGTACTCCCGACGCTGATGGCGCCCTGATGTCCGCGTACGATGCCGAGCACGAGCGACAGCCCAAGCCCTCGGCCGGTCCCCTTGGTGCTAAAGAACGGGTCAAACATCTTGCCCAGGATCTCGGGCGCGATACCCACCCCGGCGTCCTCCACCTCGAGCACAACGTACGGGCGAGCGGTGAGGGATCCTTCGAAGAAGCTGGCAACACAGCGCTCGCGCGAGCCGTCGGCCACCAAGAACGTGCGCACCGTCACGTGGCCTTGACGCTCACCCATCGCCTCGGCGGCGTTGGTGAGCAAGTTGAGCACCAACTGCTGCAGCTGGCTGCGCTCGGCACGCACCGTCGGCACCTCGCCCCCGAGTAACATGCGTAGCACGACGTTCTTCGGCACCGACACGTTGAGCAGCTCACCCAGCTCACGCACGAGATAGCCAACATCGACTGAGTCGACGACGAACGTTGCACGACCGGAGTAGGCGAGCAGAGCACGCGTGAGGTCGGCGGCACGACGGCTGGCGATCGCGGCCTGTTCGATAAAGCGTCGGCCAGTCGAATCGTCAGGCAGGTGCATGCGTGCCAGATCGCAGTTGCCCTGAATGGCGGTGAGCAGATTATTGAAGTCGTGCGCAATGCCGCCCGCGAGCAGCCCCAAGCTCTCGAGCTTTTGCGCGTGCTGCACGCCTTGTTCGAGCGCCCGCCGCTGCGCCTCAGCGCGCTGTCGCTCGGTCGTATCTCGCAAGACCATCAGCAGGCGATGCTCCCCAGACATGGGCCTAGGCAAAAGGGCACCACTGACCTCGGCCACAAAGCGCGAGCCGTCAAGACGGCGCATGACCCGCGTCAAGCCGTCAAATCGGCGATGCTTGACCAGGCGCGGCAGGCTCTCACGCACCACCGGCCGCTCTTCAGGGGCGAGCAGGTCCCAGGCGTCTGGGCAGGCTTGCAGCAGCGCTTGCTCGTCCTCGGCGCCCAAGAGCTCGGCCAAGCGACGGTTGGCGGTGGTGATACGGCCGTGGATGTCGGTGACGAGAACCGCGTCGGGGGACATCTCGACGAGCGTGCGGTAGCGCTCCTCGCTGTCGCGCAATTGACGCTCGTTCTCCTTGTTGGCACGAATGTCCGTGACGATACCGAGAATCGCCGGCGCCCCGCCCACGTCGATGAGGTGCGTGGCGTTGATGGCCTCGATGCGCACGCCGTGCTTGGTGAGGAGCACATACTCATAGGGCACGACGTGCTCACCGCGCTGGTGCCGCTGGTACATCTCGCCGACGATGGCGCTGCTTTCGGGCGCGATGAGGCTGAGAAAATCAAACTCGGGAGCAACGAGCTCTTCCTGCGTATAGCCGAGAATGCGGGTGCACGTGGCGTTGGCATAGATAATGCTTCCACCCTGGTTGACAAAAACCATGTTGGGCGAGCGCTCGGCGATCTCGCGCAGAAAGCGACTGGTGATATCCGTGTCGAGGCGAGCACGCATGCACCGGCACTGTAGCGTCTTGCGCGCGGCTTCACCAGAGCCACGCTTGACACCGCGCTGCCATCGCACGATGAGTGGCCGCGGAGACCAGGACATGAACGCAGAGCTGACCCCCGCTTGGCATTTCCGCTGCTCACAGTGTGGCAGTACCTACGAGCGCGACGAAGTGCGTTACCTGTGCCCCGCGTGCGCGGGCGACACACCGGCGGCCGTTCCCCTGCGCGGCGTGCTCACTGTCGAGCTGGCGTATGACACCCTGGCGCCACAGCTCGATCCGCGCGCTCCCGACTGGTCACTTCTCGTGCCCGTCCCGCGTCGCTTCTGGCCCAATTATCCGGTCGGCAACACGCCGCTCGCCCCAGGTGATGCACTCGCCGCGACGCTCGGCTGCGGGCGTCTGTGGCTCAAGCTCGATGGCCTCAATCCCTCCGGCTCGCTCAAAGATCGGGCGTCATTTCTCGTGGCGGCAGAAGCGCGCCGCCTCGGTGAGCGACGCGTCGTCACCGCCTCGACCGGAAATGCCGCCTCTGCGCTGGCGGCCGTGTGCGCCGCGGCTGGACTCGAGGCGCTCATCTTCGCCCCCGCCAGTGCTCCACGCGCCAAGCTCATTCAAATGCTCGTGCACGGGGCCACGCTGGTGCCGGTCGACGGCAGCTACGACGACGCCTTCGCACTGTCGATTGCCTACACGCGCGAGCGTGGCGGCCTCAATCGCAACACCGCTTACCACCCGCTGACCATCGAAGGAAAAAAGACCGTGGCGCTCGAGATGTTCGCGCAGCTCGGCGGCCGCGCTCCGGGTGCCGTCATCGTTCCCGTCGGCGACGGTGTCATCCTGGCGGGTGTGCACAAGGGCTTTGTCGACCTACAGCGCCTGGGTCTCATCGATGCGCTACCGAAGCTCATCGGCGTGCAAGCCGAGAGCTCGGACGCCATCCATCACTTTGTCACGCAGGGGACGTACCGCCCGGCCGTACGACCCCACACGGTGGCCGACTCGATTTCCGTGTCCGCACCGAGCAACGCCCACCTCGCCAAGCGGGCCATCGAAGAGAGCCGCGGCTCGACGCTGCTCGTCACCGACGCCGAGATCCTGGCCGCCCAGCGGGCGTTGGCGCGCACCTGCGGGATCTTTGTCGAGCCGGCGGCGGCAGCCTCGGTGGCGGGCGCCACCAAGATGGGCGCGCAGCTCGCCGAAGATACCGTGCTGCTCTTGACCGGCCACGGACTCAAGGATGTCGACGCCGCAGCGCGTGGCGTCGAGCTGCCAAGACCGGTAGCGCCGCGTCTCGACGCGCTACCCTAAGCCCCCAGACCCATGCGCAGAGCCAGCGCATAGTGGGACTGCTCGCTGGAAGGATCTACGATCATGCGTTTTTGCCCGCCTTAGCCCTCCCCTTCTTCGCCTTTGCCACGAGAGGCACCGAAGCCTTCTCGAAGAGTCCGAAGAGGTATTCGACGCGCAGCCGGTCACGGTCGAATGGGTGTGGCCGGTAGCAGCGGTCGACGGCTCGGTCCAGCCCGGCATGAGCCTTCGACAGCGCCGCCGGCATCGTGACGGGGTCATAGAGATCCGCAAAGCTCGTGTCCGGGAACTGCTTGCGCGCCGCGAGCACCGCTTCTGCGGCCTTCTCAACCGCTGCTTTCTGCTGGGCCGTCGGGCTCTCGGGCCAGACGAAGTTGTTGTAAACGATCTGATTCGAATACTGATAGTCGCTCTTCATGCGCCCACCGACGTAGCGCATCCACGTGTTGTGCATCGCTGAGGAGATGACGCCGAAATCATACAGCGTGGCGCCAGGCACGATGAGCGCGCTCCCGCTCGCGATGACGGCGGGCTCGACGAAGCCGACGGGTATGTAACGGCGCGTTTCCGATGAAACCTTCGGGATGAGGAGATACCTCGACGACGGCTGGCGGATCTCGCCGAAGAGGGCGGGGGTCGCCGCGAGCTTCTGTGTCTGAGCCCTTCCCGAGTCCTGGCGGAACTTGCGAACCTTCTCGAGGCGAGCACGTAGGAGCGGGCTTTCGCGAAGGAGCTCTGGCGGAGCATCGACGAGCCACAGGCACCAGCGGTAGGTGCCGTTAATGAACTCCTCGCCGCCGAGCAGTTTCCTGATGTGCCCCTTCAAAGTGGGCGACTCCGCGAGGAGCTTCTTCCGTTCCTCGTCGGTGATGATGAGCCCCTCGTCCTCGTCGGCGGTCCTTGCCTTGTCGATCATCATGCTGCCGTAGAGGATTTCTGGGGCGCTGCTGATCGGCTTCGTTCGCTTGGTGACCAGAACGTCGGGCGCATCCGCCAGGTAGGGGTTGATGTTCTTCGCCTGGACGGCGTGCGCCTCAGTCTTCGGAGTGTCGTACTCGAAAAGCGTCTTCTTGCTCGCGTCGGAGGCGCCGAACCCGATGACCACCACGTGGACGTGGGCCTTGCCGCTCGCCTCGCTCTCCCACGCGAACGTGGTGTGGGCAAAGTGGATCTTGATGCCGTAAGTGAAAAGCTTGCCCCACAGCACCCCGACCTGCTCACCCTGCGAAATGGAATTCGTGGACACGAAGCCGACACGGATCGACGTGCCGCTGATGTACTCCGCAGCCTTCTTGTACCAGCACGTCACATAGTCGAGCACCCCCGCCCCGGGGTGATCCCCCCAGACAAGATCCATGTCCTCTTTTTGCCGATCGATCTGCTCCTTCTTGCCGACAAAAGGCGGGTTGCCGAGGATGTAGCTGCACTTCGATCTGTCGAGCACCGCGTTCCAGTCCACGCGCAGCGCGTTGTCGTGAACAATCGTCGGTGATTTTTTGAGGGGGAGGCGAGCGAAGTACAGTCCGAACACCTCCGCGACCCGAATGTTCATCTGGTGGTCCATGAGCCACATCGCCACCTCTGCGATGCGCACCGGCCACTCCTCAATCTCGATGCCGTAGAACTGGTCAACGTCCACCTGCGCAAGCAGGGCGATGTCCGTGACCAGCTGCGTCCCGGCCGCCTTCTGGTGCAGAGCCTGGAGAATCTCTAGCTCGAGCTGCCGAAGCTCACGGTACGAGATGACGAGGAAGTTCCCGCATCCGCACGCAGGGTCAAGGAAGCGAAGCTGCGCGAGCGTCACATGCAGTTGCTCGAGTTTCTTCCTGTCCCCCTTCGCGCGCTCGAACCGCTCCCGCAGGTCATCAAGGAAAAGCGCCCGGACGACCTTCATGATGTCGCGCTCGGACGTGTAGTGCGCGCCGATCTGGCGCCTTTCCTTGGGGTCAAGAACCGATTGGAAGAGCGCCCCGAAAATGGCTGGCGAGATAGCAGACCAGTCGAACCGACCGCAGATGATGAGAGCGTCGCGCGTGGAGCGGTCGAAGTGGGCGATCTTCAGGCGCTCGGCGAAGAGGCCGCCGTTCACATGATCAAGGCCCTGCAGATCCTCCGGGACGTTCTTGGAACGCTGCTCCTGGGGCGTGTCGAGCAGCTCGAATATCGCCTCAAGATGCAGGCCGAGGTCGGAACCGTCCTCCCGTGAGTGGTTCTCGAGATAGAGCGTGAACGCGTCGCGCGGGTAGAAGATGCCAGTCTTGTCCGCGAAGAGGCAGAAGAGCAGCCGGACAAGAAGCCGCTCGAGCGCATGCCCCTTGTAACCCGACTCCGCGAGCGCGTCTCTCAGCGCCCCGAGGCGCTCCACCGCCTGAATGTTGATCGGGGCCTGATGCGCGAAATGATGCCGTTGATAGCCCGGGATGAACGCGAACGCATGGATGTTCTTGTGTAGCTCCTGCAGCGGAAATTCGATCGTCTCCTGGCCTCGCTGCCGCCCTTCCCCCTCAGGCTCGAGGTCGTGTAGGGCGATCTTCTCGAAATCTGAAACGATGACGTAGCGTGGAACCTCGTCGCCGCGCCCGGAATCCACAAGGCCGCGGATGTACTCCATCGCCTGCGCGTTTGCCTTCGACAGGTCTTTGCCGCGCGACTTGTGCTCGACGATGAGCGTCCCGCGCCAAAAAAGGTCGATATAGCCCCACTGGCCGGACAGCTTTTTGACAGGCTCCTCGAAGGCTGCGACATGCCTGCGGCGCAGACCGAAGACACCGAAAAAGTCATCCCAGAAGCTCTTTGCCTCTGCGTCTTCCCGCGTTTCGTCCTTCCATTCCTTGGCGAAGGCGATGGCGTTGGTGCGGATTTCGTTCCAGGAGAGAGGCATAAGTTTATGGGGTTGCTTGTAAGCGAAATTAGCGGCGCTTGACCAGCTCTTTTCGCGAGACACGCGGCGTTACGGCCCAGAACATCCGCCACCTGCGGCGTTTTCGTAAGCAGGACGCGCGCGTCTTGGATGACCGCGATCTGCTGGGTCTCGACGCGCTACCCTAAGCCCCCAGACCCATGCGCAGAGCCAGCGCGCAGAGCAGCAGCGCAAACACCTGGCGAAAGCGTCGCGTCGAAATACGTCGCAACAGGTGCGCCCCGCCCTGGGCACCCACCATGCCACCGACACCGAGCGCTAGCCCAACGGGCCAATCCACCGCTGCCAGATGCGCGTGGGCCACCGTCGCCGACACGGCGATGATGACGATCGCGAGGAACGACGTACCCACCGCCTCGGCAACACTGAGCCCGAGCGCCATCGCCAGCGGCACCATGAGGAAACCGCCGCCGAGCCCCGTCAGTGAGGCCAGCGTGCCCACACCCACCCCCAGCGCCACAAAGCCGAGATGCCGGAGCGGACCCACCACCGACGCGCGCTGCTCTCGGTCGCGCGGCTTGGGATCCGCCGAGGCACTGGCGAGCTTGAACGCCAGGCCGAGCAAGAGCAGGGCGAAAAGGGGGCGAAAGGACGCGGCCGGTAGGAGCAAGAGCAGACGTGCACCAAGCTGCGCTCCTAGCGCGCCGCCGATGCCGAGCAACAGGCCGACACGCCGGTCGACGTGCGCGAGGCGCGCGTGCGAGCTCAACGCCGACAGCGAGATGAGCGCGATGGCGACAAACGAGGTCCCCACCGCACCCTGAGGTGACGCGCCGCGCCACAGCAGCAATGGCACGATGAGAAAGCCGCCGCCGAGACCGGTGAGAGAGGCGGCGAGACCGATTCCCAGACCGGCAAGTCCCAGCGCCAGCAACGAGGCAGTCACCGGCATGCCCATCGCATATGCGCTCAGCGGCGTGCTGGCAATGCCACGACGGGCAACCATCTCTGCCTTGACACGAAAACGCCACCCGCTACGTGCGATCTTGTTGTCGCGCGCGCCCCGTGGCACAAGCATCGTCCACACGCTCTGGCACGGGAGAGACAGACCATGTCGTTCGCACGGGCTCGGTTCGTCGCTGTCACAACCCTGACGCTCGCCGCCTGCAAAGTGAGCGTGCCCCCCTTCGACGATCCCGACATTCGCTTTGCGTGCCACGGCGACGACGAATGCGCCGACGGCTACTACTGCTTTCACGAAGGCGGAGCCGACCTCGGGTACTGCACCAGCGGCAACACCACCAACGACCCCTGCGTTGGCTTTGGCTGCCAGAATGGGCTCGTGTGCACGGTCAACCAGCAGGGCGAGCCCGACTGCCAGGAGTGTCGCTACGTCGCTGACGGCTGCGGGCTCAGCTCGATTTGCGCCAAGAGCAATTCCACGACGGTCACGAGCCTGTGCGCGCCCAGCTGTCAGGCCGTGGGCGACGGTTGCGACAACCCGGCCGGCCCAGGCCAATGCATCGTGAGCCAAGGGTTCCCGGACGGCAACAACCTCCAGGCCACCGTCCAGGTGTGCGCCTCGTGCGGCACCCTGTGCGCCGCAGCAGAATGCACCTACGCCAGCGCTACCGTAGACGCTTGGGAACAGGGCGCCGTGTGTAATAGCCCGCCCGTCACGTGCAGCCCGCACGCCAACTGCGGCAGCGGCTGGTGCGTCAACGGCACGTGCAGCAACAATCCTGGCCAGACATGCTCCACGGGCTGTCCAAGCAGCGACATCTGCGGCGACGACAACTACTGTCATCCAAGCAATTGCACCACCAGCGTGACGTGCCCGGCTCCATTCAACAACTGCACGGGCGGCTGGTGCACCTACGTCGCCGTGACCACCTGTCCTGCCGTGCCCTGCGGCGGTGACGACGTGTGTGTCGGGGGGACGTGCGAGCCCCCGCCGTGGTACCAGCTCGCCGGTTCGGTCGCCAACGGCGTGCCGGGGTCCAGCGGCGCCGACGATTTCGATATGACCCTGGATGACAACGGCAATCCGGTCTTGGCATGGATCGTCAGCGGGGCCTTGTGGCTGCACCGCTGGGACTCTCTCTCCGGAACGTGGATCGACCTGGGCCAGGTGGTGGCGAGCTCCGCAAGCGTACCCAGCATCGCGGTCGCCTCGAATGGCGACGTCATCGTGGCGTGGCAGCATCAGGTAAGCGCAGCGGACACCGGCATCTACGTCATGCGCTACGTCTCGGGCTCATGGGCGGCATACACGCAACCCACGTATCCGATGAGCTCAAACACTGGCGTCGGCATCGCCATGAGCTTTCAGGCGCCTACCGAGGCCTACGAACCGCGCGTGGCCGTGGACAGCGCGAATCGGACCCTTGTGGCCTGGCGCGAGCGCGACGCCACCAGCTACCAGCAGGTGTACTTGCGGCAGTGGAATGGCAGCACGTGGACCGAGCTTTCCGGCTCCGCAAGCGGTACCGGCGTCAGCAACACCTCTGGTGGCATCGCCTACCAGCGCCCCGCGCTGGCAGTGGCGGGTAGCGACATTCTCGTGGGCTGGGTGGCATCCAACCAAGTGGTCATGGCCCGATACGACGGCACAACGTGGCCGCAAATGGGGCCGGGCGTTCAACCCAACCCGCCCACGTCCTTGAGCGTCGCCTTCGACAAGACCAACAACCCAACCGCCGCCTACGAGTACTACGATGGGGCCATCGCGGCTCCTGCCATCGAAGTCTGGCGCAGCAGCGGGCCTCCGCAGGACATTGGCTACGAGTCCTACGGACAACAGCCGTCGCTCGCACGCGACAACGCATTCAACTTGGCGCTCGCCTGGGGCACCACATCGAGCACCAATCACGCCTATCTCGGCTACTTCCGCGACGATGCCTCTGGCTGGGCCGACGTGGACGGCTCGCGCACCAACGAGGGCGTTTCGTTCCCGGTGCCTCCCGCGTACAGCGCTTCAGCACAGAATCCAGTCATCGCCGCGGGAACGCGGCTCTGTGTCGCCTGGCAAGAGAACGGCATGATTCGCCTGCGCTGTCACAATCAGCCGCTGCCGTAATCTCGGCGCCGAGCGCTAGCCCAACGGGCCAAATGCTGCGTCGCGACGCGCCTTTACTTTGTCGGTGAGCTCTCGTCGGCGCGAGCAGTACCGGAGACGCTGTCCGAGCAGGCCCCGATGGCCTCGACGATCTGCACGTAGCCGGTGCAGCGGCACAGATTCCCGGAGATGGCGGTGCGGATCTCCGCTTCGCTCGGCTGCGAATTGTGCTGCAACAGCGCCTTGGCGCTCATCAGCATCCCGGGGGTGCAAAAGCCACAGTGCGCCGCGTCGTGGTCCAAGAAGGCTTCTTGGAGTCGGTCGAGCTTACCCTCTTTCGCCAGACCCTCCACCGTGAGCACGCTCCGCCCGGCAATCTGCGGGGCGAGCACAAGGCACGAGCTCACCGGCTCGCCGTCGAGCAGCACCGTACAGGCGCCGCATTCTCCCACCTCGCAGCCACGCTTGGTGCCGGTGAGCCCGAGGCCCTCGCGCAGGAGATCGAGCAACGTCTGGTTGACGTCCACGGTGAGCTCGCGGGGGCGCTCATTGATGGTCGTTCGAAGGGTGATGGTCTTCATGGACTCACATGGGTAGCGCCGGCAGCGCATTGGCCGAGCGCGCGGGCAACAAGAACCGCGATGACCGGCTCTTTGTATTCGGTGGACCACCGGCGGCCGGTCTGCGCGATCATCGCCGCGGAAACGGCCTGGCCGGCGGCGGCAAAGAGCGCCTCTGACGGTCTTTCGCCGACCAGCATCTGCTCGGCCGTGCTGACGCGCGTCCACGTGGGCAAAGCGGCCCCCGGAACGATGCGTGCCTCGGTGATCACGCCGCGCTCATCGCGCACCAAGACGGCCGCGACGCTCAGCCGGGAAATCGACAGCGCATTGCGCCGGCCGAGCTTGATGAACGCACTGGTCGCTCCCGCGGGAAGCTTGGTGAGCGTCACCTGGACGAGCACTTCGTCCGGCTCGGCGCGGGTCTTGTACGGCTTGACGAAGAAATCCTCGATGTTCACCGTGCGCTGCCCACGAGCTTGCAGCGTCAGCCGAGCGCCGAGGGCCACAAGGGGCGGCACCGTGTCCGCGCAGGTGGCCGCATTCATGATGTTGCCACCCAGCGTGCCGCGATTGCGGATCTGCGGTGAGCCCACGCTGGCGCACGCGACGCCGAGCAGACGGGCGTGTCGCTGCACGAGTGCGGAGCGCTGCAGCTGCGTGTGCCGCGTCAAAGGGCCGAGGGTGAGGTCGTCGCCCGCGTCCCCAATGCCGCCCAATGCATCAATACCACCAATGTCGACGACGGCCTCGGGTGTGCTCGCGTTGGGTCGGCGCAGCTCGACCAGCAGATCCGTGCCGCCAGCAAGCACTCTCGCCCGCTCACGGTATTCCGCCAGCGCAGCGGTGGCCTCGGCGACCGATCGCGCAGGAACGTACTCAAACGGCTTCATCGCTCTCTTGCCTCGACCTTGCACGACCGCGCCCCGGCTGGCTCGTCCGGCGCCTCTTTTTGAAGGGAACCGCGGGTGCCCGAGCGCGTCAGCTTGTGGCCCAGCAGCACGCGCTCCAAACTGGCCGGCAGCGAATCGATGCGCTTGCCCGTGGCGTTGGCGATGGCGTTGATAATCGCGACAGCGGCGAGCTCGTTGGCCGGCTCGCCGATAGACTTAGCGCCGTAGGGGCCGCAGGCGTCCTCGTTCTCGACGATGACCGCGGTGATCGGCGGCACGTCCATGGCGGTGGGAATGAGGTACTCGTCGAAGTTGAGCTGCTTGGGCCTACCGTCGTCGATCTCGAAGTCCTCGAGCAGCCCGTAGCCAAGACCCATGGCGACGCCGCCGTAGTACTGACCGAGCACAGTGCCGCGATTGATGGCTTTGCCTACGTCGTGCACCGCCACGACGCGCGTCACGTCGACCTTGCCGGTCTCAGAGTCGACCTCCACCTCGGCGACGTTGGCGCCGTAGACGAAGGTGAAATACGCGTCGCCCTGACCGCGCTCCTCGTTCCAGCTGGTGCGCGGCGACTTGTGCCAACCGAGGCCCACCATCGACCGGCCTTGCTTAAAGCACTCGGCCGCAAGCTCGGAGAAGGAGGCCAGGCGTTCTCCGTCCGCGACCGTCACCAGGTAGTCCTCCTGGAGGTCCAGCGATTCCAGCGGCCGACCGGTCATCTGCGCGGCTGCTTCCAGCAGCGTGTGACGAACGATCTCGGCGCCCTTCTTGGCAGCCGACCCGCCCATGATGGTGCCTCGCGAGGCCACGGTGGGTCCGGAGTCCGGCACACGGCTCGTATGCGTGTTCAGAAACGCGATGCGATCCATCGAGATGCCGAGCACCTCGGCCGCGATCTGGGACATCTGGGTCTGGGCGCCCTGGCCCATATCGGTGATGCCGGAGGAGACAATGACGCTGCCGTCGGTCTGCACCGAGACGATGGCGCCGGCTGCGTCGGTGCCCTCAGCGCCGAGCGCGACGCCGCGATAGCTGCACGCCAGCCCGATGCCCTTCTTCACCGGACCCGCACTCCCTGCGCCATACGCGCGCCACTTCTCTTCGAAACCACTCGTCGCCGCGGCCTTCTGCAACACTTCTTTGAGGCTCACGTTGTGCTCGAGCTTTTGCCCCGTGGCCGTGACCGAACCGCGCTCGAAGCCGTTCTGCAGGCGGATGGCGAGCGGATCCTTGCCGACCCGCTGCGCCAGCTCGTCCATCATGGACTCAATGGCGAAGTTGACCTGCGGCGCGCCGAAGCCGCGCATGGCACCGGTGTAGTTGTTGTTGGTGTAGGCGGCGTAGACGTCGGTGCGCACGTTCTCACAATGGTACGGACCGGTGGCCTGCACCACCGAGCGCCAGGTGACAAACGGGCTCATGGATGCGTACGCGCCGCCATCGGCGATGATGCGCGCCTGCATCGCTGTGATGGACCCGTCGTGCCGCGCTCCCCACCGGTAATACAGCACGTACGGGTGGCGCTTGTAGCTCTCCAACATGGACTCTTCCCGCGTGTTGACGAGCTTGACGGGCCGTTGCGTCTTGAGTGCGAGCAACGCAGCGCGGGCGCATAGCGAGGTCATGACCTCGTCCTTGCCGCCAAATGAGCCGCCGAGGGTCGCTTGCACGATGTGCACCTGATTGAGCTTGAGGCCGAGGACCGCGGCGACGGAGCGGCGGCTCGAGAACAGGTTTTGCACGCAGCCGGTGAGGGTGACGCCACCGTGCTCAGCCGGCTCCGCTAGCACCGCCTCGGGCTCCAGATACGCGTGCTCGATGAACTGCGTCGTAAACCGTCGCTCCAGAACGAAGTCCGCCTGGGCGAACCCTTGCGCGATATCGCCCCGCGCCACGTGATGGTGCACGAATTGGTTGTCGTCGCCGTGGATCTTGGGCGCCTCGGGGGTCATGGCGAGCTCGGGGTCAGAGACGATCGGCAGTGGCTCGTACGCGACGTCGATGAGTGCGAGCGCCTGCTCGGCGATGGCCGGCGTCTTCGCCGCAACGAGGGCCACCCCATCGCCGAGGTAGCGCACTTTGTCGGCGGCCAGCACGGCCTGGTTCTGCACCACGACGCCAAACACGTTGGACCCTGGGACATCTTTCGCCGTCAGCACCGCCTCGACGCCGTCGAGGGCGACGGCCCTGGAGGTGTCGATGCCGAGGATCTTGGCGTGCGGGTGCGCGGCGCGCAGCACCTTGGCGTAGAGCTGATGTCCAACGTTGTAGTCCTCGGCGAACTTGGCCGCGCCCGTCACCTTGCCGCGTCCGTCGACGCGGCGCTCGGGCTT
>CAYHNK010000095.1:0-14247 GCA_964357695.1 uncultured Bdellovibrionales bacterium | reverse complement strand
CGAGAGCCTCCGCGAGCTCCAGCGCCTCCTCCGCGACCTCGACCACGAGAAGCAGGCGGCCGTGCAGCAGGCGCGGCTCCAGCCCTGGCGGCGCTGACCGCGCCCGCTCCACCGGTCTTCAACCGTCAACCAGCGACCGCCCGCGCTCGAGCCTGAACCGTTCCCCGGCTGCTAACCTCCGACCATCGACACGGGCTGACTTGCTCACGCCCCTTCGGCCCTCCGCGTTTTCTTTGGCGTTTTCCCTCTTGTGTTCAAGGAGTCCGTGAAGCAGAATCTTGGGGGCCTGAAGCAGACTCGGCGTCCGTGACGTAGGGCGAGCGCCGAGCCAAATTACCCCGCCCACCAAATCGGATGGGCGTTCATGTTAACAGGAGCCCCGAGGCAACCCCTCGGGGCTTCGCGTTTCTGGGCCAGTGTTCGCGGGCGTTTGCGCGTTCGCCGTCCACGGCATCCTCCTCCACGACCATCGCCAGAGATCACCAGCGTCGCCCGCGGCGACATCTTCGCGGCCGAGAGCGCTCTCTCGGGGGCGAGCCGGGGAGAGAGCGCCAGAGAGCGTTCAACGGGTCGGGGCCCCTCGGCGACGGTGTTCAACAGCGCGACCTCGACTTGCGGGGTGACATGCACGGTGACTTGCTGGGTCACTTGCGGGGTCAACTTGGTCCCGGCTTGGTCCCAACATGCTCCCCACTTGGGCCCGGTGCGGGCGCCGGCGGCCCCGAGGGCGACGACCGGAATAGCGACATGAAAGACGACATGGCGATGTCGCTATTCGTGTCGTTATTCTCGTCCCACAGCCAGCCCGTAACGCGCGCCGCGACCTCGGCCGGTCAGGGTCACTAGTCCCTGCGATCGCAGGCCTTCCAGGTCCCGCTGCACAGTCCGTTCTGCCACATCGCCGCCCACGGCCTCGACCATCTCAGCCAGCGAACAGGCGCCACGGGCCTTCAGCGTGTCCAGGAGCTTGATCTGCCTCGGCGTGAGTTTTTGGTTGCCTCTGTTTGAAGGGAAGCCTGCTGGTGCGCGAGCGGCTTCGAGCCCCGGCAGCGGCAACTCGAAGCTGACCGGGGTCGCCTCGGCCCCCGGCCGCTCCCCGGGCAGGAAGTAGAAGGTCCGCTTGTGGGCCCCGCCGGACTCCAGCATGCCCCTCTGCACCAGCGACGACAGGGCCACGGTCACGTCGCGGGGGTGCGCGTCGGTCATCGATCGCAGCCGAGCGTGGGTGACCGATCGCTCGACGGCGGCGGCTACGAGGGCCAGCTTCTGGACTTCGGAGGCCTGGTCGAAGGCGGCGCCAAACCGCTGCTCCAACGCCTGCACGACTTCGGCGGGCAACAAGCTCGCCATGCGCAGCGTGAAGATCGTCTGCTCGTAGGGCTCGACCTGCTCGACCATCTCGGGCGAGCGCCAGTGCTGGGTTCGCCAGGCGGACTGGATCTTCGGGATGCCCGAGCCGGCCTGCTCGCCGAGGCCCACATACCGGAACATGTCCTGGAGTCGCCGGTTGCGGCAGTCGCTGACGCCGCCACGCAGTGCGGTCTCGACGGGCATGCGCATGGCGCCGGGGTTGCGGAAGGCGAAGAGGTCGGAGCGCTTCACCACGAGCACCGACACCCGGCCGGTGTAGTCGGCGTGGATGAGCGTGTTGACGAGGGCCTCGCGTAGGGCCTCATGAACCGGGGTCTCGTCGATGCGGGTGTCGCCGCGAAGCTGGAACGGCACACGCAGGTCGCGAAAGAGCCGCTGGATGGCGAGCGCGTAGAAATCGAAGAGGTTCCCCGACCAGGTGCCGTCCGTGGTCAGCCGATCCACCCACCGGCTGTCGGGGCGGGCGTCGGCGCGCTCCTGGAAGTCGAGCATGTAGTTGGGGAAGGCGTCCTTGATCGGGACCAGCTTGCCGAACATGAGCAGGCCCGCCGAGGTGAGGCCCTCGACGCCGGCCTCGCGGTCGCTGCCGAAGGCACCGACGGAGCGCAGGAACTCCTTCTCGTCGAGGCTGTTCCAGGGGTGGTCGGGGCTGCGGGTCTGGTAGCGCTGGCGGTACTTGGCGATCGTGGTCGCGTCCAGGTCGCCGACGCCGAAGCCGCGCAGGACGTGGGCATCGCGGGTGTCCTCGACCTGCTCGGCGATCATCCGCCGCACGACCTCCTCGGGGCAGCGGTAGTCGCCTTCGTTGTTGCGGCGGAACGAGCCCGTGAGCGGGTTCGGGCCGACGTAGACCGGCCGCTGGCGGCGCGTCGCCTGTGGCACCGCCACGCGGATGACCGCCTTTCCCTCCACGTCCAGGGTCTCGACGTCCTGCTCGCGCAGCAGGTTGGCGTTCACGCGCTGGGCGTTGTTGAGCCCGTCCCAGAGCGCGCGGACCACCTTGGCCGGCTCGGTCATACCCTTGGCGACCAGCTTGCCGTCCGGGAGCTCCTCGACGCCGAGAAGCACGATTCCGCCGTCGGTGTTGGCGAAGGCCGAGTAGGTCTCGAAGAAAGACGAGGGCAGCTCACCGCGACCGTCCCGCCCAGCGGCGAGCTTCGCCTCGAGGTCAGACCCCTCGACGAGCTGTTCGAGATCCGCTGTGGTCATGGACGTCATCTGGCCCTCCTTCGACATCAACGAGTTCGTTTCCGATGCCGTGTTCTCCCGGCTGGCCACCGGCTCATAGGTGTGTTCATGGCTTCTCCTCCGCCAGAAGCTCTTTGCCGGCGGCCGTGGTGCGGTACTGCTGCTTCGGGCTACGGGGCTTGCCGGGCAAAGTCATCTCGAGGAGCCTGGCTTCGAGCAGCGGGGGCGGAACTTGGTCCTGTTCGTGCGACCGGGCGGTGTCATCAGCTCTGGAATCGCCCTGGCTTCGACAGCAATTTCCATCAGTTGAACTTGGTCCCGACTTAGGCCCAGCTTGGGACCATCTTGGGACGTGGCACGTCCCAAGTCCGCGACGACCTCGGCCTTGAGCGTGACCATAACGCTGCCCGAGACGTCGGTTTGTCATGGCATCTTCTCCGCCCTCGAACACGCGTATTGCTTCGCCGCCGAGGCGACGATCTCGCAGAGCCGATAAGCGTGGAGGTCCAGGCCATTGGCCTTCTTCAGCTCGGCGATTGACTCCATGAGCCTGTGGGGCGCCACTTCGACAGCCGCCTCGACATCGGCGAAGGCAGCCCCTCCTTCGAGAAGAAGCGTCGCCACGTAGAGACGGTTCTTCGGGTTTGAGAGCAAGTCCCGGTGAGCCTCCAGAGCTTGGCACCACTCGGTTTCCCGAATGCGAGGCGCAACGTCGATGGCATCGATGGCGAACTCGGGGGTGAGAGGGCTTACGAATCGCGCGTCGTTCGCGAGGAGGGAACGAGTGTGAGCCGAGAGTTCTTCGAAGAACTCCCAGGCTCCGTTTCGCGACGAGGATTGTCGAAGCAGCTCCGCGCCAATCCGAAGGAGATGAAGACTGGGGTAGAGCGCGTCGTGGTCGAGCGTCGCGAACCGAGCATGTTCTCGGTCGGTGACGAACAACGACTTCCAGACGGCCCTCCACTCCTCGAATGGATCCGGGAGCTGACCGAGACGCTCGGCCAAGGTTTCGTAGCAGAGCGCGCGACGCCAGCTCTTCGCTTGCCAGCACAGGTCGTCGTCGCTTTTCAGTAGGAGTTCGCGGTACCAAGCCCACACGTTGTTCGCGCACGCGTCGAACGCCGCTGAGGTCACGAGGTACGTTGCGTGGTCGATGTCGGTGCGGTTGCTCGGCGCGCCACCAGCGCTCGCCACCTGCTGCAGATCGGCGACCGATGGCTTGGGCGTGAGCACTCCGTGAATCGCGCACAGCGCGTGTCGGGCCGAGGACCACGGACGCTGGCCATTCCACGGGGGACGCAAGGCATTGCGAATGAGGCTCGCCCCGAAAAGCAGGAGAAGACGACGACCGTCAGGGCGCGCGATGGCTGCCTCGGTTATCTGCTTCATCCAGTCTGGGACCTCCTGCTCCACAAGAGATTTCAGCTGCGCCTCCACGTTGGGTGGCGGCGGGTATGTGCGCGTGAGCTGGGCGTGAAGTTGGTCTCCGTGCGCAATCGCGGCGACCAGTGCTGCCAGTGCGCTCGTGTTGCCGGTCCACTCGATGGCGTCAAAGACCAGCGGGGCGGTGCGAAGCAGCGAGAGGATCGCGTCGCGGTCTTCGTGGAGATGAAGGTGTCGCCAGAGATCCTCCCTGAGTTCGCGCAGAGGAAGTGCCTCAGCCTGACGAGCGAGACTTTGCCAGTCACGCGCGGCCAACAGCATCAGGCGCACGAGCGTCGAGTGATTCAGGCAGACGGTGTCGATGTGGCGACCCCAGAAGTAGGTCAAGAGACCTCGCCCGCGAGCTTTCCGTTCCTCGTCGAGCAGGACGTCATTTCCCGGTGTCCGCTCAAAGTGGCGACCGAGGAGTCCAGCAAGATCTGTTGTTGCGGGGGCGAGAGTCTCCAACGCTCCGGGCCAAGCTGGTGGTTGGAGTAGGCGCTCGATCAGCACCTCAATGGCCTCCCAACACTCGGATAGGAAGTTCACCGCACGATCGAGGGCGACGGCCGAGGAGCCACTGCGAACGACTGCTGCAGCCGACTCGCCAAGGAGCAGCGCTCCGACTCCACGATCTTCGTCTGTCGCGTCGCGCGCCAACGTGTTGGGGGCCGTCAGACCGACCTTCTGGCTTCCCGCGGGAAGGGAGGAACACGTCGTTCGAAGCTGCTCGACTTGCGCGGTCTCCCACGGATCTCCTGGCGAGTCTTGCGCCAAGATGGCGGTCCACCATGCCTCCAGTAGACGGTCGATTTCGGCTCGGTCGGTTGCGGCACGTCGCTCGTCGGCGCGCGCGAGCGCCCATGCTTGGCGTAGACGCGGATCACGCACGCCACACCTCGCGAATGCGTCGGAGCGCTTCTTCAAGCGCTGTTTTGGTGGCTTGAACACGGCCCTTGAGCGTGCCGCGTTTCTGGGCACCGACGCGCGAGGCCGCGCGGCGCTTCACCCAGTCGTGAAGGGGCGTGCTCGTGGTCTCGGCGCGGTCCCAGTGTTCATCGAAGATGTTTTTGGAGACGGAGAACATTGGTGTGCCGCCGTCACTGTGGGTGGGCGGCGAAGGGAGCTTCATCAGTAGAGACCCGCGATTTCCAAACTCGTTGAGCGAAGCGCCGAGCACCCACACTGTTCCATCAACGATGAGAAAGCGGTCATGCACGGGGGACTTCTGGCCGGGCATCACGTTGATCTCGATGTTCAGCCGTGGGTCCTGCGAGCGCACTGAGTCGAGGGTCTTCGCGAGGGCATCTCCGCACTCGATTTTGAGATCTGGGTCCTCGCCGCTCGCACAGAAGTCGTGCGACGTGAGCACCCGAAAAGGCAATCCATGCCTCGTCGTAGAAAGGGCGACCTCCAAAAGGTCGCCGCGCCCGAAGTACGGATCGAGGAGGTCGACGCTCTTGGTTGCGGACCGGATGATGTCTCGAATAGCCTGCGTCCCGGCGACGCTATCTTTGTCGAACCACCGAAACGCCGTCTCTGCCCATGCCTTCTGGGTTCGTTGTTGCCCTTCGTCGGCGGCGAGTCGAGTCAGGGCACCCGCGGGCCGTGGTGTTCCCACGTGGATCGGTTGGGAGGTACCACTCACACCGACCGTGTAGCTACCCTTCGGCGTTTCGACGCGACGTTGCTCGGTGATGACGTTCATTGACCCGACGATCTCGCGGATGAATCCTGACGACTCGGACTGCTTCAGGAGTCCCCGTTTCTTGCAGGAAACGGCGTGCGCGACCTGCTCGACGCCTTCGGGCACACGGAGCACATTCATGCCGGGCTGCAGCGTCATGCGCCACACCGATGTCGCTCCCCACGAGCGCTGGTTCCAGAAGGTCAGTTCGAGCTCGTCGAGCGATTGGCCGGGGTGCAGCTCCAGGTCGAAGGTGACGCTTCGCCAGTCGCTTCCGACGCGCTGATGGAGGTCGCGGAAGACCGGATTGGGCAGGCGAAGGTGGCTGGATCCGAGGAGAACCGATCGAGACAGAAGATCCACGTGGGTCTCAGACATGAAGAAGTCGCGGGCCTTCTCGAAGTCGGACGCCTCCCATCCATTCGTGATCTCGACGGGGGTAAGCGGCAGAATGCGATGCCAACGCGAGCCACCGGGGCGCGCGCCCCAGAACTCTGAGTGTGGCCAGAAGTTCTCTACCTCGACCACGAGATATGGCCAAGGCGGATCATCCCCGAATTGAGCGAGTTGAACGACGGTCGGCTTCGATGGATCCTTCCCCGGAACGGTCATCGAACCGGCGGTGCAGGCACGGTACCAGTGGATTCCTTCCCGCACGGGTACATGCCAGCGTTGAAGGAAAAGCTTGCCGCCGCGGCTTCCGAGATCGGTGCGACGGGGGTAGCCACCTCTCTCGGGAGCAAGGCCGATGAGCGGATTGGGCTCCAGATGTTTGTGGAGCAGTTCGACGACCGCGAACACATGGGTCGGCGCCGATGAGCCGGGGGCCAGATGAGCGAGAGTAGTGATCTCTGCACGCTCGTAGTCGGCTTCGCACTGAGCAATGAACGTGTCGTCCGTCATTGCGGGAGAGGAGTCGGCCATCGACACGACGTCCGCAGCCAGGCCCGGCGGTGGCGCCGGTAGCTTGGGGGTCGGTATGGGCGGCGGGATCTTCTTCATCGTCAGTAGTATTGCTTCACGTAGCCGAACGCCTTCTCGAACAGCTCCTCTTCGGCGTGGAGCTTGTACTTGAAGAGCGTCTTGCGGAGGGCCTTCTTTACCTCTCGCTCGCCGGCGCTGGTGTGCTGCCAGCCAGGGAACCGCACCAGCCTCACGATCTCGTCGATATCGCCAACGACGCGCTCGACGATGACGGGCGTGGCCTTGCTACGGACCTCGTCGAACAGCTCGGTGAGCGCGGCCTTGCCGCGGTCCTCGTCCACCTGCGGCGGGGTTTCCTTCTCGACGTCGAGTAGCTCACGCGCGAGGTCGAGGAGCTCCTTGAGGAACTGCACGCTGTGGAGCTGCCCCTGCTCGTGGCGCTCCTTCAGGGCCTCGAGTCGCTCCGACAGCGTCTTGTAGGAGGGGTTGCCGAGATGCTGGCGCAGCCGGCGGGAGATCTTGATCTCGATCTCCTTGGCCTTCTTCTTGGGGTCGGGCGTGCCGAGAACGGCCTCGAGCAGCTCGGCGTCGAGGACGATCTTGTCCAGGTCGTCGCGCACGGCATCGACGTGGACGTTCTGGTGAATGAGGTCGATGGTCTTGGCGCCGAGTGAATGCCAGATGAGCCTGCCCGTGCCCGTCGTGGGCTGAACCGAGACGTAGACCTGCGAGAGCCACCGGTAGTCGGTCTCGTGGGTGAGCAGGCCCGGGTCGGGTGACAGTGCCTCCCACAGCTTCGCCAGGTAGCTGTAGTCGGCAGCGAACGCATCGCGCGCGTCGTTGTGCGGCAGGCACTCCTGCGCGGCGATGAGCCCCTCGTAGCCCACGACCGCACGGTCGACTCCGGGGAAGTAGGCGAGGCACTTCTGCACCGCGGGCGCGAGCTTGTCCTTCAGCCCGGCGATGTTTGAGACCACCTGGCGGAAGCCCTTCTCGTCGAACTCGAGCGCCTTGGCGACGTCGTCGAAGACCCCCAGGTAGTCGACGATGAGGCCGTGAGTCTTTTTGTCGCCGTAGGTTCGGTTGGTGCGGCAAATGGCCTGGAGCAGCGTGTGGTCGCGCAGCGGCTTGTCCAGGTACATCGCCTGCAGGATGGGCGCGTCGAAGCCGGTGAGGAGCTTCGCGGTGACCACGAGGATCTTCAGCGGGTCGTTGGAATCACGGAACCGGTCGAGGAGCTTCTCCTCCTCGTCGCGGTCACGGTCGTACGGCTTGTAGCGCTCGTCTTTCTTTGTGACCGAGATGACGATGTCGCTCGCTTCCGGCGGCAGGTGTTTGTCGAGCTCCGCCTTGTAAAGAAGGCAGCACTCCTGGTCGAAGGTGACGAGCATCGCCTTGAAACCGTTCGGCTCCACGGCGTCCCGGTAGTGGTGCGCGACGTCAGCGCAGATCTGCGAGATGCGCTCGGGCACCTTGACGAGGACGGCCATCCGCGAGGCGGCGCGGGCGAGGTTGTCGCGGTCCAGGTCCGAGAGGCTACCGGTCAGCTCGCTATAGGCCTGGTCGATCGCGGGCTTGTCGATATGCAACTCGACGAGGCGGGGCTCGAAGTGGAGCGGCAGCGTCGCGCCGTCCCGGATGGACTCCTCGAAACCGTAGCGGCTCATGTAGCCGCGCTCGTCCTCTTCGGCGCCGAACGCGTAGAACGTGTTGCGGTCGCGCCGGTTGATGGGTGTGCCGGTGAGTCCGAAGAGGAACGCGTTCGGCAGCGACGCCCGCATCTTCATGCCGAGATCGCCCTCCTGCGTCCGGTGCGCCTCGTCGACCAGGGCGACGATGTTGGCCCGGTCGTTGAGAACGCCGTCGGCCTCGGCGAACTTGAAGATGGTGGTGATGATGATCTTGCGCGTGTCCTGTCGGAGCAGCCGCTCGAGCTCTCCCCGAGACTCGGCCTTCACCAGGTTCGGGATGTCGGAGGAGTGGAAGGTGGCGCTGATCTGCGCGTCGAGGTCGATGCGGTCGACCACGATGAGGACTGCCGGGTTCTTGAGGGCCGGCTGCATGCGGAGCTTCTGCGCCGCGAACACCATGAGCAGCGACTTGCCCGACCCCTGGAAGTGCCAGAGTAGGCCCTTGCGCGGCGTGCCTGCGGTCACCCGCTCGACGATGCGGTTGGCCCCCTCGTACTGCTGATAGCGGCAGACGATCTTGAGCCGACGCTTCTTCTTGTCGGTCGCGAACATCGTGAAGTTGGCCAGGATGTCGAGGAGAACCGCGGGCTGGAACAGCCCCTTGACCGCACGCTGGACCTCGCCGAGTCCTGTCGCAGTGAGATTCTCGTCGGTGCGCCACGGTCCCCACAGCTCGAGCGGCATCCGAATGGAGCCGTAGCGCAGCTCCTTCCCCTCCGTCGCGGCGGATAGAACATTGCAGGCGAACAGCTCCGGTACTTGCTTCTCGTAGTCGTCGTGGATCTGCAGCGCGCCGTCGACCCAGCTCACAGCATTGCGAACCGGGGTCTTGGCCTCGATCACGACCAGCGGGAATCCGTTGACCAGCAGGACGAGGTCAGCGCGCCGGTCAGCAGGGCCCGCACGGAACTTGTACTGGGTGGTAACGACGTACTGGTTGTTCTCGAGGTTCTGGAAGTCGATGAGCTTGACGGTCGTGTGTTCGTTGTTCGGTCCGAAGGGCATCGAGCGGTCGCCGCGCAGCCAGGCGGTGAACTCCTCATTGGCCTTGATCAGGCCGTCCGAGCGCACGGCGAGCACGATCGCGCGCAGCTTGTAGAGGACCTCGTCGGCGCGGTCTGGCTCGGCTGCGATCTCGGGGTTCAGGCGCAAGAGCGCCTCGTGCACGAACGGCTCAACGAAGACCTCGTGCGTCTGGCGCGGGATGTTTTCGGGCCCGAGATAGTGCCAGCCTGTCCCGCTGATGGCGCCGTGCTTGCGCGCCAGCCCAGGACCTACAGCGGTGTGGTGCGTGATGCCGCCACAAAGCAGGTCGCGGATGAGGGCTTCGACGGAGTTGGCCTCGTTGAAGGTCATCATCCATTCTCCAGGGAGCGGTAGAGCTTCTTCAACAGCGTTCGACTTGATTCCCCGCGACCTTCCATGCCCTGGATCGCGGTGTCGCACGCAGCGACGGTTGCTGCTATGCGCTCCTGTTGGCCATGCGGCGGAAAGGGGAAATGCATCGCGCGGAATCGTTCGGCCGCCAGATGCGGGATGGTTGTCTCTCCCGTTTCCGCGACAAAGCGCCCAGCCCATGAGTAGTACTGGAGGCAGTGAAGCATGTACTCCGGGACGTCGCGGTCGCTTAGTCGCCGAAGTCGATGAAGCGCCTTCTGATAGCAGGCGCCTGGCATCTCATTCCGCCAGAGGGCCGACTTGCCGACATGTCGGCCCTCGCAGGCAAGAATGTCTCCATACCTCAGCTCGAACTTTTTCTGCTCCTTGGGGGAGAACGACATCGTCGCCACGTCATCGAGTTCGAGCCGGTTCCACTGCACGTTCGCGTTGCGGATATACGGGGTCTGGTCCCGGCCGCCGCGCGCCGTCTCGGAAATCATCTTGCCGAGTTGGACTTCGTAGCGATCGCCAAGCGGCACTACTTCCCACGATGCTGGAAGCTCACCAAGGGGAGTAGATCTGCGAGGCCCGTCGCATCCCCCACCCTGATAGAGGAAGAAGATGAGTGCTTGCCTCACGCGCTGCCCAGCCGCTCGAGCATCATCTTGGGCCGCAATACACCCCCATGCTGCTGACAGGGCGGCAGCGAGCGAGCGCTGTTCCGCGATCGACGGAAGGACGAACTCGAAGTCCGCGAGGCTCTTCCAGGTGGTTCGTGGAGAGAGCGAGCCCGCTGATGTACCGATCGCGTGGTCGAAGAACGCGTCCGTCTGGCAGAGAAATGGAAGAAGGTCCGGGTGCAGGGCGGCGTCTGCAGGTTCGAGAACATAGATGTCGCCGGAGCACACGCCCTCGAAATCCGCAACGGCCACCTTCCGCTGATAGGCCCGGCGCTTCCCGAACAGGACCTGGCCTGGCTTGAAGCGGTTCGTGAAGGTAGTCCCCTCGGCGACCAGTCCCCATTTCCGAACGCGCAGGTCACCTGGCTCGAGGTGCTCGAGGCCGACGTAGCGCTCGGTGCCCGCAGCAACGGGATCCGAACAGCGATCGGTGCATAGGCGAACAACATCGCCAAAGCGAACTCGCCGCTCCACAGCCTTCGAGGCCGCGCTACGCATCCGCCACCTCGTGTTCTGCTAGGCCATCGAGCGTCTCGACGAGGGTGTCCATCTCGCGCCAGAACGCGCGACCGGACTTCTCCCACTCGTCCCAAGCCTGTCGAAGGCCCTTTGGCGTCTCGCCGGCACCGCTGCTGGAAGCGCGCTTCACGTAGAGCGGGATCGAAAGGCTGTGCTCCTGGGCGGCTACCTCCTCGATCGTCGCCACCTTCGAAAACCCAGTCTCGTCCTTGAATGCGCGGTAGGCGCCTACGATGCGTTCTTGGTGCTCGTCGCGCAGGAAGCTCTGTGCGCGCTCGCGCGCAAGCTCGTTCAATGCATCGATGAAGAGTACGCGACCGCGCCGTGCCTTGGGTTTGGTGCTGCGGCACACGACCACGCAGGCTTCCATTGGCGAGTTATAGAAGAGGTTCGGCCCAAGCCCGAGAACGCAATCGACGAGGTCGGCCTCGATGAGCTTCTTGCGCATGTCCGCCTCCTCCCGGCGAAACAGGACGCCGTGCGGGAACAGGATTGCGCACCGGCCGGTCTTGGGGTCGAGGCTCTTCAGAATGTGCTGGAAGAAAGCGTAGTCGGCACGTCCTTGTGGTGGGGTGCCGAGGAAGTTGCGGCCCCATGGGTCCGAGCTCCACGCCTCGCGATTCCACTGTTTGATCGAGTAGGGCGGATTGGCGAAGGCGACGTCGAAGGTCCGCAGTCGGTCCTTGGTCAGGAACCTCGGCTCGGCGAGCGTGTCGCCACGCTCGATGTGGAAGTCGTCGAGGCCGTGTAGCGCGAGGTTCATGCGCGCGATTGAGGCGGTCATGTGGTTGCGCTCTTGGCCGAACAAGCCGAGCGTCCGGTGCTCACCCCCCTTGCGCTTCACCTCGGTGAGCGCCGAGATGAGCATGCCACCCGTGCCGCAGGTCGGGTCGTAGATGGTCTCCTCCGGCTTGGGCTCGAGCATTCGCACCATGAGATGGACGACGGTTCGGTTGGTGTAGAACTCCTGCGCTGTGTGACCGCTGTCGTCGGCGAACTTCTTGATCAGGTACTCGTAGCCGTTCCCGAGCTCGTCCTCGGGAACACTGGCGAGCGTGAGCGACCTCGACGAGAAGTGCTCCAATAGGTTCTTCAGGGTCGCGTCGGGCAACCGCTCCTTGTTGGTCCATGGCGCATCGCCGAAGATGCCGTCGAACCGGCCCGGGTTCGCCGCCTCGATCGCGCGCAAGGCATCCTGGAGCGCGCGACCGACGTCCTTGACGACACCGCGCACCTCGTTCCAATGGGCGCCGTTGGGGATCACGTAGCGATCGTTGGCGGTCGACCGCGCGTACTTCTTGTCGCTGGTTTCCTCCAAAGCCTCGGCGAAGTCGGCGTCCCACACGTCGGAGAGGCGTTTGTAGAAGAGCAGCGGAAAGACGAACTGCTTGTAGTCCCCGGCATCGACCAGGCCGCGCAGGATGGTCGCCGCACCCCACAGATAGCTCTCTAGCTCCTGTTGCGTGATGCGGTCAGTCACGACAGCCACCCGCCTTCCTTGATCACGCACCGCAGGTGGTCTTCGGCTTCACGACAGCGTCCGAGCGCCTGTTTGAAGGCGGCAACTGCCTCGGGGAGCGGGGGGATGTCTTCGCCGACCGGGGGCACGACGTAGCGCGAGATGTTGAGCGTCCACCCTTCCTTCTCGATCTCCTGTAGGCCGACGACCCGAGCGTGGTCGGGAGCGTCCTTGAAGCCTTCTACCCACTTGCGAATCTGGGTCGCGTGCTCGGGCTCGAGGAAGTTCTGTGCTCGGCCCTTCCGGAACAGCGACGAGGCGTCTACCACCAGGACTTTCTTCGCGCGCTTCGGGGTTTTGCGCTGGCGCAACACCAGGACGCAGGCCGCGAGGCCGGTGCCATAGAACAGGTTCGGCGCCAGGCCGATCACGGCTTCAACGTGGTCCTTCTCAAGAAGGAACCGACGGATCTCGCCCTCGACGCCACCACGAAATAGCGCCCCCTGGGGCAGCACGACCGCCATGCGACCGGTCCGGTCGGCCATGGACTTGACCATGTGCTGGACCCAGGCGAAGTCGCCGCTCGAGTCGGTGGGCAGACCAGCGAACGCGCGCCCCCATGGATCGTTCTCCCAGATCTCGCGGCCCCAATGCTCGAGCGAGAACGGCGGATTGGCGACGACCACGTCGAAGGTGGCCAGACCGCCGGTGCCCGGATCGGTGAAGACCGGCGAGCGCAGCGTGTCGCCTCGTTCGATGACGAAGTCCTCGATGCCGTGGAGGAAGAGGTTCATTCGCGCGACGGCCGCCGTGGTGAGGTTCTTCTCCTGGCCGTAGAGCCGCCCGAAGAAGGTGCGCGGATCGCCGCCGTGCTCGCGGACGTGCGCCACGGTGGCGAGCAGCATGCCGCCCGTGCCACATGCGGGGTCGTAGACGGTCTCGCCCTCTTTCGGGTCGAGGATGTCGATCATCAGGCGGACCACGCTGCGTGGGGTGTAGAACTCGCCAGCCTTCTTGTTCGTGGAGTCGGCGAACTTCTTGATCAGGTACTCGTAGGCGTCGCCGAGAATGTCGCTGGTCACGCGTGCGTTGCCGAGCCCCAGCGCCGAGAAGTGCTCGATGAGGTTCTTGATCAGCTCGTCTGGCAGCCGTTCCTTGTTCGTCCACTGGGCGTCACCGAAGACGCCGTACAGGTGCTTCTGGTTGGCGGCCTCGATGCCGCGCATGGCGTTCTGCAGCGCCGTTCCCACGTTCGAGGGCGTCTCGCGAACGTCGCGCCAGTGGGCGCCCTCGGGGACCTGGAACCGGTGTTCGTCGGCGAAGTCCTCGCCGTACTCGGCGAGCATCGCGGCGTGCTCATCGTCCCAGACGTCGCAGATGCGTTTGAAGAAAAGGAGCGGGAGGATGTACGACTTCCAGTCCGAACGATCGACGGGGCTCCCGCGCAGAATGTTGGCGGCCTCCCAGAGGTGAGACTCCAGCTCGGGCAAGGTGACCGGCGTCTGCTCGGGGCGGCGGTCAGACATTCGGGCCACCCTCACTGCTACCGGAAGCTTCTGACCGGACCTCACTGCCGCATTCGGGGCAGATGAACCGACCATCCGCCGCAGAGGAATCCGCGAACCGCAGGCCGGTATCCTCGCGGTCGCCCTCCTCGTGATAGGTGACGATCCGCCCGTCGACGAGCACGTCCTCCATGAGGCCGCACTTCGGGCAGGTCAGCAGGTCGCGGTCGGCGGTGAAGACCCCCAGAGCGCGGGCCTGGGCCTCAAGGCCCCGGAGTCGGGGCGCGATGGCGCCGATCGATTTGACCAGGGCCTCGACATCACCGTCCCGTCGTGGTCGCTTCGATGGGCGCGCTTTCTTCGCTCCAGGCGTAGACGGCGACATCGGCGGTCGCGACCGCCCGCCCTCTGTTCTGGTGTT
>CAYHNK010000094.1:0-14310 GCA_964357695.1 uncultured Bdellovibrionales bacterium | reverse complement strand
AAGCAGACGAAGGTCTCGCGCCTGGTGCGCATGCACGCCGACGAGATGGAAGACATTCCAGACGCCGGTGCCGGTGACATCGTCGCCATCTTCGGTCTCGACTGCAACTCGGGCGATACGTTTACCGACGGCAAGCTCAAGGTGGCGATGACGTCGATTCACGTGCCCGAGCCGGTCATCGCGTTGTCGGTGAAGCCCGTCGACAACAAGTCCGAAATCAACATGAGCAAGGCGCTCTCGCGTTTTACCAAAGAAGACCCGACGTTTCGTGTCGGCGTCGACCGCGACTCGGGCGAGACCGTCATTCAGGGCATGGGTGAGCTACAGCTCGAGGTCTACATCGAGCGCATGAAGCGCGAATACAACTGCACGGTGCAGACCTCGCCGCCGCAAGTCGCCTACCGCGAGACGGTGACCAAGCGCGTGGAGTTCAACTACACGCACAGAAAACAGTCGGGCGGCTCCGGCCAGTACGGTCGCGTCGCCGGCTTTCTCGAGCCCATGGAAGAGGGGGGTTTCGAGTTCGTCGACGATGTGGTCGGCGGCGCCATCCCGCGTCAGTTCATTACATCGGTCGAGAAGGGCTTTCGCTCGATGCTCGAGAAGGGCCGCAAGATCGGCTTTCCCGTGGTCGGCTTGCGTATCACAATCGACGACGGCGCGGCGCACGCGGTCGACTCCTCGGACATCGCCTTTCAAGAAGCGGCTCGCGGCGCCTTCCGCGAGGCATACGACAAGGCGGGGGCACGCCTGCTCGAGCCCATCATGCGTGTCGTCGTCGAAGGACCGTCGGAGTTTGCGGGCAATGTGCTGACCACGCTGATGCAGCGGCGCGGTACGATCATCGGCTCGCAAGAGGACACCGGCATGGCGCGCACTGAGGCGGAGGTTCCTCTCGCGGACATGTTTGGCTACGCGACGGCCTTGCGGTCCGCGACGCAGGGCAAGGCGGATTTCACGATGGAGTTCTCCCGTTACCTCCTGGTGCCCGCGGCCATCGAAGAGGAGCTGGTCGAGAAGGTCCGTGAGCGCAACAAGGCCGCCGGGAAGAAATAAGGAGAACGACATGTACCGCAAGGAAGTCAACGAGCGCAGTCCGCTGCGCATTCTCGAGCGCTCAATTCATGGGGGCGTTGGCAAAGGCAACCTCGGCGTCGTCATGGGACGTGCGGGGACTGGCAAGACGGGATTTCTCGTCCACGTCGGTCTTGACGACGCCATGCGTGAGCGCAACGTCCTGCACTTTGCTCTCGGCCAGACGCTCGAGCACGTGCAGGGCTGGTACGACGCCATCTTCAGCGATCTCGCCGAGGTGACGGGTCTTGCCGAGCGGCCACAAGTGCGCGCGCTCATCGCCAAGCATCGCGTCATTCAGGCCGAGAGCAGCCGACAGGTGACGACGGAGCGCTTGCGCCAGGTGCTCGCCCTCTATGAGAAGAACGTCGGTTTTCGTCCCGGCGTGATGATCATCGACGGTTTCGACTGGGAGGGCGCAGGGCCGGATTGCAGCACGCAGATCGAGGGTTTTCGCGCCATCGCGCGTGAGCTTGGGGCCGAGCTGTGGATGAGCGCTCATACGCACCGCGACGTGACGACCGAGCACCCGACGTCGGTGACGCCACCGTGCGCCAAGTGTGAGAGTCTCATCGAGGTCGCGGTGTTCCTCGAGCCGGTCGCCGATCACATGACGGTGCGCTTGCTCAAGGACCACGACAACCGCGACGTCTCCGAGACGAATCTGCGCCTCGACCCGGACACGCTGCGACTGAGCCTTGACGAAGCCGCGAGCGCGGTGAAGCTGCCCGCCGGGGGCTACACGTTGCTGTCGGGTGGTGCGGGCGGAGCCGAGCAGGCCTTTGGCGAGGAAGCCGAGCGCTTCGGCGTCAAGGAGCTGACCTACAGCTTCGCGGGGCGCACGCCGGCTCGTACGCGCGGTCTCGTCGAGCTCAGTGCGCACGAGCTGCATGCGGGCGAGGTGAGTGACGCCTACGTCGAGTCGCATTTGCACCGCAAGCTGCCCAAGACCCCGACGTTCCAAAAGACCCTGCAGACCATCTGGCATCAGGTCGCGACAGCCGGCGAAGTCTTCGTCATCGGCGTGGTGCAGCCCGATGACACCGTCAACGGCGGTACTGGCTGGGCGGTCGAGCTGGCCAAACACTTCAAAAAGCCCGTGCACGTCTACGACCAGGAGCGTCGCGAGTGGCTGCGCTGGAACGGCCGCGCATGGATTCAGGCCTCGACGCCGCGTATCCAGCGCCGGCGTTTTGCCGGTACGGGCACGCGCTTTCTCTCCGACGATGGGCGCGCCGCAATTCGCCAGCTGTTTGAAGCCTCGTTCGGCAAGCCGCGCAGCTAGGCGGCGATTCCGCTCCGCCTGACGGCGCGTTTGCGCGTACTTGTTCCGGGCCGTTTTGGCGTACAATGCATACGTTGATCAGTGGAGTCTAAGGGATGTCCCGATCGATTCATGAGCTGGTCGAGCGGCAGGCCTCTCGTTGGGAGGCCGACGCACATCGCGCCCAGCACGGTGATCGTGCGACGCACCGCCCGCCGCCGATCATCACGATCTCGACGGCTCTGGGTGCCGGAGGTGAGGTGCTCGCACGCGAGCTGAGCCGTCAGACCGGCTTCCAGCTGATGGATCGCGAGGTCCTCGAAGCCATCGCCGAAGACATGCACGTGCAGAGCCGACTCGTCGAGCCCATCGATGAGCACGTGCGCCACGACTTGGATGCCTGGATCGAGGGCATTCTCACAGGACGCGTGATCCATAGCTCGGACTACCTGACCTCGCTCACCAAGGTCATCGGCACGGTGATGACGTACGGCAACGTGATCGTTCTCGGCCGGGGTGCGGGCATCATTGTTGGAGGCGCGCGGGCGCTGCGGCTGCGCATCGTCGCACCGCTGGAGCGCCGCATTCATCGTGTGGCCGAGGAGCGCGGCCTCAAAGCGAGCGCTGCGGCAAAGCTCATCGAAGACACCGATGCGCAGCGGGCCTCATTCATTCGCCACTCCTTCGATTGTGATATCGACGACGAGATGCTCTACGATCTGGTCATCAACACGGACGCGTTGCGTGTCGAAGATGCAACAGAGATTGCACTCGTTGCCTTCACGCGCAAGAGTGGTGCGGCAACGCTGTAGCACATCGAGCTTCCCACGAGGTCGAGTGTCGCATGTCCGATAAGATGGTGCCGCTGCCGATCGATCGTCTATTCACGCTGACGTTTGCCGGTCTCGCACGTCACGGCAGCATCTTTGGCCTGCCACGCGAGCAGTTTTTCGACCCGCGCAAGTATCCTCAGCTCGCCTGCCAGCGCTATGGGCAGCTGCTCGAGACCCCGTGGGGGGTCGCCGCCGGACCGCAGACGCAGTTGTCACAGAATCTGCTCGTCGCCTGGCTCGTGGGCGCACGCTATCTCGAGCTCAAGACGGTGCAGACCCTGGATGAGATCGCGGTCAGCAAGCCCTGCATCGACATGGAAGACGTCGGCTACAACTGCGAGTGGTCGCAGGAGCTCAAGCTCGACGAAGCGTATCGTGAGTATCTCAACGCCTGGATCCTCATTCACATCGTGCAACAGGAGCTGGGCCTCACGCGCAATGACGGCGAGCTCGGTTGCATCTTCAACATGAGCGCCGGCTACAACATGGAAGGGCTGCTCGCGTCCAACACCCAGCGTTTTCTGCACGCGATGATGGGAAGTCCCGAGGGGCAGGCCGAGTACGAACGCGCCATGCAGATCCTCGAGCCCCTGTATCCGCGCGTGCGCGCGCTGCGCATCCCGGTGGCGCTCACCAACAACATCACGTTGTCGACGATGCACGGCTGCCCGCCTGCGGAGATCGAGCGCATCGGTGCCTACCTCATCGGTTCCTTGAAGTTGCACACCACTGTCAAGCTCAACCCAACCTTGAACGGGCCGGAGGTGTTGCGCGACATCCTGAATCGCAAGCTCGGCTACACACGTATCGACGTGCCCGATACGGCGTTTGCGCACGACTTGAAGTGGCCCGACGCGGTGCGACTCGTCCGCACGCTGAGGGAGCAGGCGCGTAGCGTCGGTGTGGAATTCAATCTCAAGCTTACCAACACGCTCGAAACGACGAATCATCGCGGCGTCTTCGCGAAGTCTAACGAGATGATGTACATGTCCGGCAGGCCGCTGCACGCACTCGCAATCAACGTCGCCAAGATGCTGCAAGAGGAGTTCTGTGGCGAGCTGGACTTGTCCTTGTCAGGTGGTGCCGACGCGTTCAACGCGGCCGATCTTCTCGCCTGCGGCATCAAGCCCGTCACGGTGTGCACCGACTTGCTTAAGCCGGGCGGCTACGCGCGCTTGCTGCAATATTCCGAGAACGCCGCCGCCTACATGGCGGCAGCGGACGTGACCTCGCTCGCGGAGCTACCGGGTCGCGTGGCCCAGGAGAGCGATGGGCGCGTGGCGGTGCAGAAGAACATCGCGGCGCATCTATCGCGCGTGCTGTCGGACCCCGCGTATCATCAAGACGCCTTCCCGTGGACGAGCATCAAGGGCAAGCGGCAGCTCGGGCTGTTTGACTGCATCGCCGCGCCTTGCACCGAGACCTGTCCCGCGGGGCAGGATGTCCCTTCGTACATCTGGCTCGCCTCCCAGGGGCGATTCCCCGACGCGCTCGGGGTGATCCGCGACAGCAATCCGTTTCCCAACACCACGGGCATGGCCTGCGACCACGTGTGCGAAGACCGCTGCACGCGCATGAGCTACGACGCGACGGTGCGCATCCGCGATCTGAAGCGCTACATCGCGATGAAGGAAGAACCCTTGGTCGCGCTGCGCGGTACGCCGGGGGACGGCTATTTGAAGCCACGGCGAAAGGTGATGCCGGACGGGTCGCCCATGAAGTCCATCGCGATCATCGGGGGCGGACCGGCGGGCCTTTCGGCGGCCTGGTTTCTCTCGCGCGAAGGCCTGGCTGTGGAGATCTTCGAGGCGAAGACGGTCCCAGGCGGCATGGTCAGCCACGCGCTGCCGGATTTCCGCACCGCCCACGAGCGCGTGACATTGGACATCGAGCGCATCAAGGCCATGGGTGTGCGCCTGCACGAGAACACGCCCATCACGACGCGCGCGCAATTTGCTGCTTTGCTCAACGAGCACGACTACGTCTTTGTCGCGGTGGGCGCCAAGCGCTCCAAAGTGCTGGGCATCCCGGGTGAGACGTGTGCGGGCGTCGTGGGCTTCTTGGAGTTTCTCGAGCGCACCAAGCACGGTGAGCTTGGGCTGTTGCCCAAGCGTGTGGCGGTGGTGGGCGGCGGCAACTCGGCCATTGATGCGGTCCGTTCGGCCAAGCGACGCATGCCCGAGGGTGGCGAGCTGATGCTGCTCTATCGTCGCACCGTCAAGGAGATGCCGGCGAGTCGCGAGGAGCTCCTTGAGCTGCGGGCCGAGAAGATCCGCATTGTCGAGCTGACCGCACCCGTGCGAGTCATCTCCGAGGGCGGACAGCTGCGCGCGCTGGAATGTCAGCAGATGCAGCTCGTCGCGTCGCCGACGGGTGGTCGCCCTCGGCCCCAAGCGATCCCGGGGAGCGAGCACCAGATCCCGCTCGATCTTCTCATCCCGGCCATCGGTCAGGACACCGAGCTCGATTTCCTCGCGGGCCTTGTTCCTATTGGGCCGGGCGGTCTCGTGTCGACGCAGGCGGGCATGGCGACGACCCACGCGAAGGTCTTTGCCGGCGGCGACGTCGTTCGCGGGCCGTCCTCGATCATCCAGGGTATTGCTGACGGCCGCGCGTTTGCCAGCCACGTGCTCACCGCGTGTGCGCTGCCGCCACCGCCTGTGGTGAACCCGGTCGCGGCGAGCTCGCGCGAAGGGCACAAGGTGAAGGACGACGAGGCACTGGCGCTGCTGCGTCGTAAGCGGGCGCGGCGCGTTTGGGGCACCGCCTTGCCGAGGCTGTCCGAGCACCAGCGCGATGGCTTCGAGGTGGTAGTGCAGACCATGAGCGACGCCGAGGCCCGCGCCGAGGCCGATCGCTGTCTCTTGTGCGACGAGCTTTGCGACGTCTGCGTCACCGTGTGCCCGAATCGCGCCAACGTCAGCTACCGCGTGCCGCGGCGTGAGCACACGCTGCAAGACTGGCTCGTCGAGGATGGCACAGTGCGCGCGACCGGCGCGCCTTACACCGTCGCCATCACGCAGGAGCATCAGACGCTCAACGTTGGCGACCTGTGCAACGAGTGCGGCAACTGTCAGACGTTCTGTCCCACCGCGGGAGCACCGTACCGGGACAAGCCCAAGGTCTATCTATCGCGGGCCACCTTTGACGCCGAAACGCACGACAGCTGGTACCTCGACGCCAAGACAGCCACCCTGTGGAGTCGTATCGAGGGTGCAACGTGGTCACTGCGGCGCGACGGTGAGCGCTTCCATCTCGTGAGTCCGATCGCCGCAGCCGAGCTCGATGCGAAGAGCCTCACGGTCGTCGGTGCGGTCGCCGCCACGGACGCGGGCAAGGTGTCGATGCGCCACGTGCTCGCGATGGCGGTGCTGCTCGAGGCGTTGTCCGCCGCGGCGCTCTTTGTGAGCTGACCGGCCGCTCGGGCTCTCGCCGACCCCCAGGGAGGACGCCATCATGTCTGACCTAACCGCCTGGGGCTTCGGTCCGTTCTTCGCGGACCAGATTGCGCCCGCGCATGGTGGCGACGTCGTCGTGGCCCGGATCGCGGCCGAGCACCGCGGCGCCTACGAGGTGTGGTGCCAGACGGGCTCGGGGTCCGCACAGGTCGCCGGGCGCTTGCGCTTGGAGCTCGCCGAGGCAGGCCTGCCGGGCGTCGGCGACTGGGTGGTCCTCAGCGACGCGCCGCGACCCGATCACGTGAGCATCATCGACCGCGTCCTGACGAGACGCACGGTGTTCACCCGCGGCGCCTCGGGACGCGCGGTGCGAGCCCAGGTGATCGCCGCCAACGTGGATCGGGTGTTCGCCGTCTGCGGCCTCGACGAAGATTTCAACGTCCGCCGGATCGAGCGCTACCTCGTCCGCATTTGGGCGAGCGGCGCGCAGCCGTCGGTGGTCCTCAACAAGGCCGACCTCTGCAACGACGTCGCGGTGCGGCTCGCCGAGGTCGAGAGCCACTGCGCTGGCGTGCCGATCTACGTCACGAGCGCCTTGCGCGCCGAAGGCATCGAGGCGGTGCGCACGAGCATCCACGGGGGCATGACGGTGGCACTCGTCGGCTCCTCGGGAGCTGGCAAGTCGACGCTGCTCAACGCGCTGCTCGGCACGGAGCGCATGTCCACCGGCGAGACGCGGGCACGTGATGGCCGCGGCCGCCACGTCACCACGCACCGCCAGCTCGTCCTCCTGCCGGGCGGCGGCATCCTCGTCGACACGCCGGGCATGCGCGAGCTCCAGCTCGTCGACGAGGAGGGTCTCGATGCCGTCTTCGAGGACGTGGCGACGTTTGCGGCGCGCTGCCGCTTCCGGGATTGCCGCCACGACACCGAGCCGGGCTGCGCTGTCCACGCAGCGGTGGCGTCAGGCGAGCTCGCGCCCGACCGCCTCGCTCACTACCGCAAGCTCGAGCAAGAGGCGCAGGCCTACGAGCTGCGCCACGACGAGCGCAAGCGGCGGCAGGCCGAGCGCGTGTGGGGCCAGCTCGCCGACGAGGTCGCGCAACTACGACGCTGGAGGGGCGGCAAGCCGTAGCCATCGATGCTCACGGCAAACGTTGGCGTCCCCAAGGGGATTTGGGAGCGCTCAGATCTGCTCGGTGTAGTACTGCACGACGACCATCTTCTCCGCCCCGACCGTGGCGCGATAGGAGAACAGCCCCCACGAGAAGGAGCGATCGAGACTCCAAGCTGCCGCGGGGATGTTGCCGATCTCACCGCCGTAGACCGTGCCGTTCGTCGTCATGATGGAATACGACTCGCCATAGTGGAACCCTGAGCTCGCGCCGACCGTAAAGCCGCCAGCGCCCACCTCGGACTCGATGGTGACGGAGAAGTCGAACGCCGTGCCGGTGCCGTTGCCTTCGGTGACGCTGAGCTCGATGGCTGTCGCGCCGGTCCCTTGCCCCACCGTCAGCATGTTGGTCGACATGACACCTTCGCCACCGCCGAGGGCGACGAGCACCTCGGCCTCATCCCGCGTCGGATAGGAGAGCGGATCACCGAGGGTATGCGTCAAGGCGCTGGCGTCCACATCCGGGGCGCCACCGTTGTGGCTGTTGTAGTAGGTGCGCTCGACTGGAAGTGTCACAGGCTTGCGCGGCAGGTTGACTGAGATGGCCGTGCCGACCATCTCGGAATCGGGCGAGACGATGATCTCGTAGTAGTACACATCGTAGGGGATGGCCGTGAAGATCACCTTGTCCTCGCCGCTCGTCGAGTAGGTGTAGGACTCTTCGATGGATCTCGACTGCGTCGCGGTCCAATCGAAGGACGACTCGACCGAGACCTTGAACGAGGCGCTCCACAGGCCGAACAGACCTTCCGACTCGTAGCCGATAGAGAACCCCACCGAGAGGCCGACCGACTTCTCGCGCTCCACCTCCTGGCCGAGCGTGGTGCCGAAGGAGGTCGAGCCCTGCATGTCGACGCCATCCCAAACGGGGTTCGCCGCGAGCAGGGCGATGGGGTGCGGATTGCTGAACAGCGTCTCGGAATCCACATAGCGTACGACGATGCTGTCGCCGTCGAAGTCGCCGACTGCGATGGCAGGATAGTAGGCGCCGCTGTCGAAGATATTGACGTTCTTCTTGAGCACCCACTGGCCGCTCTGGTTGTAGCCGAGCCAATAGATCTCCCAGAAGCCGTCGGAGACGAACACGAGGTCGTCGCGCAAGTCGCCGTCGATGTCACCCACCGCCGCGATGGTATCCCATGCCGCTCCGAGCGCCCCCGCATTGGTCGCGTCATAGACATCGTCCGACTTGCGCACAAAGCTCCCTGCGGTCTCGGCGAAGTTTTCGTAGAGGTAGCGCTGAATGAGCATCTCTTTCTTGCCGTCGCCGTCGAAGTCCGCGACGAAGGTCAGGGGCGTGAAGTTCGTGTTGCCGCGACCGGGGACGGTCTCGAAGTCGTCGGCAAAGTTGTACACGAAGGCATGCGTATCGGCGTCCCACACGGTGTCGAGCACGAAGGCGTAGATCGTGTCGTTGTTGTCTTGGAGCCCCGCAAAGAGCGTCTCACTGAGGCCGTCGCCATCGAGGTCGCCGACCGCGACGTTCGCCGAGCGCAACGACACCGTCGTCGGGCCTTCGGTCACCGAGAGCTGGTCGGCGGCGATCTCGGTCAACAGCACCCCGGCGTAGATGTGATAGCTCGCCGAGCCCAAAAGCACATTGGTGCGCAGGCTGCTCTCGACGACGACGAATTCATCGGCGCCGTCGTTGTTGAGATCTCCGGCCGCGCTGCGCACGAGCTTGTACTGGGTATCGGGCGACTTGGGATATGAAATCGACTTCATCAGACCGAAGTCCTTGCTGCTGTCGCCGAGCAAGAAGATCGAGCCATTGAAGGCGATGAGGGTCTCACGCTCGCTATTGCCATCGACGTCGCCGCAGGTGGCGCTAAAGTTGCGCGCCCAGTAGTCGGCCGAGGGGTACTCGCTGATGGCGGAGTCCGTGAACGATGCGACGATGCGACTGAAGGCGACGACATAGCGACCGTCCTCGAAGTCGAGGACCTTGACGACGAGGTCTTTGTCTTGGCCGAGCTGGGTGCTCTCGCCGACGTAGGCGACGACGATCTCGTCCTTGCCGTCGCCATCGACATCGCCCGACGCCATGGCCTTGGGCATTTGCAGCCATTGGTCGTCCACGGTGAGACCGTAGCGCGTGAACGCCGCCGCCTCATCGGGCCAGTCGAGCCCGCCATGTTGCGTCGGGTCGGGCGTGAGCGTGGTGTCGGCGCCTTGCCCGCGAGTGCCGGCAAAGAAGATCTCGCTGCGCTTTTGCAGCTGCGTCAGCGGTCGGCCCGTCGGATTGTATCCCTCGGACACCGGCTCGCCGGCCGGGTTCAGTCGCGCACCGACGTCGGTGGAGACACCGAGGCCTTCGAGCACCGCCGCATGGTCGTCTAGATCGGGGGGAGGCTCATGGCGCGGGTTGTCAGAGCCGCCGCAGCCGGCAACGAGGGCGAAACACAGGGACATCACCAATCGTTTCATAGCGTGCCTCCACACCAAGAGTCGCCATCGCCACCGTGCGGGTCAAGCCGCGCCGGCCGTGGTGAAACTGTCACTACGCCCACCTGCCGTCCTGCGCAACTCTTCACAACTGTTAACAGCATCGCGCGCGGTGTTCAGGCATACCAGTGTCCGCGTCATCTTCGGCGCGGATTATTGGAGGTAGAGTTGAACATCGTGCGAATTCTTGTCTTGGCCCTCGGAGCCACCTTGCCGCTGTCCGCCCTGGCTGACACGCTGCCGATTACGAATCCCTTGACCGCGCCCATCTCGGTCGGCCCGGCGACGCCCAGCATGCAGGCCATCCCGTGGCCGCGCGAGCTGCCGGAGCCGATCTCGGCCACCTCGCGGCTCTACGAGACGCCCAAGGCAAACTACATCACCGACCTGCATGGAAGTCCCAACAAAGCGGACCTCGTCCTCTTCATGGCGGGCAACCAGTACATGGTGCTGCCGGAGCTGATTGCCGCGTTCAAAGTGTGGGAAGAAGCCAACAAGTCCATCCTCGTCGGCAACCCCGTCAAGCACGTCTTCTACGCGACGACGCCGCCGGGCGCGCTGATTGCGGCCATGGATAGCGGCAAGCTGGTGATCGGCAACTTCTGGATCGACACCAACCAGGTGTGGCCCGACGTGTTCATGACGGGCCCCAAGCAGCAGAAGACGCTCTACACCAAGGGCTATAGCGAAGGCTACTACGTCTACAACCGCAACAACGGCGCCGGCTTGCTGGTCAAGAAGGGCAATCCCCTCGGCATCAGCAGCGTCGCCGATTTGGCGCGGCCCGAGGTGCGCGTGGCGATCTCCTCACCGACGCGAGAGCCGGCCTCGTACGAGACCTACGGCGCGGTCATCGACAACCAGGGTGGTGTCGGTCTCGCGGCGGCGGTGCTCGCCAAGTCCAACACTCTCAGCCCGCTCAACGTGCATCACCGCGAAAACCCACAGTTCATCGCCGACGGTGCCGCGGATGTCGCGCCGATGTTCTACCACTTTGGTCAGTACCTGACCGCGACGTTCCCGAACACCTTCGATTTCGTCATGCTGCCGGCACAAGGCAACGTCTTCGGGAGTCTCGGCATCACCCCAATCGAGGGCGCGCGCCATCCAGAAGCCGCCGCCGATTGGATCACCTTCATGCGCAGCGAGCAAGCTCGGGCTCTGTACACGAAGTACGGCTTCAACTACGCCACGGACGCAGAGCTCAACACGCTCGTTGTTCCCCAGTAGGCCCGAGACAAGAAAGAACCCGGCGCCCACCCGTGAAGGGAAGCGCCGGGTTTCGCACGACGAAAAAATTTCATCTCGACTACCGGTACAGGTACAACATCCCGTCATACGTGCTGTTTAGCCAGGTGCTCACAACGAGCTGAGGACCGAGCCCCGCATAGTTGGACACGCCCGCAACCGCGTAACCGTACCCGTCGGGCAGGTTCGGCCCACCGTCCAAAATGGCGCGTCGCACCAAGCCCGTCTCGCCACTCGCATCGCTCACTTCCGAATACGAGTAGATGAACACCTCGTTGCTCGCGGCGTTCACGAGCTGGGGAGCCAAGGCAATGTCCACGCCTGGCATACCGTCCATTTCGCCCAGCACGGCCAGATCGCCGCCAAACTCGGTCACCGCGACACCACTCCACAGTCTCACATCGAGCAGGTAGTCAGTGCTCGGGCCGCCTACTGGGTAGATCCGAGCATCGACCATCGCGTCGCGGGGCACGATGCCGCCTCCTGCGTCGGAGCCTTTGTAGATCAAGCCAACCGCACTGCCGGCCTTCGCATAGAGCCAGTCGGCATTGTCACCCGGCCGCGGCCTGGGAATCGTCGACAGCACCTTGCCAAAGCCGCTGGCCGAGCAGGTGTAGCGCAATAAGTGCATGAGCTGTGCGGGGGCGGTGTCCGGCCCTGGGATAGAGCCAATCAAGGAAGGTCCCCCGGCATAGACGTAGACCTCGCCCGCCCTGCCGGTTCCCAGGCAGGCCGGGTCATCGAGCTGGCCGTGATCGACACCCGGCTGGGAAACAACGATGTCCATGTCGCCATCCCCGTTGTAGTCCCCGGTCGTCATCGCCGCGGGAAAGTCACCCAGGTACGCCGTCGGGCTGAGCACGAGGTCGGCGCGAGCCGGAGCGGCAGGCGGGACGAGCGGCGTCGACGGGTCCCAGCCTGAGCCAATCGCCACGTTCTCCCCGGCATATTCCAGGGTGACTATCGCTGGCGCCGCGCCGGGAAAACGATTGCCGTGCCCGCCCGAAAAACCGTACACGTTGTCGCCCAAAGCGCCCCAGTCGGCGACGATGAGGTCGTCTCCCGGTCGACCGTCCACGTTGGCCATCGCCACGTTCTTGCAGAACCACTCTTGGCCCGTGGGTTTGCTCGCCACAATCGCGACGTCCGGCGTGATGTTCGGCAGCAACACATTGGTGTTGGTCAGCGTTGTGTCGATGCCCACCGCCGCCTTGCCAAAATACAAGTATACCGCGCCCTCCGAGGCGCTCACTCCGGGGGAGCAGATCGCAAGATCGTCGTGGGCGTCCTCGTTGAATCTGCCGTGGGCGACGCTGAGACCAAAATACGAGTCGTTGGCATTCGAGCTCAGCTGCACTGGGTTTGTGGCGGACCAGCCCGCCAAGAACCGACCACTGAGGAACAGCAACACATCAGCACGGGCCCTCACCTTCACTGCGAAATCGTCGCCGCCATCTTGGTCGAGGTCGCCGATGTTGAACACGCGCTGGCCAAAACCACTGTTACCCGCGCCATAGTCCGACGGCCCGTAGAAGATAGCGTCGGTCTGATCATCGATCGGCGCGAGTGGGTCAAAGGGTGTAACCCTCGCTGGTGACGGGTCCGGAGAGCCTGGGACATCGGTGAGCAGGGGCACTACCCGTTCGGCAGGATCTCCGGCGGCGACTACTGCAAGATTGCCCGCGTCGTCGACACCAACCACGGTAAAGCAATAAGCTCGGTGCGGGTAGAGGCCGTCGACAGGAAGGATGACCTGAGTACCCGCAGCGACGGGTATGATGGCCGGCACGACCGTTTGCTCGACGGCGACGCCCGGCACCACTTCGTCGCAGGAGGCGAAGGCCGGGTTTCCTGCGTACGGAATGCCTAGCGCAGCCACGAGCACCTCGTAGTGATCGACTGCTGTGTTGAGCACATCGCCGAGCCCATCGTCGTGCGGCGCCTGCCAACGCAGCACGACCCGGCCCTCGATGCGATTGCACGCGCCCGACCCAACAGCCGCGCAATCGATAGCGCAGTTGACGTCTTCGATTGTGTTGGGCGGGTTGGAGCCGAAGGGCGTCGTCGATTCCCCGATGCAGACCGTGGTCGCGACACCTTCGGGGGGCAGTGTATCCACCAGGGCCGTGATCGCCTCGTCCAAGGGATCGCAGCCTGGGTCGGCGCAGCGCAATGCCTCGGGCACGGCCTGATTACCCGCCTTATCCGCAAAGCTCACGGTCACAATATGCCGGTCGGTGTTCGCGTCTAGGCTGTTGACCTCGAGGGCATCAAAGCTCAGTGTGCAGGCGCTCGTGCTCGACGCGCAGGTCGCATCGCTCGCCACGACGTTCCCCGAGATCTCGCCGCTTTGACTGCTCACGAGAGCGACCGCCTGACCCTCTTCCACACCCTTGACGAGGAGGCGCAATGGCGTGCTGGCAATGCTGAATGTGCTCAGGCTCGTCGGCTCTTGGTCGCCGGCGCGGTTCCAGACGGCGGCGGCACCGGTGATGTCGGCGGTGGTTTGCGAGTTTTCGGCTGCGCACCCAGTGCAGGCTCCCGGCACGGCTCCCGCATAAGGCACGTCGAGAGCACAGAGGGAGCAGCGATCGAATTGGTAGGTCGGCGGCAGTGGGTCGGCGACGATCCCGGTGAGCTCGCGCCTGCCGCACCGAACAGCACCGCAGTAGACATCGACGATGAGAGTGCTCGCCTGCACCGCGTCCGACGCGCTGATGGCGACATCGACGTCCAGAATCTCGGCGGAAAAATCTGGAGACATGCCACCGATGTTGCTCTCGCTGATCGTGGCGCTGCCAGGACGGCACGGCATGGGAGCACACGTCAGCTCGACCCGGTCGGGGACGAGATCCGCATCGCTGGCCGTGAGGG
>CAYHNK010000093.1:12840-14347 GCA_964357695.1 uncultured Bdellovibrionales bacterium | reverse complement strand
GACGCGCGCCCTGGCGGCGTCGTAACTCATCTCTGCGTTCTTGACCATGGTCGTCTCCTTTGCACCTTGATCTTCGCGGTCTCGCGCGCTCGCAGAACCGGCTCGCTGTAGATCACGTCGAGCGCGAGGGCCATTCCGTCCGCGCCCGGCTCCTTGCGTTCGACGGGGGCACATGCGACGCAGGTCGTGGTGTGCGCAAGGCACTGCTCACGTGCCTTCGGATTGGGCTCGGGCGCGCTCTTCACTTCACACCTCCGATCTTCTTCGGGCCACCGTCCGAGGTGATCTGCGCGTCGATGCCGACGTCGTCGCCCTTCTTCTGCCCCTCGCGGTAGGCGCGGTGGTCCACCTTCGCGAGCGCCCGCTCCGCCTTCCGCGCCTCGCGCTCGTCCTCGCGCGCCCAGCGCTTCCGATTGCGCGCCATCTCCTCTGCCTCCTTCGCCTCGCGACGGAGACGCTGCTTCTCGGTCTCGACGCGCACCGGTTCCTCGCGCTCCTGCGACTCGGCGGCGGTCTCGCGCGCCGCGCGCTTCTCCTCCCACTCGCGATTCCACTTCTCATCTGCCGCGCGGTGTCTGGCCAGCGACCCGGGCTCGAGTTCGTGCGCCAGCTCGTAGTTGGCCTCCCGCTCGCTCGCGTCGTAGGCGCTCGCGAGCACCAGCGCGGTGGTCGCAGGCGGCGCCTCCGCAGCGTCGGCGCCTTCCCCCGGCGTCCAGGCGGCGTCGTCTTCATCCTCGGCCGGGCGCTCGGCCTCGAGCCCCGTCGGCGCGGGCGCGGCGTATCGCGTGCCAGCCCGCAGCGCGTCCACCGCCGCGTCGGCCTCGGCCTGCTCGTTTGGGCCGAGGCGGCGCTCGGAGGCGGCCTTCGCCTCGGCCGCGCGCTTCGCCCGCTCCTCCTTCGCGTCCTCTTCGACCTGCCGCACGCGGGCGTCGTGCTGCTCGATCAAATCCTGCCGGCGCCTGGCAAGGCGCTCGCAGATGCGGTCTGCGCAGCCCTTCTTCCAGGACTCGGCCGTCGATGCCTCGCCGAGGTTGAAGAACACGTACCCGTTCGCCGTCTTGCCCGTGATCGCGGCGGCGGCCTCGGAGACCGTGTCGTAGATCGTCGTGGCGTCGTGCGCGTCGCAGCGCTGGAAGCGCGGTCCGCTCGGGCCGTCGATGATCTTGATCGCGTAGTCCTCACCCTTGTAGGAGCCGTGCCCGACGCGGCCGACCTTCACGCGGTTGTCCTCCGTCGGCGCCAGGCCCTCGACGGTGTCGACCAGGTAGTGGAACATCATCTGCGCGGTGATCACGTTCGCCTTGCGGCCGACGAAGATGTGCGTCGCCTTCCTCTTCGCCTTGCCCTCGCCGCCGCGCAGGTAGACGGTGTCGCCGTGCTCGTCCTTCACGTAGTCGGTTCGGATGAGGTGGTAGCAGAAGTGCGCCTCGGCGACGTACTTCGCGAGCTGCCGCTGCCACTCGTAGCGGGTGCGCGAGGAGATCTCCTCCTTCGTGCGCTGCGCGCC
>CAYHNK010000093.1:0-12740 GCA_964357695.1 uncultured Bdellovibrionales bacterium | reverse complement strand
AGCGAAACGCGAACGGCCCCTGCCGCAACCACGGAGAACGCACATGCGCAAGATCACCTACACCGAAGGCTATCTCCCCTGCCTGCCCGCGATCGCGCGGCGCATCCTCGCCGCGAACATCCAGAACGATTACAGCACGAGCGAACTGCAGGCGCTCGCCGCCGAGCAGGAGAAGGCGATCGGCTACCTCAGCTTCAATGTGGCGCGCGCCGGTGGCCGCGTCGGCGCGAGCCTCTACGTGAAGATCGACTACGAGCGGTGCTCGCGCAGCGAGCCGACGCTCGACAGCGACGGCAACGAGTGGGAGGAGCACCGCGCCAGCTTCGACGTGTCCTGGCCCAGCCACGGCACGACCGCGCTCGCGCAGGCCGCCGCGCGGGTCGAGTTGTACGACGAGCTGGTGCGCCTCGCGACGCGGCTCCAGGCCGAGTTTGGCGACCAGCCGCTGATGCGCCTCTGCCGCACCGCGGCGCAGATCGCCGAGGACAAGGCGAAGGCGGACGCGGCGCGGGCGCAGCGCGCTGTCGAGGCGCTGGCGAAGGACGGCATGTTGGCCAACCTGCGCGTCGGTGGCATCGGCGGCCAGCGCCGCGCCGACGGGATCCCGGTCGGCGACTACCAGATCAGCAACGGGCGCAAGCGGTTCATGGTGCGCGTCGCCGACGACAACGGCAACATGCTGGCGACGGCCTCGCGCCTCGAGGACGCGGCCGAGTAGGCCGCGCTCCCCGACGACCTCATACCGACTACAGGAGAACGAAGATGGCATCGCTCAGGCTCAGCAAGATCAAGGTCGACGAGGACAGCGGCGTCGTGACGGTGCGCGTCACCTTCGTGCGCGACGAAGACGAGGACGACGTGCCATGGCACTCACAGGAAGCGCTCGAGCGGCACGTCGCCGCCTTGTGGGGCTGGGAGGCGGCGCGCATGCTCGAAGGTTCCGACATGGACGAGAGCCTCAAGACGCGCGAGCTGCGGTTCATGCGCCACTACGAGTGGACGGTGAAGATCCGCGTCGCCGCAACCTGGGTGGCCGACGGCTTCGATCTCACCGCCGAGCGCGCGCACAGCATGGTGGCCAAAGACCTCGGCTACGCGCGCGGCGACGAAATCGAGACGGAGATCGTGGCCGCGCCGCCCGACCGCGACATCGCGACCGAGCAGGGGTACGCGGAGACGGCCGACGGCCTCGCAAAGTTTCTGAAGGATCGCACGTAGACACGCAACACAAACACGGAGAACACAAATGACCATCAAGCAGAAGCAGGCCCGAAAACAGACCATCAAGAAGGTCGCCACCAAGATGCAGAACAACAAGGCGCGCGCCGAGACGGACGCGCAGCACGACGGCTACGACGAGGCGAAGGCCGACGCCTACCGCCTCGAGAACGAGGGCAAGTGGGGCGAGGCCGCGATCGCCTGGGGACTGGTGATCGACCTCGCCTCGACGGTGAAAGACAAGAAATCCGCCGCCGGCCGCAAGGGCGCCGCGACGGTGCGCGCGAGCGCGGTCGCGAAGTCGCTCGAGGAGCAGATGGAGGCGCAGGCCGAGCGCGAGCGGGAGGCCGCCAAGAAGCAGGCTGCCGAGGCGACCGACGCGCCCTCCGAAGCGGAGGAGCAGGACAACACCCGCGCCAGCACGCCCGAGGAGATGGCGGCCGAGGCGAAGAAGGAGCCGAAGGCGAAGAAGGAGAAGGCGCCGCCCACTCCCGCCGCGCGCGACTCGCGTCTGCCGGTGGTCGGCACCATCATCATCAAGCTGGATCGCACCGGCGCCGAGCGCGCGCGCTGCACGATCCTCGAGAGCGGCGTCGCGTACCGCGACAAGCTCTACAAGACGCTCTCGGCCGCCGGGCTCAAGGCGATGGCAGACCTGGGCCTCAAGGCGACGACCTGCGACGGCTTCGCCTTCTGGGGTCTGAAGAAGAGCGAGCGCGCGCAGGCCGCCGCCGCGAAGGCGACCAAGGACACCGTCAAGAGCCTGCTCGCGCTCGCCCGCAACCTGCTGGGCAAGTTCGGCTTCCCGATGGTGAACGACGACGAGGTGGCGGCGCTGAACGCCCGCATCGATGCGCTGCTGGGTCCTCCCACCGCCGCCACGAGCACGAAGGAGGAGGCGCCCGCCGGAACGTCGACTGGCGAGGGCAGCGCCGGCGACGAGACGAAGTAGCGCAGAGCCACGCCGCAGAGCACCGCGGCGGTAATGCGGCAGGCCGGTGGCAAGCCCGGCCAAACACACGACCACTGAGGAGAACGACGATGGCAGCGAAGCGCGAACACTGGATCAAGGACCGTCGCTCCGGAAAGACGGCGTGCGGCAGGAAGTTCCCCGTCCCCGGGGGTGCGACCGAGTCGATCGTGACCTTCGACGCCGCGACCACGCCGTGTAGGAAATGCCAGTACGTGCTCGATGGCGACAAGGGGACGATACACGTCAACGGCGGATTCGCGCGCTTCGGCTGCCGATGCTCTGGCTGCCGATGACGCTGGCATGGTTCATCGGACTCGTCGCCGTGTTCTGGTGGGGTGGCGTCGGGCTCTTGTGGCTCGGATTGGTGGCGCTTCCGCGATGGATTAACCAGCGACGATTGAACCAGACAACGACACAAGGAAAACGACGATGAAGATCGCGGACGTCAAGATCGGAGAGACCTACCTCACGAGGGTGAGCGGATCGCTGGTGCGGGTGGTCGCGACGGCGCGCGTCGAGCCGACGTGCCTCTACGCAAAAACGGCTCGCTTTCGCGTCCGCCGCGTCGACAACGGGAAGGTGCTCGACAAGACCCGCGCCGCGAGCGCGCTTCGACCGCTACCTGTGTCAGGAACGGATCCGGTGACACAGGCATTGCGCGAGCAGTTGGTGGTCGCGCGCCTGCTCGAGTCCGAGGGGCGCTGGGCCGAGGCGCTGGCCACCTGGAACGCGCTCGCGAAGGCCGCCGCGGAGGCCGGGCGTCTCAAGACGGTGGCCTTCGCGGAAGCGCGCGCCGAGATCGCGCTCGCCAAGAGCAACGCGGCGACGGCCGACCCGGAGGGGACGAAGTGAGCCGCGTCAAGTACAAGGTGGTGCGTCGTCGATCTGGCGCGCTTGACGCTACCGCCGCACCCGTCTCCAAAGGCGATCCCTTCGTGAGGGCCGTCAAGCGGGCCTTTTTCGAGACGCGCAACGAGGAAGCACCGTGGGACGTGTGCGCGGAGGAGGCATTCCTCGACCAGGAGGCCGCCCTCGGGTGGACCCTCGTGACCGTCGCCATGTCCGTGGCCACCACCGACACCTTCGGCGAGTGTCTCGACGAGGTGCGTTACTACTTCCGGCGCGTCATCGAGGACGCGCCATACCGCTGACCAGGAGGAGGCGAAATAAATCGACTTCGACCGCTCGATGGGACTTGCAAGCCTGTCGAGTCATGACTAGAACGACAAGCGAACAACGGAACAAACGAAAGAGGAGGACGATCATGGCCACGAAGACCGCCGCGAAGAAGACGACCAAGGAGCCGAAGGCCGCGAAGGTGAAGGCGAAGAAGGAGCCGAAAGCCGCGAAGGTGACGGCCCCCAAGGAGCCGAAGCAGGCCAAGGAGCCGAAGGCCAAGAAGGCGAAGCCGACCAAGGAGCCGAAGCCGTTCGCGCACGACCCGCGCGTCCTGCCCTTCGTCGGCAAGACGCTCACGCACACGGAGCGCGATGGCACGCGCCACGAGATGAAGGTGCTCGCGAGCGGCTTCGAGGTGGCCGGCGTGATGTACAACTCGGCGACGGCGGCGGCCAAGCCGCTGCAGCCCATCGACAGCGAGGGCAAGTCGCGGGCCGTCAACGGCCTGGTCTACTGGAACATCGTCAAGACGCCGCGCGCCGCCATCGCGCCGGAGGCCGCGCTCGAGAGCGCGCAGAAGGCGATCGACAAGGCGCTCGAGCGCTCGGGCGTCGCGGTCGAGGCCGCGGGCGACAAGAGGGGCGCGGTGACGCGCGCGATGCAGGGCGCCGTCAAGAAGTTCGAGAAGTTGCTCACCGAGGGCGCGGCGTTGGCGTAGCGCGCGACCCGCATCGAGGCGAAGAGCGCACGCTGGCATCGGGCCAGCGTGCGCTTTTTCGCTCAGGCAGTGAAAGGACAACGACGTTGAGCCTGTTAAGCATCTTCAGCAACATCGCCTGGACGATCGACGCGGCTATCACCGCGCTCCAAGAGCGCCTACGGCCAGAGTGCCGTCGGGTGATGTTCCGCGCGATCGTTCTTGGCGTCCCGATCACCGCCCGCTGCGGCGACCCGATTGAGTGGGAATGCGCCACGGGCTACTGCCGCGAGCACTGCCACATGTTCTGCCGCTGCGGCGCGTGCGGCTGCGAGGCGGAAGGGCACCTGGCAGGCGAGGTCGTCTACGACGCGACAGCGCTCAAAGATGATCTCCCGTCGTAGCAAAGACCCCCACCGTCGTCGCGCGGCTAGTGATGCCCGTTGTGCGTACGGGTCTTGTTGCGCTCGACGACGGCCGCGATCACCTCGAGCGGCTCCAGGCCAAGTCCGCGAAGTGACAGCCAGCAGAACGAGAGAACATCCAGGAGGCCGCGAACCTGCCTCACCCGATCGTTCTGCTTGATCCCCTTCACGAACGCGAACATGCCAATCGTGAAGGTGCGGTCCTGACCCGTACCGACGGGAGCGCACTCAACAATCCTGGTCCCACAGATCAAGAGGCCGCCGAGCGCGAAGACGGCGATGTCGACATAGGCGTCGACGACCTCGTCCACGCCGCTCGTCTCCCGCGCGATCACTAATTCGCCGTACTCCTCGACGAGGCCGAGGACGGTCTTGTCGATGTTGTGCGCGCTCTCCCATCCGCGACGCTTTCGGTTCTCGATGATCTCGGTTTGCAACTCTTGAAGCATCACGGCCTTCCCTCCTTAGTCGCGCACGGTACCACCCCTCCTTAGTCGCGCACGGTACCACCGTCGGAGAGATCACACCACAACGTGGCAGGGCCGCCGGTGGCGCCACTTCCATTCTCATCGCTGCACCACAGCATGCGGCAAATAACTGTCGCCGAGCCACGGCGCGTCAGCCAGTCGAACTCACGACACACTGCTTTTTCGCCGAACACACCTGGTGTCAGCTCGACGACGCCAGATGCATGCGTCTTGACCTCACTGACCTTCGGCGGTGTCTCGACGCAGCCAATGATCAACAACAAGACAACTACTAGATGATTCCAGCGCATAACGGTCACTCCTTGGATGGCTCCGACGCACCGCCGCTCAGGAACTCGCGGATGGCCTTCGCGGTTTGACGCACGCCGCAGGCGTGGGCGGCTGCCTTGACCGCCGGGCTGACGTGCGCGGTCCCGGCGACGAGCGCGCGGACCATCTTGTTGACGATTTTGGGCACCTCATCCGGGCCGTAAAGGTACTCCTCCGGGTGCCGCGCAACCGCCTCCGCGAGCTTCGTCGCGTACGCTACACTAAAAGCCTGCTCGTTGTCGCTCATGCATCACGTCCTCGACGGATCGTGCCCCCAATTGCGGAGGCTCCAGGTCCACTTCCTGTCCTCGATGTCGTCGCCCCACTCAGGGCGCCGCTCGGCCAGGTGCCGCTTGCAGTAGCCGACGACCTTCCTGGCCCACGCCCAGTCTGCCTCCGACCACCTCGCGTGCCGGGCGCGGAGCATCCTGACGATCCGACGACCGCTCTTGCGCCCGACGGTTTCGCGCTCGCCAGCGCGCCTCATGCCGCAGCGGCGCGAGCGCGGGTCGCGAAGCCAGCGCCCGACTTCGTCGGCGGTCATGTTGACGACGTCGCGCCAGTCGGCCAGAACGGCTGCACGCTCCTCACTTCCCGCGCGCATCAATCCCACTCACCTTTCCGAGCCCGCTTGATCGCCTCCTGTTGAAGCCGTTCCATCTCCGCGCGCCACGGCTTGAAGTGCTCCTCATACGACATCGCACTGATCCGCACCCTGGTTTCGGCGTCCATGATCACGGTCACGTGCTTGTCACCGAAAACGACGGTGACGTGGCCTCGAGCATCCTGACGGATCGTCGCGGGGGCGCCACGGATTCGGAAACGCATCATCAGGACACCGGGTCTAGCGCTCACCGCTGCGACATGCGTCGCGGCGACGTGACCCAGGATCGCGGGGCCAGTACTCGACTTCATCGGCCGTCATGTTGACGGTCTCACGTCGATTGGCCAGAACGGCTGCCCGCTCTACCGCATCGGTCATTCGAGTATCCACCGCCTTGCAAGCGATGCCACGACACCTTGAGGTAGTCGAACGAGCACGCCGTCTGGCCGAAGACTCGCCGGGCCAATCCCTACGCTTTCGATGACGCCTCGACGCTGCTCGCCCGCGACCTGGCCGTCGGCCTCTGCCACTAGATCTCCGACGCGAAGCAACGCGCCATTGGCCGAAACCGGATGCTGAAGTTCACTCATAGTCCCACGTCCTTTTGTGTTTCGCTCTGCGCAGAGACACCTCCCGCAGCATCCTTGGCTGCGAGCTGATCTGATGGCTGCGCCATCGCCTCATCCTTGAATCCAGGAAGAAACTGCACGCCCGCAGTCTTCACGACGGCGGGGCGCCAGACGTGCCCGCAGAACTGGCACGCGTGCGTGTGGTGGCTACGCGCCGCAAAGAGTCCACGGTCGATGTGTCGCTCGCCGCACTCCGGACACCAGAGCAGCATCGGGATAGGCGCGTCGTCGGTCGACGAGTGCCTGTGCATCCGCGCGCGGCAAGCGTGAGCGTCGATGCAGCCTCCTTCTTCACCGAGCGGATGTCCTGCGTCGTGGCAGAACTTGCAGTGTGCTTGGATGGGCATTCGCCGATTCTTACCTCTCGCTCGAGGCGGTATCGACCGCGTGCGGCTCGGGCGCGGCGCTCGAAGAGTGATCAGGGGCCGGCGCCGGGCCTGTTGGCTCGGGCTGACGAAGCGGCGAAAAGCCAGCCGTCTCGGCCGTTCCGACCGCGCCCGCATCCTGGCGCCGCTCGCCTTCGGTGCTGCTTGCGGGTGCCGCCGGCGACCCTTCGAGCGCCGGCCCCTGATCGGTTGGTGCCTGCGCGGCCTCCGCAGCCGCCTTCGGTAAGAGCTTCCGACACTCGTCGAGCGCCGCATTCACCTCCGTGACCAACTCGCCCCACGCCTTCGGGTCGTCTTCCGGGCCGCCGAGATACATCGCTTGGCCCATCTCGTCGTTCACGTCCACCAGGCGCTGCGTCGCCGCTCGCAGGCCCGCCAGCGCGGCCTCGGCGCGCTCCGACCGCTCGGCGAGTGCCTTCAGGTGCTTGATGGTGTCGAGCCTGCCGCCCTGCCAGTACACCGAGCCTTGAAGCGCGACATCGATCTCTTCGAGCAGTTCGGCCCGTGCCTTGCTCACGTCGAAGTGGGCGGACGCCGTCTCTGTCGCGATCCCGTCCCGCTTCGCGGCGCGCTCGACGAACGCCGGAATCAGCGGCTCAACGAGCGCTTTCCACTCGTCGTGGCTGAGAACGATCTTCCGCACCGCCTTGTCGATGACGCGAAAGGCGAAGATGTTGTGCAGCGGGCCGTGGCAGAACGTCACCACGTCGCCGGCGCGCACCTTCTCGTCGAGCCAGTCCTCGATCTCGTCAGGCATCCAGACCTTCGGCTCGCGCGGCTCTGTCTCTGCCGCTATTCCGTCCTGCGTCGAGGCGCTGTGCGTGCCGCGGGAGGCGGCCTCGTGGTAGGCGCCCTTCGGCAAGGTGGTGCCAACGCTAGACTCGCTCTCCGTCGCCCTAAGCAGGAGGATCTCGGTGGCTTTGTCGCTCGCGGCAACCGCTGCGTCAGGGTCGATGCTCTGTCCGTACCCTGTCGTGCGCTCGCCTGCCAGTGCGCGCTTCACCCATTCGATGGAGGGCCAGCCGAGCGACTCCGCGATCTCCCGCAGGTCCGCCTCGGTGAGGAGCGCACTCTCCGTCTTGGGAGCGGGCGCGACGACTGGCTCGAGCGACGCGGGCTGCGAGATCAGTTTCTTGACGACCTCCAGATCGGCGGCGCTCTCCCCGTTCGGAGAGTCCTTCCAGTCGTGCTCCCCTTCGATGCACGGCCCCACCGCGTGCGTGAAAGGCAGTGATGTGAGACACCCGCACTTCATGCAGCGCTGAACGGGCACCGCCGTCGTCTCCTCGACAAAGACCACTGCATGCTGCGTCACCGGGGGCGCTTCGGGTGCGGGTGGCGCGACCAACTCGGGGAGGGTGAGCGTCGTCACCATCGCACGCGTCAGCACGCCGAGCGCGCCGCCGTCTCCCTGCATCGCAGACACCACCATCTGCGCCGCACGGCAGTAGCCGCAGCCCGCCTCGGCGCATACGCCCTCGCTGGTGGTGCCGCGGCAGAGGCAGTCCGACTCGATGGGCGCTCCGTACTCGTTTGCCCTTCCGTGCCGGCTGTGGTTGAAGACCGTCTCGAGGACAAACTCGTTGGTGATGGGCACGTGCGCCGAGGTGAGATCCGTCGGCAACGTCGCGAGCGGTGGGCGCAGACGTGCGACCAGCTCTCGAGCGTGCTCCAGGTCGGTGGCGCTCTCCCCGTTCGGGTAGTTCTTCCAGTCGTGCTCCCCTTCGATGCACGGTTTCACCACGTGCGTGTGCGTGAAAGGCAGCGACGTGAGAGCCCCGCACTTCATGCAGCGCCGAACGGGCCCCATCGTCTCCTCGACGAAGAGCACTGCATGCTGCGTCACCGCCGGGGCCGCTTCGGGGGCGGGTGGCAGGTCGTCCCAGCGCACGGGAAGCGGAAGCGGAAGCGAGGATCGAAACGCCGTAGCGCGAGGCGCACGCGGTGACGCCGCGTCGCGCCCCTTAAGCCCGAAGAATGCGTACCCGTCGCACGAGCGTGCCGCGAGACCGATGTCGCCCGCCGCAACCCTGGCCGCAGCCGAGATCGACGAGTAGAGCACCCCGCGATAGGTCACCTGCCCGTTCTCGGCTACGACGGCCTCGCAGCGCACGGCGCCGTTTCGGTCGAGTTTGCGGAGCACGGTCCCAGGCGGGGGTAGTTGTCCAGCGCTCATCGTTTCTCCTGTGTCTTCTTCGTGGTTGCGCGTTGACGCCGTCGATCGCGCAGCTTCTCTCGAATGCCGTACATGGCGTCGAACGCTTCAAATGCGACGTACCCAAGACCCAGCAACGCAAACAAGATCAGGCTCAATTCAACCCTCCAGGTCCGAACACGAGCAGTCGGCACGCGGGGCAGTTCGCGTTCGCAGGATCGTCGACCACGAATGCGCCTTCTGCCTCCGCGTCACAGATTGGAGCGCCAGAGCCGCTCTCGACATGACGATGATCGTCAACGGAGACGTTGTGCTGCTCAAGTGCATGGCGAATGGCGTAGGCACTCATCGTTCTTCCGTCCTCGGGCATCGGTATCTTTGGTACACCGCGTCCGCTTTACAGTCAACCACTTTTCGGAGACAGCAGAGAGTCGCTCCAAGTCGCGCTCATGATACCATCACCGCGACGACCGTCACGTTGTCGTCCGCGCCGAGCACAAGCATGCACTGCACGAGCGTGTCGGCGATGTTCGCGCCCACCCTCGCGCTCATACTGACCACAGCGCCGTCAAAACCTGTGCCAGCACACCGCAAAACATTTTATCGTCTTTGAAACGCTCTTCCAGCGTGCTGACAACCCCCGGTATCGCCAGGACCACGCCAACGGCTGCATCGGGGGACGTCAACGCAGCGTCACATGCATCTCGAAGCGCCTGCAGAGCCTGCTCGCCACGCTCAACGACCAGCGTGTCTCGTTTCGACTGATTGATTTGGATCGGTGCTTCGATCTGTTCTTCGACCATGTGAAGCACCGGACGACGCCCGGGCCCAGCAAACGCTACCATCTGCTCGACGATCTGCTGCTTCATCGAGTCTAGGTTCGGGCCGGTTAAACCGAGCATCGCCGCGTACGACTCGCCAGCGGCTCGTAGCGACGCGCCGAACGTGGACTCTGCGTCAAGCAGTTGCTGAACCGCCGCCTGACGCAAGGCAACCACTACGGCGACGTCGCCATCTCCCATCGCGTAGTGAAACAAGAAGCGCGTCTCGTTGTTGTACTTGTTAACGCCGAAGCCGAACTGGACGTCTGTGCTGTCTTCATCGTGCATTTACTGTCTCTCCTTTTTGCCTCGTTGGTTGATTCACTCGCTCGACGAACTCCGGTCGAAATCGAAGTCACCGAGCTAGCGCTCGATTCCCCAGAGGTACATGCCAAGGTACATCTCCAGCGACGCAGCTTCTTTGCGGCACGTCGCCAGTGCCTGCTCGCGTGAGGCGACGGAGCGGAGATTCAGCGCCACGCCGGTGAAGTTCAGCGCCGCGCAGACAGCGAGGAGCGCGCCCGTCCGTCGGAGCCAGCGGCGCTCCTTGCTCGCGCGAAGCGCCGTCTCCGCGCGCTCGGCTCTCTTCTCTGCGGCGTCGGCTCGCGCGATCGCTGCGGCGTGGTCGTCCCTGTACCCGTTCGTCATCGCATCCCTCATTAAACGGTCCTCCGCTGCATTTCAGTCTTTTTTACGATCCAACCCGAGCACCTCAGCCATATCCTCGCCTGGTGCGTTGACGCTACCGTCGTGGTCGTACCTCTCCGTCGTGGTGAGCGACTCGTGTCCGACGGCCCGCTGGAGGTCTCGAATGTCGGTCCCGCGACGTCGCAGGATCGTGATGAAGCTGCGCCGCAGGCCGTGGGGCGCGATGGCGACGTCCACGCGCGTGCCGGCGTTCCGCACGATGTCGTAGACCATGCGAGGCGAAATCGGCCGCCGGTCCTCGGGTGAGCGTGGCAGCAGCGCCCCGTCGGTGATATCGGCTCGAGCGCGCCAAGCGGCGATCTCGGCCGCCAGCGTCGCCGGCACGCCGAACGTCTCAACCTTGCCGCCCTTCACCTCCGTCTTGAGGCGCGTGCCGTCCTTCGAGAACTCCTCGACGCGGAGCTTCGCGACTTCCCATCGGCGCAGCCCCATGAACAGCATGATCAAAACACAGAGCCGATCACGCGCCTCGCGCCAGGTTCCGCACGGCATGCCCTCTACCAGTTTGAATGCAGCCTCGTCGTCGATCCACGGCGTGCGGGGGGCGGCACCGACCTTCGGGTTTTTCACCTCGCGAGCGGGATTGGCGACAAGGAGGCCGTCGACGACGAGCGCGCCGTAGACGGATCGGATGGTCGTAAGCGCTCGCGATCGCGTGGCCTTCGCGCTCTGCTTGGCCATCGAGGCCAGATACTCCTTCACCTCGAGCGGCTTCACCTCGAGTGGGGAGAGGGCGCGGCCCTCGAGCCAGGCGACCCACCGTTCCCAATTCCCCCGATAGGAGCGGAGCGTGTTCGGCCGGTCGATCGAGGACCAGTACACGGCCAGGGAGTCGGCGAGGGTGCTCATCGTGACGCTTGAGCCCCCTTGGCTTCGCGGATCAACGCCACGATTTCGCCGAGCGATCTGCCTGCGACCTTCAATTCGCGAACCACGTCCATCTCTGACTTATCGGCCAGCATCATTCCGACAATCTCGATATCGTCGGCGTCCAGGTCGATTTCAAAACGCCCGTCCACGCTGTGTTTCACGTTTTTGCCCATTGCTTTTGCCTCTAGGTCACCCGTTCGACGAGCCCTGCCCGGGTCATACAGGACGCGCTCGGCGAGCAGGAAGGCGCCGCGCCCGCGGCGAGCGCCTGGGCGGTAGCGGGGAACGTAGTCTCCGAGCGGACGCCCTTCAGCGATGAGCCTGAGCACGTCGCGGCAGGTGCCGGTGAGGCGGAAGTGCGGGCTAATCCTCGACACGACGCCATCCTTCAGGCGTGTGCTCGCGCTGGCGCCGCACCTCAAAGATGCCGGGCGAGAGCCGGATCGTTTCGTGCGTGTCGAAGTTGCGCAAGTGCACGATCTCCGCGTAGGGCTCGCTCACCGACAGGTAGCAGATCATCGGATCGTCGACGCCGTGCATGGCGATCCGCTCGCCGCGCGCGACGTGGTGATGGCCCGTCTCCGAATGCGCCACCACGATCTCCTCGCCCTTGCGCCACTTCATTTCCTTCGCGCCGTCGGGCAACCGCTCCACGCGGCGGAAGAGGACGTCGCCCTGCGCTCCAATGTTCTCGATCGTTCTCATGTGCGTACCTCCGGCCGGTAGTCGGCCTCATTGAGCCCATAGGTCCAGGCGTTTGCCTGTCGGGCGGTTTGCATTTCCGATGGGACAGGAAGACAAAACGTGCGGCCAGTGCCGCAAACGACGCGCAGGAAGCGCGATCCGGGCGCGCCGGGCAGATCGACTTGCAACAGCGTCCCGATTTGAGGGTCCGGGTCCGTATGTACGATGGTGGTCGACGCAAGCTGTGCGAGCACGCGATCCCATCCGATGATCTCGGCCGCTGCGCGTCTCTGCTCGACGTTCGGCCACGTCAGTGCGGTCTCGGGCGCGAGCGACGCGCGCTGCTCGATCCAATCTGCGGGCACCTGTGTGCCGCGCCAGAAGTAGTAGCGAGCGCCGTTCGGCCACGCGACGGCCGGACCGGTTGCGCAATGCAGGCGATCCGCCTCGATTTGCAGCAACGGGCGCGGGACGGCGATGACCTCGGTGGCCGTGATCCAGAAGAGCCACAGGCCGGCGCGGTATGCCGAAACGAACAGGAGCCAGATCCAGATCCACTTTTCTATCTCTGGAACAGACCGGCCGATTGCATGTAATCTCGCGCTCTCGGCCGCGCTCCAGGCCGCGCTCTCGGCCGCGCTCTCGGCCGCGCTC
>CAYHNK010000092.1:0-14376 GCA_964357695.1 uncultured Bdellovibrionales bacterium | reverse complement strand
TGGAGATCCTTGGCACCGGCACGCACGAGATCTTCGAGCTCTGCGGTGGTGCGCGCGTTGAAGGCGGCGCGTCGCTCGATGGTGGCGCTGGCGACGCCGACGACGATGAACTGCACCATCAAGGCGGGACCCTTGGCCTTGATACGACCGTAGAGCACCTCCGCAGCCTGCACCTCGCCGCCCACCCGTGCGATGCACTGGAGGTTGCTGCCGCATGCGGCGACGCGCGCCCCCGGATCGCGGCCGAGCCGTGCGCGCAGGCGTTTGGGCGCCACGAGCGACACCTCGGGAAGGGTGGTCGACAGGTTGACGATGCTACGCGTCAGCTTCTTAACGACCGCGTTGGGCACGCCGGACTGTGCCGTCACAAAGAGGGCGAGGACGCGCGGGGGCGGCTCGGCGAGTGCCGGGCTTGCGGCGACGAGCGTCAGTGGCAGCGCGCAGCAGCGAAGACGAGCGAAGGGATTGCGAAAGCTCGCCAGCATTTCACCTACTTGTATAGCTTGGAGCGCCGCACTTTGCCACCTGCGCTCACGGCGCGATGGCGATGACCTTCACGGTGTCAATCTTGATATTCGCCGACACATAGCCCACCGCACCGGCGTGTTGCATGACGTATTGGGCGATGAGGCTTTCGTACGGCTTGATGTTGGGCGGATTGCCGCGGCCCGAGAAGACCTGTTGCTGCCAGTAGCGCTGCACCTGTGCCACGCTCTGCTTGAGGACGTCGCTCGTGAAGGCTTCGCGCACTGATGAGCTCGGCGGCAAGTCGACGACGACGATGGGCGTGCCGTCGGGCCAGGTTTGCATCTGACGCAAAAAGATGTCGGCAATCTTCTCGCGCGGCAGCGTCGAGATCGGGTTGGCAGCGTTGACGATGATGACGTACGGCGGCGCGCCGGCCGACTCCGCGTGGCTGACGGCGGTCATGGCCATGAGCAGCAGGATGGGGCGTGCGATTCTCAGCATGGTCTGTCTCCTCAACGTGCAACGCATCAGTAGGTGAACGCGGCGCCCAACGTGACGAGATTGGTGCGGTGGCGCAGGTCATCCCCCATGACGACCTCATCGAGCTTGTCTTCGGCTGGGTGCGCAAAGCGATTGCCGTCGATGGTGTGGGCGGCGACCTTTACCTGCATGTTGACGCTAAACCAGTAGTTGAGCCCGACGGCGTACTCGAAGTGGCGCTCGAGTGGCTCGGTGAGCGGATCGTCGGGGTCGTTTGTGAACTCTACCTTCAACCAGTCGGCGAGTGCAGCCACCTGCCAGTGCTCCCCGAGCATGTAGGAGGTCTCGACGTAGCCAGCGTAGGAGGTCAGGTCGCCGCCAGCGTTGTGATAGATCGCCTCGGCGCGCAGGACCCAATCGAGGCCCTGGTACTCGAGCTGGGCGCCGAAGACGCGGTGTAGGCCGTCGTGCATCTCCGTCTCGCCAGCGTAGCCTGAAGCACCCAAGCTCAAGCCCATCACGGGCGTGGCGAGTACCAGCTTGGCACCGACGGCGTTGCGCACGGTTTGCTCGCTGACGACCCCGGGGTCGGCGCCCATGTCCATGCCGCCCATGTCCCCGCCGAGCAGCGCGAAGGGCTCCTCGCCAGCGAGCTGGAGCTGGCCGCCGTACAAATCGTAGGTGAGCGCCCAGCCGCCGCTGCCGCCGAAAGAGCCGGTGAGGCCGGCGCCAAGATACGACTCGGCGATAAAGCCCGACGTGCCGTAGACCGCCTGTGGCAACATGATGAAGGGGCGCAGGGTGCCGATGTCCCAGATGAGCGCGTACAAGCCGAAGGGGTGCTTCGGCTTGCCGACGTGGAGCTTTGCGTGTCGGTTGAAGGTCCACTCGGCGTAGGCGTAGTCGAGGGTGACGCCTGGTTCTTCTTCGCCGCCGCTTTCGGCGAACAGCGACACGATGGCGCGCAGCTGCGAGGTGACCTCCGCATCCGCATGGAAGTTGAACGTAAAACGGTCGTAGCCGCCTGTGGGCGTGGCACTGCGGTAGCGATTGTGATCTGTGATGCCGTAGTTCCACACGCCCGAGCCGTGCAGGTTGACCTGCGGGCCGCCCAAGCCCGATTCGTCGGCGGGAGAGTCGTCCTCCACCCCCACGGCCGCCACCGGCTCATCCGCTGCAGCGACGGTGCTGGTGACAAGTGCCATGGTGAGGGTGAGGGTGAGGGTGAGGAGCGAGCGAACCCAAGGCATCACGGTCTCCTTTCAGACGCGTGGCTATCCCTCGATTTTCCCCAGCCCCAAAGAAGGGTACACACATCGATTACGTTTCGCAATGGTGCCTTTTCTCACCCGACTGCGTAGGCGACCCTTGCGCTTCGGGGTTGCGTCGGGCATATGCCCATGGTCATGAAGGTTGGCATTGTCGGCTTCGCAGGTGCTGGAAAGACCACCGTTTTCAACGCCCTGACGGGCTTGCGCGCGGAGACCGGGTTTGGCGCCAAGGAGAAGGCCAACCTCGGCATGATCAAAGTGCCCGATGCCCGCATCGATTTCCTCGCCTCGGTGCACCAGCCCAAGAAGACGACGTTTGCCGAAATCGCTTTTGTCGACGTCGCCGGCCCGGGCGTAGGGGGCCCCGAGCGTGGCCTTGATGCCAAGATCGTCGCGCCGATGCGTGAGGCCGAAGCGCTCGTCCACGTGGTGCGCGCGTTTGCCAACCCGACGCTCAACCGGTCGCCGCAACCCGAGCGCGATCTGGTCGATTTTGACGCCGAGATGGTCTTCACCGACCTCGTGCAGGTCGATAGTCGCCGCGACCGGCTGCAAAAAGAGGGCAAAAAGACGACCGAGCTGGCGCTCGTAGAGCGGCTGCATGCGCATCTGGACAGTGGCGCGCCGCTGCGCATGTTGGCACTCGCCGAAGCGGAGCTACAGGCGCTCGCCGGCTTTCGCTTCCTGTCGCAGAAGCCTTGCATCGCGCTGGTGAACATGGCCGACCGTGATGTCGCCAAGGACCTTTCGCCGTCGCTCGTCGAGGCGGCACGTGCACGCGGCGTGACGACGATTGCCATGGCCGCGAGCGCCGAGAGTGAAATCGCCGAGCTCGAAGCCGCAGACCAGAAGGCGTTTCTCGCGGACCTCGGTCTCGAGGCGCCAGCGCGCGATCGTTTCGTGCGCACGGCTTACGCGCAGCTCGATCTCATCTCATTTCTCACCGCCGGCCCCGACGAGTGCCGCGCCTGGACCATCAAGCGCGGTACGAGTGCGCGCGCCGCGGCCGGCAAGATCCACTCGGATATCGAGCGTGGCTTTATCCGTGCCGAGGTGATTGCCTTCGAGGACTTTCGTCAGCACCCGTCGGAGGCGAAATGCCGCGAGGCCGGCAAGCTGCGTCTCGAGGGCAAGGACTACATCGTGCAGGATGGCGACATCATGCACGTGCGTTTCAACGTGTGAGTGCGTGCCGATGCTCGTTGCGAGGGTGCGATGGACCTGAGCTTTTTCACCGAGAGCACCTTCTGGCACGTACTGCTGTCGGTCGCCGACGTGGCAGTCGTCGCCTATATTATCTACCGCGTCCTCTTGCTCATCCGCGGCACGCGCGCGCAGCAAGTGCTTATCGGCCTGAGTGTCATCGCGCTCGCTTTTTTTGGCTCCCGGCTGCTCGGCCTCAAGACGCTCTCGTGGATCCTCGACAACTTCATCAGCTCGTTCCTGCTCATCGTCATCGTGGTCTTCCAGCATGACCTGCGCCGTGGTCTCTCGCGTGTCGGGCGTCGACCGTTTTATGGCACCATCGGCTATGGTCAGGGCGCATTTCTCGTCGACGAGGTGACCCGCGCGGCGGAGGCCATGGCCCGCGAGCGCATCGGCGCCATCATCATCATCGAGCGCGATGCCGACCTGGGTGAGCTGTCTGAAACCGGGATCCGGTTGGACGCGCGGGTGACCAATGGCCTGCTGACGCAAATCTTCATCCCGCCTGGCCCGCTGCACGACGGTGCTACGATTATCCAGCAGGGGCGTATCACCGCCGCGGCCGTCTTCTTACCGCTGACGCAGAATCCCCGTCTCGACCCGTCGCTGGGTACGAGGCATCGCGCCGCGGTGGGGGTGACCGAGGAGGTCGATGCCATTGCCATCGTGGTGAGTGAGGAGCGCGGGCAGATCTCGATCGCCGAAGGCGGCACGTTGACGCGCGATCTCGATGCCGCCATGTTGCGCAAGGTGCTGCAACGCTATTTCGGGCCGCGGCCTACGCGCACCACGCGCAGCATGCGCCGCGCGCCGACGTCGAAGTGACACAGGGCGAGACGATGCGTTGGAACTGGGTGACAACCGATCTGTCGATCAAGGTGTTCTCGCTGCTCGTGGCGCTCTTTCTGTTCTTGTTTGTCAGCGTGCAGAGCACGACCCCGGTCGAGGTGGACTTCTCCATCGAGTACCGCACCGACGACGACATCATGGTGACCGACGACCCGCCGGCGATCTTGCACGCCACCTTGCAGGGTCCGTGGGCATCGTTTCGTTCCTTTGACACCGACGAGCTCGAGCCGGTGTCGATCGATCTGCGCGGCAACGGCCCGGGAACGCTGCGGCGCCGCATCGAAATCAGCGAGATCCATCCGCCAAGCGGCATGAAGGTGGTGGCCGTCGCACGGGCGGAGATCGACCTCACCCTCGACCGGGTCATCGAACGGCAAGTGCCGGTCAACGCCGACATCGTCGAACGACCCGCGTTTGGCTACGAGATTGTCGATGTGCGCGTCGACCCGCCGCGCGTGCGTCTCGTGGGCCCGAGCGGCTCAATGCAGACGATCGATTTCGTCTATACGCGGCCCATCGATGTCAACGGTCTGACCGATGACCTACAGCACGAAGTGCCGCTGCGCTCGCCGCCGCCGCCGCTTAAGCTCAAGCAGAAGACCGTCAAGGTGTTTGTCGAGGTCGGTGAGGAGTTCGTCGAGCGGCGCTTTGAGGCGCTCGCGGTGGAGGTGCGCGGCGCCACGGCGCGCTTCACCGTAAATCCGAGGACAGTGGGTGTGGTGCTGCGCGGTCCGCGCCGTAGCGTCGATGCGCTCGACGAGCACGCGGTCAAGGCGTATGTCGATGTCACCGTCGAGACGACGGCGGGCCAGCGGCACATTGAAAAGCAGATCGAGATCGACGCATTGCCCGAGCAGACGGTGGTCATGGGCAACCGTCCGAAAGTCGTTGTGGACGTGCGTGCGACCGCGCGACGAAGGAGGTAGGAGCATGGCCTCGGCTCTCGAAGCGAGCTCGTCGCGTCGCCTGTTTGGTACCGATGGGGTGCGCGGCACCGCGAACCAATTCCCGATGACCTGCGAGGTGGCGTTGGCGCTCGGACGCGCCGTTGCTTACCAAGCTCGTGCGGGCAACCATCGTCATCGTATTGTCATCGGCAAGGACACGCGCCTCTCGGGCTACATGCTCGAGATGGCGTTCGCGAGTGGCGTCTGCTCGATGGGCGTCGACGCGCTGCTCATGGGCCCATTGCCCACGCCAGCCATCGCATTTCTCACGCGCAACATGCGAGCCGACGCTGGCGTTGTCATCAGCGCCAGCCACAATCCGTACGAGGACAACGGCATCAAGATCTTCGCGCGCGACGGTTTTAAGCTCCCCGACGCGGCTGAGCTCGAGCTCGAGCGCCTCATGGAGGACGAGAAGGTCGGCAAGGTGCGCCCGACGCGGGGGCGGGTGGGCAAGGCGTTTCGCATCGACGACGCCCGCGGTCGCTACATCGTCGAGCTCAAGAGCGTCTTTCCTGCCGACCTCGATCTGAGTGGCATGAAGATCGTCATCGATTGCGCCAACGGCGCGGCCTACAAGGTCGCGCCCACCGTGCTCGAAGAGCTGGGCGCTTCGGTGATGGCCATCGGCGTCAAGCCCGACGGGCGCAACATCAACCGGCGATCCGGTGCGCTGCATCCGGACAATGTGCGTGCCCTGGTGGAGCGACACCATGCGGACATCGGCCTGGCGCTCGATGGTGACGCCGATCGGCTGGTGGTGGTCGATGATTGCGGCCACGTGGTCGACGGTGACACGCTGCTCGCGCTCAGTGCCGCCGAGATGCTGCGGGCCGGCACGCTGCGTCACCGCACGCTCGTCGCCACGGTGATGTCCAACCTGGCGCTCGACCGCAAAGTCGAAGAGCTCGGTGGTCAGGTGGTGCGCACGCAGGTGGGTGACCGCTATGTCGTCGAGGAGATGCGACGCGGGCAGTACTCGCTCGGGGGCGAGCAGTCTGGCCATCTCGTGTACCTCGAGCACGCGACCACTGGGGATGGTATGCTGGCGGCGCTCAAGCTACTCGGCGTGATGCGGCGCACAGGCGCCAAGCTGTCCGAGCTTCGTCAATTGCTCGTGCCGTATCCACAGGCGACGGTGAACGTGGCGATTCGCGTGCGTCGCCCACTCGAAGAGATTGACAGTCTGCAACGCGCGATAGCGCAGGTTGAGCGTGAGCTCGGCCGAGACGGGCGGGTGCTCGTGCGTCTGTCGGGCACCGAGCCCAAGGCGCGTGTGCTCGTCGAAGGACCCGATGCGCAGCGGATTGCGGCTTGGGCGGCGGATATTGCCAAGGAGATCGGTCGCGCCCTTGGGTAGCGATCGGATGGGGGTAGCATGCGACGACGTCGATTCTCTCTGCGCATCGATCATGTGGCGACCCTGCGGCAGGTACGGCGGGCGACCCTGCCTGATCCTGTGGCGGCGGCGCTGGCGGCCGAGCTCGTGGGGGTCGATGGCATCGTCGCTCATTTGCGCGAGGACCGACGGCACATCCAGGAGCGCGACGCGCGTCTCTTGCGCCAGCTGGTGCGCACGAGCCTGACGCTCGAGCTCGCACCGACGCAGGAAATGCTCAAGCTCGCCTACGACATCAAGCCCGACGCCATCACCCTCGTGCCCGAGCAGCGCGACGAGGCGACGACTGAGCGCGGACTCGACGTGGCGCGCGACCGCGACCACCTGCGCAAGTATGTCCAGAGTCTGCGTGATGCCGACATCGACGTGATCTTGCTCATCGAGCCAGATCTCGATCACGTGCGCACGGTGCACCGCATCGATGTGACGGCCGTCGAGCTGCATACCGGCAAGTACGCGCAGGCGCGCAGCCTCGTCGACCGACGGACCGAGCTCCAGCGACTCGTCGATGCGGCCCGTGCCGCGAACAAGCTCGGTATGCGCGTGTCGGCAAGTCACAGTCTGAGCTACCAGAACATTGCGGCGCTCGTGCCGATAGACGAGATCGAGCAGTTCGTGGTCGGGCACGCGGTGGTCGCGCAGTCCTTGATGGTGGGGCTCGAGCGCGCGGTGCGCGACATGCAACAACTCCTCGCATCGTGACGGGGAAGGGGCGGGCGCGATGAAGCGAGTCGTCAGTGCGCTCGAGATGCGCGAGCTCGACGCACGAGCCATCGAGACCTGTGCCGTGCCCGGCCGCGTGCTCATGGAAGTCGCTGGCAGGGCGGTGGCCGAGCGCTGTACGCGATGGCTCGAGGGCAAGCGCGCGCGCATCGTCGTCGTCTGTGGCGTGGGCAACAACGGTGGCGATGGCTTTGTCGCGGCCAAAGCGCTCGCCGCCAAGAGGCACGAGGTCGCGGTGTTTGTCGTCGGCGACCGCACACGATTGAAGACGGATGCCGCGGCGGCGCTCGCGGCGCTCGTGGTCGCAGATCCCGTGACCCTCGTCGACGTGCGTGACGAGGAGGGCATGCGCGAGTTGGGGCGCGCGTTGGCGCAGGCCGATGCCGCTGTGGATGCGTTGCTTGGGACTGGGGTGAGCGCCACAGTGACGGGTTGGGTCGCTGAGGCGATCGATGCGCTCAACGCGGCGCGCTGTCCCATCATTGCGGTCGACATTCCTTCCGGCGTCAGCGCGGACACGGGGGCGGTGCTGGGTCGCGCGGTGCGTGCGAGCGTCACCGTGACGTTTGCGTATGCCAAGCGTGGGCACTACCTGCATCCTGGGGCGGCGATGCGCGGGGAGCTGGAGGTGGTCGACATCGGTATTCCGGATCGGTTGGCCGCGGCGCTGCCCGTGTTGGGGAGCGTAGTCAGTCAGGAGGATCTGCCGACCTTCATCGTGCAGCGCTCACCACACAGCCACAAAGGCGACTTTGGCCACGTCGTCGTGCTGGCGGGCAGTCCGGAGACGCCGGGGGCGGCACTTTTGACCCTGCGCGGGGCCATGCGCAGCGGCGCTGGGCTCGTCAGCTGGGGAGCAGACGAAGCGACGGTGCGCGCGGCGCCATCGCGACCCGCCGAGGTGATGCTGCGCGAGCGCCACGGCGAGTCCCCCGACGCGTGGGCGGCGCGGCTGTGTGTCGAAGCGACCGCGCTCGTTGTCGGCCCCGGGCTCTCGCGGCGCCCTTCGTGTCGCGACGATCTGCGGGCGCTGCTCGCATGCGCCACCGTGCCGATTTGCCTCGACGCCGATGGTCTCAACCTCATGGCCGAAGACCCGTCGTTGTGGCAGGGCGTCAAGGCACCGCTGGTCGTGACGCCGCACCCGAAAGAGATGGCGCGGCTGACCGGGCGCACCGTGGACGAAATTCAAGGCGACCGCGTGACGGCGGCGCTGCAGCTGGCCAACGAGCGCGGCATGGTCGTCGTGCTCAAAGGCGCGGGGACGGTGGTGGCGGAGCCCGCGGGGCGCGCGACCCTCATCGCAGCAGGCAACGCTGGCCTTGCCACCGGTGGGACGGGCGATGTGCTCGCGGGGGTGATAGGCTCGTTGCTCGCGCAGCGGCTCGAGCCTGGGCGCGCCGCGGTGGCTGGCGCCCTATTGCATGCCTGCGCTGGCGACGACGCTGCGGTGCGCTGTGGCGAGACGAGTATGGTCGCGAGCGATGTCGTCGATAGTCTCGGAACGGTGCTCGCCCGCTGGTGGAGGTAGGGGACGCGAATGAGTGAGACGTGGTCGGTGACAACGCCCAACGCTGGGGCGACGCGTGCGCTTGCCAAGCGTCTTTGTGGTCGGTTGGCCCTCGGGCAAGTGGTGGCGCTCGTCGGTGAGCTGGGGGCCGGCAAGACGACGTTTGTGCAGGGGCTCGCGCAAGGTTGGGGCGTCGCCGAGACATCCGACGTGCTCAGTCCCACCTACACGCTCGTCAACGAGTATCCCGCGGAGCGCGGCCTGCTGGTGCACGTGGACTTGTACCGCTTAGAGGATGTGGCGAGTGCCCGCGCGCTCGGTCTCGAGGAGCAGCTTGCACGACGCGACGCGCTCGTCGTGGTGGAATGGGCCGACAAGATGCCCGAGCTGTTTGGCGACGAGGCCGTGTGGATCCGCTTTGGGTGGTCGTCGGGCGGTGGACGCCGCCTGAGCGTTGAGGGTATTCGCAGGCCGTAGATCATGCCGGATCGATTGTTCCAACGCACCGCGACCGTGTGGCTGCGCCTTATCGCACCGGTGTTGCTCCTCGTGTCGCTGCTGCTCTTGCGCGTGCAGCTCGCGCGTGAGCTGAGCTATGGCGTGGGTGAGGCGCTGCGCTTCGGGCTCGTCAGCGGGATCGTACGCGATGGCCTTGGCGTGGCCCTCGCGAGTCTCCTTGGGCTCGCGCTGTGGAGCATGCTCACTGTGCCGCGGTGGGTCGGCTGGGCGCTCGGTGCCGTGCTCGTCTGGGCTGCCTCGGCCGCCAACGTGGTCTACTTTCGCTTCTTCGGCATGCCGCTCGATTGGTGGATCGTGCGCCTGCACTGGCGAGACGCCACCGTCGTGGGTGGCTCGGCAGCGTCGCTGGGGGCGAGCGCGCTCGTGCTCGTGAGCGCAGCGGCGGCGCTGCTGGCCCTGGGGACCGCGCCGATACTGTCTGCGATGGCGTTACGTCGCGTCGCCGGCACGTCCACCGTGCGTCCGTCTGGCTGGCTTGCGCGTCAGCGCGCCGCCTGGCGTCCTGCCCTCGGGCTCGTGGCGCTCCTGCTGCTGTGCTGGCGCGGACCCACTTGGCTCGGCATTCACGGCGGTACGCGACCGCTCAACGATTCGATCGTGCGCATCTGGGTGGAGCAGAACTCCCGCAGCGGGCTGTACTCGGGCGTGGGTGGCGACTGGGGCGACCTCTTGCGGCCTGACAAGAACGCGCCAGATCCCGGGGAAGTGCTCGCCGCCTACCGGGATCTCGACCCGCGCGACGCGACGCATGCGCCGACGCTGACGTCGTCGGGTCGCAATTGGCCGCTCGTGCGCACGCTCCACACCGATGCACAACAGACCCGCGAGCTGCGTGTTAGTCTCGGGCTCGACACCGATGTGCCGCCCAACGTCATCGTGCTCTTTCTCGAAAGCGTGCGTGCCTACGAGCTGTTGTCGCCGCGGATCGGCCCCGCGCTCTTTCCCCGCCTGCACGAGGTGCTCGCCAAGCACGCGGTGCAGTTCACGCAGGCGTACGCGTCGAGTCTCACCGCGGGTGAGACCGTGCGCGGCCAGTTCAGTACCCTGTGCTCGATGCTGCCCAACGCCCTGGGTGCGGCGACCTACATCGCGCACACCACGGTACGCGTCGACTGCCTACAGCAGTTTCTTGTCGGGCACGGCTATCGCACGGCGTGGATGAACAGCTTTCGCAAGAACTTCCACGGCAAGCAGGCGTTCGAGAGTCTGCACGGCACGCAGCTCTTTTTTGACGAGGAGTACTACGCGGCGCGCGGCATTCGCGAGCGCATCGGCCAGTGGGGCCTTGCCGATCAGCCATTCCTGCAAGAAACCGTGCGCCTCGTCGAGGAGCTTGCGGCACCGGGGGCGCCGGTGTTTGCCAACGTGCTGACGATTTCGACCCATCACCCCTACAGCGTCATCCCCGAGGGACCGATCCCCGAGGCGCTCGCGGCGATGGCGCGCGACGATGAGGAGTATGCGGGGTATCTGTCGCGTCTGCACTACGTCGATGGGGCGCTGGGTGATTTCTTTGCGACGCTGTTCGCGAGCCCGTTGGCGAGCAATACGCTCGTCGTGCTGCTCGGCGACCACAGTGCGCGCATCGCGCCGCAGGGACCGTTGACCGAAGCGCAGCGCAAAGAGGTGCACTTTCGCATCCCGCTGGCGTTCATCAGCGCTCGTCTGCCCGTGCCGCGTGCGGCGAGCTTTCCCGTGCACCAGATCGACGTCGCACCCAGCATCGCGGCTATCGTCGGCGGTGAGGGGCGCGTGACGTGGGTCGGGCGCAGCGTGTGGGACGGCGTTGGGAGCCCGTGGGTCTACGAGTCCGACCAGGGCATTGACTATCGGTTCCCCGATCGTGGCTGCTACAGCGCCCCGGGTAGGGCGGGTGTGCGCTGTTTCGATACGCGCGGTCGCGACCCGCTCTACGAAACCGATCTCGTTGAGGTGCCAGAGAATACGGCGACGACCGCGTTCTTGCGCCAGGTGTTCCCGGCGGTCATGCGCGCTATCGTCTTCAATCAAATCGCCCCAGCCGTAGCGGCCCCCGGCGTCGCCGCGGTGGGAGGTCCGCCGTAATGCACGATGCCATGCCACGCGCGTTTGCGCAGCGTGCCTCGTGGTGGTGGACGCTCTTTACGTGGGTGCTCGCTGTCAGCTGTCTGGTGGTGGCGGTGTTTCCCACGGTCATCGCCGGTGTGTTGGGGCCACTCGTCGGGGACCGCCGTCGGCGCGTCGCGCATCTCATTCTCGCCGGGGCCTATCGCCTCATGGTGCGTGTTCATCCTCGCTATCAATTGACGATGAGCGGCGTCGAGCATCTGGGCGCCGGGCCCGCGATCTTGTGTCCCAATCATCAGTCGCTCGCCGATGTGGTTTATCTTTTTAGTCTCCCCGGACAGATCCGCTGGATGGTCAAGCGTGAGCTGTTTCACGTGCCACTCTTTGGCTTGGGCCTGTGGGCCGCCGGGTACTTGGCAGTCGACCGCGGTGATGCGAAGAGCGCCCTGCTCCTTTTGGCGCGCGCGCAGCGTGGCTTAGAAGACGGCGTGTCCGTACTGACGTTTCCCGAGGGGACGCGCTCGCGCACTGGGGAGCTCGGTCCGTTCAACTCCGGGGCCGCGCGGCTGGCACTCGCGAGCGGTGTGCCGCTCATTCCCGTCGGTGTGGCCGGAACGGACTGGCTGCTCCCGAAGGGCAGCGCTTGCTATGCGGCGCGCGGCAACGTCGCCATTCACATCGGCACGCCCATCCGGGTGGGTCGCGACGAGGTGAACGCCCGCGTGCTCACGCGGCGATTGCAGCAGGCGGTGCGCGAGGCGCGGGACGTGGCGAGGGCGCGCGTTGCCGCGGCGTCGAACCCGCGCTATACACCCCGCGCATCGTCGCTCGATTCAAGTCCCGGCAAGGACGCGTCCGGGCTGCACAAGGAGAAGTCGTCATGACCAAGACGTCGACCATTATCTGGACCCAAATCGACGAGGCGCCCGCACTGGCAACGTATTCGCTCTTGCCCATCGTGCGCGCCTTTACCCAGGGCACGGGTGTCGCCGTGGAGACGCGCGACATCTCGCTCGCCGGGCGCATCATTGCGAATTTCCCCGAGAGCTTGAGTGCGGCGCAGCGCATTCCCGACTACCTCACGCAGCTGGGCGAGCTGACGCACACGCCCGAGGCCAACATCATCAAGCTGCCGAACATCTCTGCCTCGATCCCGCAGCTCAAAGAGGCCATTCGTGAGCTACAGTCGCACGGCTACAAGATCCCCGACTATCCCGAGAGCCCAAAGAACGACGAGGAGCAGGCGCTGCAGACACGCTTTGCCAAGGTGCTCGGCAGCGCGGTCAATCCGGTGCTGCGCGAGGGCAACTCCGATCGCCGCTCGCCCGCCGCGGTGAAGGCGTTCTCGAAGAAACACCCGCACAAGCTCGGCGCCTGGACCGGTGACTCCAAGTCGCATGTGGTGCACATGACGGACGGCGACTTTTACGGCAGCGAGAATTCCGTCACGATCAAGAAGGCCACCGAGGTGCGCTTCGAGCTCGCCGGGCAGGACGGCTCGGTGACCGTGCTCAAAAAGAAGCTCGGGCTCGTGGACGGTGAGATCCTCGATACGTCGGTGATGCACGTCAAGGCGCTGCGCAAATTCTACGAGCAGCAGATCGAAGACGCGAAGCAAAACGGCCTGCTCCTGTCGTTGCATCTGAAGGCGACCATGATGAAGGTCTCCGACCCGGTCATGTTTGGTCACGCGGTGACCGTCTTCTACAAGACGGTTTTCGACAAGCACGCGAAGACCTTCAAGGAGCTCGGCGTCAATCCCGCCAACGGTCTCGGTGATGTGGTCGCGAAGATCCAGACCCTGCCGAGCGACAAGAAGGCCGAGATCGAGGCCGACATCAAGGCCGTCTACGCGACGCGCCCAGCCCTCGCGATGGTGGATTCGGACAAGGGCATCACCAATTTGCACGTGCCCAACGACATCATCGTCGATGCGTCGATGCCGGTCGTCATCCGCGAGTCAGGCAAGATGTGGGGCCCGGACGGCAAGCTGCACGACACCAAGGCGATGATCCCCGACCGTTGTTACGCCACGACGTACAAGACCATCGTCGAGGACTGCAAAAAGCACGGCGCCCTCAATCCGGCCACCATGGGCAGCGTGCCGAATGTGGGCCTGATGGCGCAAAAGGCCGAGGAGTATGGCTCACACGACAAGACCTTCATCGCGCCCGCGGCCGGGACTCTGCGCGTCGTCGTCGAAGCGACCGGCGAGACCCTGCTCGAGCAGAAGGTGGAGGAGGGCGACATTTTTCGCGCCTGCCAGACGAAAGACATCGCTATTCGCGATTGGGTGAAGCTCGCCGTTCGTCGCGCGAAGGTCACCGGCGCTCCAGCCATCTTCTGGCTCGACAAGAACCGCAAGCACGACGCGCAGGTCATCGCCAAGGTCGAGACCTATCTCAAGGAACAAGACACCAAGGGCCTGGAGATCCGTATCCTGCACCCAGTCGAGGCGATGAAGGTTTCGCTTGAGCGCATCCGCAAAGGCCAGGACACCATCTCGGTGACCGGCAACGTGCTGCGCGACTATCTGACCGATCTGTTCCCCATCCTCGAAATTGGCACGTCGGCGAAGATGCTCTCCGTCGTACCACTGCTTGCGGGCGGCGGCCTCTTTGAGACCGGTGCCGGCGGCTCGGCGCCCAAGCACGTGCAGCAGTTCCAGAAGGAAGGCTACCTGCGTTGGGACTCGCTCGGAGAGTTTTCGGCGCTTGCGGCCTCGCTCGAGCACATCGGCATGACGTTCGGCAACGCGCGGGCGACCCTCCTTGCTGAGACGCTCGATACGGCCATTGGCAAGTTCCTCGACAACAACAAGTCGCCGGCGCGCAAGGTCGGGGAGATCGACAACCGCGGCAGCCATTTCTACTTGGCCATGTACTGGGCCGAGGCACTTGCCGCGCAGACCAAGGACAAGGAGCTCGGGGCACGCTTTGCCAAGGTGGCCAAGGACCT